>CAKZMG010000294.1 GCA_937128235.1 uncultured Verrucomicrobiales bacterium
CCAGAGCCATCATCAACAGCACTTCTTGGACTTGGCGGGCTAGCGCTTATCCTGCGTCGTCGTAAGTAATTTTAGGCAACTAATATTTTAGTTTCATAAGTGGGCTAGAGATTCATTCTCTAGCCCATTTTTCGTCTATTAATGGCTTAGTATTAGCAGGTAGTATTTTCGATTAATGAAATTAGATGTTGATGATATTTAATTTTCATGTATAAATATACCTGATGAACATAAAAACAATTACTACCCTCTCCATGGCAGTTACTTTTAATACTGCCTTCGCCGCATCTTTTGCTGATAATATAAATTTCAATGAAGCTGCATTCCCAACATCTGAAACGGCCTTCAGTGGCAGTCAAAGTTATAATGTGCTAGACGATGCCACAGGAACTAAATTAGTAGCCCTCAATGGTGACCTAGATGACATTACTATTGCGGTCTCAAGTATGGGAGGCGGTAGCTTTGATTACCGGACGGTGGCATCTGGAAGTTATCGCTTAAATCATGGCTTTAATAGTGCCCCTGCATCCAATAATACAGGGGATCGTATAGTGAATCAGCTGACACTAACATTCGGATCTCATCTCAGTGTTACAGATTTTTCATTTGATGTGTCCTCTGCAAATTCTAAAGGAGTGGCTTGGGAGGTAAGTATTTTCGAACTTCTTGATTCTAGTGGTAATGTATTCACCGCAACTCCTACGATCAACCCCTACGCCTCTCATACAGAGATAGATGGACTATCAGGGCAAGGCACTTATGTGATGGATAGAAAAGATACAGTGACTGGTGTTGGTACGGATCAGACCTCTGGGGTATCTTCTCACCCCAATGAAAACTTCACTGTGACAGGTGATTTAGATTATTCGGATTTTGGTTTAGCTGCTGGCACTGAAATAACAGGGATAAGAATGACTACAATCCTAGAGGACGTAAGAGGAGTAAATAATGGCAACACTAATTTTTCTTCATCACTGATTGATTTCACTTTCTCAGGAGAAATAAACTCAATCCCAGAACCATCATCAACAGCACTGCTTGGGCTTGGTGGGCTTGCGCTTATCCTTCGTCGTCGTAAGTAATTTTAGACAACTAGTATTTTAGTTTCATGAGTGGGCTAGAGATTCGTTCTCTAGCCCACTTTTTTGGTTTAAATCCAGTCAACAGGAGAGTGCGGTAATTGTGAAATAGTGAAGTGACGGTGAATAATGACATTTCTTTAGATAGAATGAAGCAGCGTAAACGCTACTAGGGTGAATAGCTGGAATGGCGGCGGGGAATATCTCGCTGACCTATCCTTGAAACAAATCTATAAAAAAATTATGAAACTAAAACAAAAAGTAAAAACTCTCGCACTGGCTTCTGTGGCTACCGTTGCGATGACCGGAGCAGCTCAGGCTCAAGATACAGCAGCAGAAGTAAAGCCAGCAGCACCAGCTAAACCAGCAGCGATCCTAGGAGTAGGATCAAAGGCACCAGCACTAGAGGGTGTGACATGGGTGCAGGGTGATGAGGTGAAGAGCATGGATGAGAAGGGGAAACTCTACATCGTAGAGTGCTGGGCGACTTGGTGTGGACCTTGTGTAGCGATCATTCCTCACATGAACGATCTGCATAAGAAGTATGGAGAAAAGGGGCTCGTCATCGTAGGCATGAATGTCTGGGAAGAGGGCATTGATAAGGCGCAGGGATTTGTGAAAAAGCAGGGTGACGGCATGTCATACCGTGTGGCTTACTCAGGTGGCAAGGAGTCAAAATTCACTAAAGCATGGCTCGAAGCGTCACAGACAAATGGTATCCCTACTGCATTCGCTGTCAGAGATGGCAAGATTATCTTCAAGGGACATCCTGGTGGACTTAGTGAGGAGACGATTGAGCTGATGATGGCAGAAAATTTCAATGCTGACGACTTCGCAAAGAAGCAGGCTGAAGAGCTGGCAAAGAGGGAAGCGTTCTCTAAGAAAATGCAGGGACTTTTCCAGGCTCAGGACTGGGCTGGCATCAAGGAAGCAGCAATGACTGACGAGTATGTAAAAGGCAAAAAAGATGCAGCTGGACTCATCGGGCAAGCGAACCAACAGCTTGGTGACTGGGATGGACAAGCTCTGCTCCTTAAGGAAATCACTGAAGGTAAGTATGGTAAGGATACCAAGGTCACGCAAATCTTAGGATATGGATTCGCAACAGCTGAGGCTAGCGATAAGGTGAAAGCCTTTGCGAAAGTGCTAGAGCCACATTACGCAGCTGATAAGACTCCGGAAGATAAGGATTTCTTCGGTCGTGTGGCTTATTCACGCGTGCTTTTCTTTGCAGGAAAGAATGATGAAGCAGTGAAGCAGCTAGAGGGTATAAAAACTGAAGTTGGCAAGATGAAAGGTCAGCGCGGCGTGGATGAATTCATCGCTAAGCTAGATGAGAGCATCGCTGGAATTAAGGAAGGAAAATTCCCTCCATTTCAGTAATCAAATTAAGGTCACATAAAAAATTTCAAGACGAACACTCGCAAGGGTGTTCGTCTTTTTTGGTGGTGGAGAATATTTTTCTTAAAAGAAATCGCTTTGTGATGACGCTTTATGGTAGTTATGAGAATGATCAATATATTGAGAAACGTATTATTAGTAGCCTTGATGGTAGTTGGTATTTCTGTGGCTAACGCTAAGGGACCATGGCTCACAGATATAGAGGCTGGTGTGAAGCAGGCGAAGACTGAAGGCAAGCTGGTGATGGTGGAGTTCACTGGATCTGACTGGTGCCCACCCTGTATGAAGATGGATAAGGAAGTGTTTTCCAAGAAAGAATTTCTTGCAGAGGCTCAGAAAAACTATGTCTTAGTGAAGCTAGATGCCCCTAAGAGTGATCCAGAATTAGAGAAATTAACTAAGGAGCAAATGATGAAGTATAAGGTGAATGCTTTTCCCTTTATTCTGCTTCTAGATTCTGAGGGTAAGGAGTTTAAACGCTTTCCAGCGACTGAGAACCTTACCGTGGAAAGTTTTATCAAGAGGTTGGTGAAGGAAAAACGCCGCAAGGATATGATCTAGATTTTCTTTTAAACTCAAATTTTAGTAAAACTAGATATTTGTAACTAAGATGGTGATAATCACTAAGTGGCGATAGAATCTAGTTTAACTTAGTTTTAACCCTATAAAAAATCAAATATGTTCAAGAAATACATTCACTCAGCGGTTATCGGTTTGTCATGCAGTACTTTGCTTCATGCTTACGATAAAGATTTAGAAACACTCTACCCAGAATCAACGATGCTTTATGGGCGGGTTGATAGTATTGAGAGGCTGGCAAAGTTAGATCCTGAGCACCCGATCGCGAAGCTCTTTGAGCACAAGGCGTTTCAGAAATACTTGATGGACAGCGAGAACGATGAAGAAGAAATGGACGAGCTTAATGAAGCGACAGAGGCATTTCTGATGAAGCATTGCACCAATCGCGCTTCGTTCGGTATTCTTGATATCGGGATAGGGAGACCGAATGCTGAGACGACAAATTCCGAAGACTCTCAGGCTATCGGGCTGTCTCTAGATCCAAAGTTTTTTGGCATGGCAATGACGATAGACTGCACAGCGACTGAGGAGGAGCTGGATGAACTCTTGAAGCTAGCTAAGAAATCATCTCTTGGGATGGGAGAGATCGTGGTTGAGGAGTTTGAGGGTGTTAATTATTACGTCATCGAGCAGAAGGAAGATGCTGAGGAAGCTGAGGAAGGAGAAGAAGCGGAGGAAATCCAGAATGTTTATATGACATTAGTGGATGAACTTCTCATCGTCACCGTGCAGGAGGAGGACATAAAAGACTACATCGGTAAAGTGAAAGCTCCTAGTAAGGAGAAGACTCTTGCGGGAAGTGCTAAGTATCTGGACGTAGCTGACAAGCTGAAGAAGTATGACATCTCAATGTATGTTCGTTTTGATCAAATGTTCAATCACTTGATCGCAAATAAGGAAACGAGTTTGTTAAATTTCCTCGATGAGCAGCCTCAGTTAAAGTTGTTCATCAACCGCAAGGCGATTGAAGAAGACCTGCACCTTGATGCATTTGATAATGGCTTCTGGGGAGCGAAAGTGACTGAGGAAGGTGGAGACATGAAGTTTGGCTTCGCTGTGAAAAGCCAGGAAGGCGTGGCTGGCTTATTCCAGCATGATAAATTTATCCCGGAGATTCCTAAGTTTGCGTTTGAGAGCTTTAAGTCGATGAGTGTTTCATCTTATGATTTCAAGGCGAACTTCTTACAGCTAGAGACACTCTTCAAGAAAGTTTCTCCTTTGGGTCTGATGACGGTGAAAGGTCAAGCTCCAGAGATGTACAAGATGATGAAGACTAATATCTTTGAGAATCTAGAACCCTATTATGTGACATTGACGGGTCACATTGATCCGGCGCTGAGTGAGAAACGTGCAGCTTCTCAGATCTATGTAGGAAAAGTGAAGAATGCTGATCTAGTCTATCAGATGATGGCGAAAGGGAAGGAAATGTCTCCGGGAGTGAAAACTCATGAGTTTATGGGAGAGAAAGTTTACCAAATGTCAGGCGATGATGGAGTCTCTTATTACGGAGCTGTGGTGAATAACTATCTTGTAGTGACGATCACTGCTGAGGATGAAATGTGGCGTCACGTTATTTCTCAAATCAAGAATCCAGGGAAAGATATAGCATCTCATAAGACGCTAGCTGATATGTGGGACTCGATGCCGAATGAAGAAGTCTCCATGAGCTACCAGGATCTAGGGCAGATGATTTTAGATAGCCATTTCGCAGAAGCAGCCGTGCAAAGGCAGCTTGGTGATGGAGAAGATGCTGAGGAGGCTCCTGATGTGAGCGATCTTAATTATTCTCTTATCTCTAAGTTTTATCAGGAAGATAATTTCTGGTTTTCTCATATTAAGCTGAAGGATTATTCACCACAAAAAAAATAGCCTTATTTGATGAAACTATTTTTTGTATTTGCAGCTCTATTTTCCTCTTTCTCGCTACTATCTAATGCCGAGGAGACTTGGCAGCTAGAACTGAAAGAAGGCACTATTTTCACGCTGAAGAAAGCTCCTGTTAGAGATGGAGAAGTGTATAAATTTGAGGTCGCTGGAAAGCTGGTAGAGGTGCAGGAGAAGTCTGTGGTTTCTCTTACCTCAGGCGAGCCATTGTTAGAGAGATTCATTTATTCTGAGTACGAAGGCAAAAAAATCTCCGCTGCAGATGCATCTAAAACGGTGGTGCGTGTGGTTAGCGAGCTGCACAGAGGCTCAGGCACGATCATCCATCCCGATGGATACATACTCACTAATAATCATTTAGTTTCTAACAATCATGAGCTTGAGGTCACGCTTCATGATGGAAAGAAATACAAGGTCACGATCGTAGCGAAGAGCTCGCTATTTGATCTGGCTGTGTTGAAAATAGAGACGGATAAAAAGGAAAAAAAGGAGGATAAGCAGTTCGCCTATGCGAAGTTTGGTGATGAACGGAAGCTGAAAAAAGATGCTAAAACCTACACCTTTTCCACCTCCGCGCAGAGACCATGGAAGAAGGTAGAAGCGGGCTTGATCAATCGCTCTGAATACTTTGGAAAAGAAGACGGGATTATTTATCAGCAGTACCGGATCAAGATGCGTCCAGATGATACGGGTAGTCCAGTGTTTGATGAGAACGGGAGTTTAATTGGTATCGTGACTCAGAAAACAAAGTCGATTCACAGCAAAGAGATCTGGTTTTCTACTCCGGCAAGCTTTGTGAAAACGGTGATGAAAAATGTGAATGCCTACATCCATAATCCATCTGACAGCCCCATTCGCTATAATAATATTGAGAAAAAATAACGCTCTTTTAAAACCCCTTTACTATGAAAAAAATATTTACTCTGACTTGCTTTTTAACTGCCTCTGTTGTTGCCGCAGAGTTTCAGCTCAAAGGACCTAAGATCATGGAGCTGGATCAGCAGACTCAGGAGATGGTCTCTGGTGATCTGGATAATGATGGCAGGCTTGATCTGCTAGTAGCCAATAACAAGGAGATGAAGCTGGAGTGTCTCTATCAGCGCACCGAAGAAGAGCTAAATAAGGAGGCGAAGGAGAACATCGAGAGCTCTTATATACGACCTGTTTATAGTGACCTTCCGTTTTTGCGTAAGCAGGTTCTGTTAGGTGAGTTTGTCTTTTCCATGAATATGTTAGACTTCGATGGCGATGGAAAAACTGACATCGTTTACGTAGGAAAGACGAAGAAGCTAACCGTTTTATTTCAGTCAGAAAAAGGCAAATGGGATGACTCTTGGAGTTATGATGAGTCAAAGGTGCTAGAGTATGGCGGGACGCTCAGTGTGGCGGATATTAATAAGGATGGAAAACAAGATTTAGCGGTATTGAATAAAGGGAAGGTGCAGATCTTCTTCAGTAATGGCACGCGCAATCGACCCGCTCCAGTTTCTTATGCGGTGTCTGTGGATGATGCGCAGAAGCTGAGGATGACTGATGTGGATAATGATGGCTTGTTAGATATTGTGTATTTCTCAGAGTTTCATCCTTACGCGATGCGATTTCGCCTACAGCAGAAGGATGGCAGATTCGGTGCAGAGATCGCGGTGCCAGTGAAGGCTGGCTCCACGGACTGGGAAGTATTTTCTGATTCGGGCAAGCCAATCCAGATGGCTACGGTGAGCAAAAATCTCGCTGAAATAGATATTCAGTCTGTAGAAAAACGTTCTAGCAAGGCTCTAACAGATACGTTTCTCCAGGCTCACATGTTCCATGTCCCTACTGCTGGGAAACTTTCTTCAGTTTATACCACAGGAGATTTTAATGGTGATAAACTCACCGATGTGGCTGCGGCTGATCCAAACGGAGCCTCACTTTACCTTTATTTGAATATGAAGAATGGGAGTTATCTTCCACCAAGACAATACGCAACTTACAGCGGAGTCAGCAGTATCGATAAAATCCGCATCAAGGGTGAGGATAGGGATTCGCTGCTGATTTGTAGTGGTAAGGAGCGCATTGTAGGAATAGCGAAGTATGAGAAAAACGCATTTACTTTCCCTAAGAATATAGAGATGAGTGGATCTATTCTGTTGTCTAGCGCGCTCGATGTGAACGATGATGGACATGAGGAAGTCATCGTTCTGGAGCAGACTGGAAGGCGCTATAAGATGCATGTTCAGAATCTAACAGATAATGATTTAGACTTTGAGATTCCGCTCGGCAGCATCAAGCGTGAGCCTACGCATTATATCACCAAGGACTTTAATAATGACGGTGTGACAGACATCGCCCTGATCACCCCTAGAGAGTCTATGCGAGTGTTTTTCAGAAATGATGACCAGAAGCTGACTGAATTTAAAGATGAGTCTGGCTTGCTTCAGGGACAGTTTTTAGATGTGCTTCCTTCTCAGATAAATGTCTTTGATTACAATGGTGACGGGAAGAAAGAATGGATACTGACTAAGCCAGGCTACATGAGAAGTTATCGGGTAGAAGGCGATAAATTAGTGATCGTAGGTCAGTGCAATGCGCGTGAGGAAGGAGATGAGATTAATGGTCCGATCCTCGTTGAACCGAATGGCGATAGTAAGGAAAAGCTCTATGCTTATGATCAGAAAAATCTCTCGATGCAGGTCTTCACCAAGCATGAGGATGGAGTTTTCAGATACAACCACATGAGCAAGATAGGGCGGATTGACCTCCAGTATGCGGAGGAAGATAAGAGCGATCAGCCAGCGGCGCTCGTCTTCGGTAGGCATAGTTTTTGGTATGTTCCATTTAGCAGCAAAGTGTATGCGAATAAGGTGGAAAGCTCGCTGACAACGAATGTGAAGAAAGCGAATTTCCAGCAAATAGCGATAGGGGATTTGAATAACGATAAGAGTAAAGACATCGTGGCAGTAGATGGCATCGATGGGTTTATGGAAATTTTCTCTTATGATAGAGCGAAGAAGAAATGGAATAGTATCTTGCACTTTAAGATATTCGAGGATGTGACAGGCAGGAGACAACCTGGAGCTTCACGCTACGAGCCGAGAGAAATATCTATTGGAGATTTTAACAACGATGGGAAAGATGACATCGCTCTTCTCTGTCACGATAAAGTTCTAGTTTATACTCAAAAATAGCATGGTGAAAACTAGCAACAAATCGTCGATCATTTTGTTGATCGTTTTCTGTCTAAGCATCTTAGGGTTCTATCAGGCTAGCAAGATTTCTGAGAGTCTTGAGCCAGAGGTGGAGACTAAACTTGCGAACATTTACATAGCCGCTCTAGGACTGGCAGCGGATAGAGTTGAGTCAGAGATCATAGACACAGTAGAAAATGAATTGCGTTCACTGCCACTAGTAAAAGATGTTTACGCCAGAGCTCAGCATGGTTATGCGGTAGTTTCTATGGAGTTAGAGAATGGTGCTAGTGATGATCCAGAGTGGCAGAATCTATGCAGAAATGCCCTCGATGTGTGGAAAGTGAAGTATCAGAATTTACTACCGTATGTCCAAGATCCAGTCCTCACAATAAAGCCAAAAATCGGCTATGATAGCGTGGTGATGGCTCCATATAAAAACCTCGCTGACTTAAAGCATGAGCTCTCTCAGCAAGCGGAAGTGAAGGACATCAGGCTAATGGCAAACTCTGAGAAGCAAATTATTCTGGAATTTGATAATGAAGATCTGGATGAATCAAAACTGCATCCCTTAGCGATCAAAGATATTGTTAAATCTAACAATACGTTGATTCCTGGAGGCATGACTCATGAGAAACAGCGTCTTTACGCGATTCAGTCTCAGTCCGCCATGAGGACGATAGATGATCTCAAGGAACTGGAAGTCCGCGACCCGCGAAATAATGATCCAACCGCGCTGGAAGATGTGGTGAACATTTATGAATCCATCGAAAATAAGTATGATGCTCAAGCATATCTTGGTGACAAACGACAGGTAGTTATCGCCATAAGGAAATCTCCGAATGTGGATGCAGTTGACTTTTCAACGCTCGTGCAGGAGATCGCTGAGAAGCATGAGGGAGCAGTTTTTCTACAAAATAACGCTACGATCCAGAAACAAAAGAACGCAATCCTCTGGGGAGCGATTTGTAGTGTTATCATCGTGTTCCTGATCATTACTTTTACCATCGGAGTGAGAGAGGCGGTTGTGATCTCGCTGAGCATTCCTATGGTGATCGGCATTGCCAGCTTGTTCCTCTCGTTAACTACGGTCACGATCAATATCATCAGCCTTGCCGCTATCATTTTGAGCCTGAGTTTAATCATCGATGGTCACATCGTGGTAGTCGATGCCTGCAATAGAAAATCGAGATCTGTTAGAACTCTAATCAGTCGTTTCGGCAGCGTGTTAGCCGTGTCCGTCCTCACCACGATTGTGAGTTTTTCACCTATCTATTTTGCTGATCATGTCTTGGCAGATTATCTAGGTGATATGTTTATCGTGTTGGTAGTGACATTGATTGTCTCGCTGATCTATTGCTGTTTTGTGACTCCGCATTTATTGACAAAAAATGAGGGTAATGAAGGAAAAAATAAACTGACTCGCCTCTCGGCATGGCATCAGAATTTCTTAGAAAAGGTAAGCGCGAAAAAAGGCAGAGTGATTGTCGCGGCGGTTGTTTTATTAGCGATAGGAATTAGTTCTCTCAATTGGGTTCCGAAAGCATTTTTCCCAGAACAAAGGAAAGATTACCAAGTTCTAACACTGCTCTGCAAGAACCCTAAAACCAACAGCGAGCTGAAGCTAATCGCGCAGGAGGCTACTACCACTTTAGGAATAGAAAATGCTCAATATTTCATTGGAATGGAATCGCCTAATCTTAGTGCGTTCCAGAAATTTTCACCTCACGATATGCGCTTGGTGAGCATCATTGTCCCGAATGATTTTTCTATCGATCAGTGTGAAGCATTGGAGAAAAAACACGCGAGCTACCAGTTCGAGCTTCACAAAGCAACCGTGGGACCAAAGATAAAATATGCATTAGATTTCGAGATCAAAGGAGCTGAAGAAAAGGTAGAAAAATTTCTCAGTGATCTAAGCGAATTAGCAGAGAAGGATGACAACATTAAGCACCTAGTACATGTCCCCGAGAAAGGTCATACCTCGCTTGATGTGGTGATTAATCCGAAGAATGATGGTGACTTTTCGCGTCAGGATGTGGCACTCACTCTTAGGTTAAACACACAGGGATTACCGATCACCGCGCTAGTGAATGAGGGACAATTTACACCTGTGATCCTGAAGGCTGAGTCAAACCACGCGAACCCGAAAACTTCACTGGAAAACTCTTACGTATTTTCCAAAAACAAGAAAGTGCCCGCGCTCATGTTGCATGAAATAGCAACAGTGACGAAGGTGAAAACTCCGCTGTATAGCTCTAAAGTAAATGGTGCGTCTGTGACACGTGCACCATTTTATCCTAAGCCTGGTGTCAATGTGAAGGATGCCCGCGCGAGCTTGCTTAGTGGAATAGAAGAACTCCTAGCTAAGCACCCAGAGGTCAGCATCGAGGAGCGAGGACAAATCCATGCATCAGGAAAAGCGACCACTGCAATCCTAGATGTCATGCCTTGGGTGATCTTTATTCTGGTGGTTATTTTGCTACTCAGAGAGTGGTCACTGAAGCGCGTGATTATCATTTTCTCTGTGCTTCCTTTCGCGTTTGCGGGAGGGGCTTTAGGATTATTTATTTGTGGGCAGAGCCAGGGATTCATGTCGCTGATTGGCACTGTATCGCTGTTTGGAATAGTCATCAATAATGCGATCTTGTGGTTAGATGCATTACAAAATCAAACCTCATCTGAGAACCAATACATCCGCGCAACGATGGAAAGATTCCGAGCGATCACCGTCACCTCACTAAGCGGAGTAGCCACCTTGCTGCCACTGTATTGGTTTGGTGGTGACATCTGGAAGCCACTGGCTGCGACGCTCATCTTCGGATTGATCTTTTCATACATTGCCATCGTTATTATCTTACCAGTGATTGCCGAGGCTTTCTTCGGAAAACATGAACACCCAGAGACCCAAACATCATGAAACATTTATTCTTCACTATCCTCGCCAGCTTTTGCCTTAGTAGTGCTTTTGCTGGAACGATCACTCTAGCGGATGGCACCAAGATCACCTCTCCTAAAATCAAAGGCGATCAGACGAAAGTCACCGTAGCAGTCGATGGCAAGGAGCTCACTTTTTCGGGAAAGAATACCAAGGAAGAGAAAATTTCTAAGCCATTTTACTACTTCGATGGAAACCCAAAGGACAAAGTACTGAGCTATAAAGGTCTCATTCAAAAAGTCGGTCCAGCAGTGGTTACGGTAGTTCAGGATAATGGGCTGGGTAGCGGATTCATCATCCATCCTGATGGCTACGTGATCACCAATCAGCATGTTGTTTCTGGGAGTTACAAGGGCAAGCTACGGATTAAATATCACACAACAGTAAACGGGATCATCAAGCATGAGTTGTTTAAAAAAGTAAGAATCATCGCGGTCAATCATCGCTATGACATCGCCTTACTAAAGATAGAAGGCTTTGAAGATAGGAACTTCCCCTATGTGAGTCTAGCCACTGGGCATAATGTAGAAAAAGGAGATGAAGTAGTAGCTCTAGGTGCTCCGAGAGGGCTGGAGCGCACGGCTACTAAAGGCTACATCAGTCTGAGTAATCGATCCTACGAGCAGGTCAGAGACAGTCATTTCCAGCTCGTTTATATCCAGCACACAGCGGAGATAAATCCTGGAAACTCCGGTGGTCCACTATTTAACATGAAAGGACAAGTCGTAGGAATCAACAGTCTCGGAATGCCAGGATCTGACGGACTAGGTTTTGCCATCTCCTCAGACTTCTTGAAATTCTTCTTAGAAAACACCAAAGTTTACGCACTTAGCGGGCGCAATATGACCTCTAGGTTTTTGTATTTGCCGCCTCCAGCTGAGGAAAAAGAATAGTTTGTTAGAGAGGTTCCTTACCTAGCTTTTTATCGATGTCTTCGATCAGTTTCCACGGGCAACGTTTGCGTTGATATTTCTTGAATAAGACATCACGCAGAGCTTCCCAGTGAGCATCAGTGACTTCTTCTACCTCTTCCCAGACAGCCGGATCACGCCTGGTTCCCTTCATCGAGGTGATGAATTTCCATTCCTTGGAGTGGTAGGTGCCACGGTAAATGCGCATGCCTTCATCCGTTTCTTCCTTCCATTCATGTCGCTGTCTAGTCTGCATGAAAGTATGATCATGCACTGCGCTTCTGAAATCAATTAAAAACACACCCTATTCCACGATTGACGTGCAGCGGTTGGTCTTTATCTTGGTAAGAGAAACATGCTCCCTTTTTTCCGAATATTCCTCAACATGATTTGTGCCGTTCTAGTAACTGGCATTAGCTATGATGTCCGGGCCGAGGCTGATCAGCCAAAGATACTTGTCCACTATATGCCTTGGTATTCTACTAAAGCCGTCAGCGGGCAGTGGGGATGGCACTGGACTATGAATCACTTCGATCCCGATAAAGTCAAATCTGACGGACGAAGAGAAATAGCATCGCATGACTATCCCCTGATTGGCCCCTACGACTCAGCTGATCCTCATGCTCTTGAGTGTCACGTTCTTCTCATGAAGTTCTCGGGAATCGATGGTGTAATTATTGATTGGTATGGGACTCAGAAACACAACGATTACGCAATGATACATCGGAATACGCAAAGACTAATCCCGCTCCTGAAGAAAGCAGGGTTAGAATTCGCAATATGTTATGAAGACAGGTCTGTCCGAGAGATGGTGAAGGACGGAGTGATGAAGGCAGATGCATCGGTCACGCACGGAGCCCATGTCATGGAATGGCTCGGCAAGAACTGGTTTACTGATGACTCCTATGTGACTATCGATGACGAGCCCTTGCTCTTAGTCTTTGGCCCTCTTCATTTCAAACCTCCAGAATGGAAAAAGATGGTCGATCGGCTTCCCAAACGACCACGTATTTATGGTCTGCCGCATCTCGCGAGCGATTCGGGTTTCGATGGTGCCTTCGGGTGGCCACCGGTCTCAGGAGGAAAGCAACTGAAGGAGCGGGACTGGAAGACCTACCTCGTAAACCTTTACGCCAGGAGCAAGAACAGCGATGCAGTTATTGCGGTAGCTTTCCCCGGGTTCCAAGACATTTACAAGGAGGCTGGCGTGCATGATAGCTACGGGCATATCTCTCATGACGCGGGAGAAACTTTCCAGAAGACATTCAGCCTCGCGTTAGAGAGCAAGAGCGAATTGATTCAGATAGCCACATGGAACGACTACGGAGAAGGAACTGTAATTGAGCCGACGCGGCGATTTGGGTTCTCTTTGTTAGAGTATATCCAGAAAAACGGAAGAGATTTGCGTCGATATTCACCAGATGATTTGCGGCTTCCGGTCATTCTGTATCAACTTAGAAAGAATCGGTTGTTGGGGGACGAAGGGAGAAAGCAACTGGATCGAGTGTCAGCGCTTCTTTTCGCCTCCAAGTGTGCCGAAGCGAGAAAAATCTTGAACGAGCTAACAGACCATCAAGGCGAAGATGGCGCGCGCCAACCCGCTACCGCCGAGGACTCGAAGTCTGAGGGCAACGAGATACCTAACCCAGAATCGAAGCCGCGCTCCCAGTAGTGGGTGGGTTGCCTTAAACCTTAGCCTGAAAACATGCACTAAATACGCTTAACCGATTGGAACACCGTAATAGGCACGTCCATTATATCAATAATGATGCTATGCTTATCGATTTCATCTTTCCTAAGTAGCCATCCACGTAGTCGAGTGGATGAATTATTTAGACGAATGAGGACGTCTATTTCTTCCGTCTCATGTCTTTTAGTGGTAATTTAAATTTAGCTTCAATAATATCTATTTTTTCTTCGCCTTTATTTTGAGTTCTAGAAGCATTTTTAACAGAGAATGTTCCCTCTATGTATTTGCCTGATACAGAGCTTAATTTGACAAAGGCATTACCAGCATCAGAGCGGAAGGCTTTCTGGTCCATTTCGATGTAGATATCGCCATTCTTCTGTCGGTCGAGAGTGTATTCACCTTCCTTTGTAATTCCTCTAAGACTGAGTGTTACTGCAATATGCTGGTCATTCGAATCATTATTATCAAACGTCATCCAAATGAAGGTTTCGCTATCTGAGACGTTTGCCTGGTATCGGTATACTTTGTCAAAGGTCTGATTATTATAGTCTCCGAAGGTGACAGATACATTGGTATTGGGTGCTTCAGGCAATAGATCGCCCTCGGGTCCATACTGATTTTCCATTTCTTCGATGTTCTCGTTACCTAATTGGCTGATTTTTTCAGCAGTCTTTTCTCCACAAGATACGAGTCCTAGGCAAAAGGGTGCAATATATAATAGTTTCATAGTATTTAGCTGTTGCTTGAAAAATAAGTAACCTTGTTGGTGAAGTATTGCGACTCATTATTCGGTACAAGACGTATAATTTTTTGAGTATTATGTTAGGACACTTATCTATTAAACAGATTAAACAGATAGCCACCCACGTAGTCAGAAAAGTTATTGATTCCCTGCTGGATATTTAAAACGAATTACTTATGAGGAAATGAAGTGAAACTATTTTGTCGCCTTTTAGGGAGGAAAAGTCTGCTGTTTAACATTGCGTTTCGCGGTTGGTAGATCGGGATTTCAAGTTCGGTTATGGGGAGCGAGAGGTGAACGTGCAGATGATGCTGGCAAAGTCATAGAGGTGAAGCATCTCGTCATTGAATAGTAGATCGAC
>CAKZMG010000295.1 GCA_937128235.1 uncultured Verrucomicrobiales bacterium
GCGACTTTTGGGCTGGCGGTGGATAGAGATTACTTGTGGTTTGTGGCTGGGCATCAGCAGCCGGCGAGTATTCATCCTGAGGCGAGACCTGGCGGATTTCAGGCAGAGCTGTGGAAGTATGATGTGGCAGAGTTTTTCCTGTTAGATCCCGCTACAGGTAAGTATTTGGAATTTAATCTCGCACCGAATGGGGCGTGGTGGTCTGCTATGTTTACTGCTCCTAGAGTGCGTGAAGATGAGAAGGATATACCTTTTCCAAATGTGGCTACGTATGCGGATCTGGCGCCAGATGGTAGCTGGATGACCGCAGCGGCATTGCCTCTGAAGCATCTCCGCCCGATGCTAAACTTCGGTGATTCTAGTAAGATGAATGTTACGTTTATTTTGGGTTCTCCTGAGCAGAAATTTCTAACAGCAGCTAAGCTGATGGAGGGTGGTGGCGAGCCAGACTACCATTTGCCTGATAAATTTAAGGACGTCACTTTTTATCATTAGCGGTTATTGGCAGCCCTCTGCTTCTGCTTCATCGAGCAAGATCTTAAGAGCTCCTCCAGAAATGAAGGATTCTAGTGTGAGCGCGCATAGAGAATACGCCATCAGCACGAGCGCGATCACGAAACAAACTAGCCCTAACTTCTCAAGTGATGCGATCAGCGCACCCATGGAGCAGACGCAGGCTAGTAAACTTATCGCACCTGCAATCTGCATTGTTTTGATGAGTTTGAGCCTTTTTCTGAGGTTATTGATCTGAGCCGATATCTTGTTCTTGTGCTTAATGCCTCCATCCGTCCATTGATCGTGCAAGCTACGGATCAGTGAGGATAGAGCCAGAAACCGATTCGTATAGCTGAGGAAGAGCAAGCTCACTGCTGGAAAGAGCAAGGCAGGCGTGGATAACTGAATGTTCATGAATTTATCATAGCCTCTAATCTGTTTATAGCACAACGTTTAGGTTAGAAAATTCCATAAACATGTTTAGATTGATCAAGAGAAGAGTATAGACTGCGTGAACTCTGAGATGTGTTGGGGAACGATCGTGTTCTGAGGACCAATGACACTTAGTGTTCTCTCGGGAGCTTGTTTTAGGGTGAGGTGTTGGAGTTGTTTCTTCCGTGGGAAGGCGGTGAGTGCGCGCTTAGGGATGAATGCGATTCCTGTTTTGAGTGCGGTGAGCTGGCACATGAGGTCGAAATTTTCTAGCTCCATGGTGGGTGAAATTTTTACATCAATCTCACACAGCCAGTCATCGATGATGTGTCTAGACGGGGAGTGAGATGGGGGGAGTATCCATGACTGCTGGAGTGCCCATTTTCTAAAATGCCGTGGCTCAAGAGACGGAGCTGGTGCATCCGCTGGAGTGATGATGCAGAAGCGATCCAACATTTGGTGGAGGGTGTGAACATTGTTATTGAACTGAGCCTGCTGAGTGACGATGCCAAGGTCGAGTTTGTTGGTAGATATCTGTCGCATGATCTCAGTGGATGATGGCTGAGAGATGATGATCTTTACTTCCGGCTGGAGATTGGATTGCTGGTGGAAAATGCCAGGTAGGTGAGCCAGTGAGAGTGAAGGAGAAATGCCAATTTTGATTTGCTTCTGAGCATCCAAGAAGTCTTCTGAGATACGCTGAATCGCAGAGTCAAGAATGTTGGGAATAGCAGCTGTGTCTCTGAGTAATTGCTTGCCCGCCGAGGAGATACTTAGCTTGCGCGTAGTGCGTTGAAATAACTGAACTCCTAGTTCAGATTCGATAGCCTGAAGCCTACGAGAAAGTGTGCTCTGTGTCAGATTCACCGCCTCAGCCGCGGCTGTGATACTCTGATGGTGATGGATCAAATGCAATAGATGCAAATCGTTGAGATTGAGTTGAGGCTGATTACTTGGGTTATTCATGATTTTTGTGCATGAATAACGATGATTGATGAATTTGTCAATATGTAGAAATTTAGCAATGATCACACCATGGCTGATAGAGAAGATAAACACCCACTGAACGTAGCTGGAAAATTTTATAATGACCAAAGCTGCATAGACTGCGATATGTGTAGAGAAATAGCTCCATCCATCTTCACCAGAGATGATGATGAAGGCTTAAGCTATGTTTATAAACAACCAGAAACTTTAGCGGAGATAGCATTAGCAACTGAAGCGCTTGAAGCGTGTCCTACAGAGACGATTGGCTGTGATGGCTAAAGAAAATTTCACACAAGGCGAACTCTTAGCAAGGTGGAACCAGCATGTGTGGGTGATTTTTCTTTGCCTTCACCTTTACCTTAGACTTAGTTTTATCGACAGACTTTTCTACTTGTTCCTGCTTCTTCTCCACCGTTTTCACGGGAGCGACATCAGGAACTATGGTCGGTGTGTTCTGGCAAGAGATGAGTGAGAGACTACAGAAGCTCGCGCTTATATATGGAATCAATTTTTTCATAGTGCTAGTAAATTAGCACTTAATGGGATGGATTGAAAGTAGTATTTTAGGTTTCAATTCTGCTAGTGTTGCTGGTGTTGTGTGTGAAGGTATTTAATGCGTAGCAGAGGAAGGAGCCTAGCCAGTGCTCTCCCTCGTAGGAGCCGCTCCAGACTCCTTTTTCGCCAGCTTTCAGATGCTCTTGTGCTGCTTGGAGTAGTTTCCTCTTACTGGGGTGCTGGGAGTTTATGGAGCTGCCGATGTTGTGCAGGCACCAGGATCTGCTGAGATTGAGACCTACGAGATGGACGATGTGCCCATCGTGGAGATCGCTGACAGTTACTGGCGTCGCCCACTTTCCTAGATCGCCTTTTGTGCCGAGTGATAGCTGGGGGAGGTAGTTTTCCAGCCAGGTTTCAAATGTAGATTCATCATAGACTCTGCGCATTAGGTCAGCGGCGTTGAGACCGGCTGAGAAGAAGTCGTTTCCGCTAGGTTCGTATCGCACTGGATAGTCGGTATCATTTCCATAAAAGTGGATGGCTTTTTGGGTGACGAGCGCTTCGAGCTCGGAATGTTGTGTGAGTTCCGATCTCGCCCAGTCTAACATTTGGCTCATAGGGAAGCTGCTTTCTGGGTGGAATCCGCAGCGGATGGGGAAGTCTAGTTTGGGTAAATAGCTGAGAGCATGATCCACTAATGCGTTTTCTAGTGGGCGGAAATTTTCTTTCCAATCATACTTAAGAAGCCTCAGATCCATCCCAAGCCTGAGCACCCAAGCCCAGCCATACATGCGCTCGAAGGAAGGGTGGGCGAGTAGGTAGTCGGCTTCCTGCTGGAGATTTTCTGGGGTGAATTTCCTATCTAACAGATCCTCTACTTCTGAGGACCAAGGTTCATTAGGAAATAGGCTCAGGAGTTTCACTAATGTCCAGTGACCGTGAACTGAGGAGTGCCAGTCAAAGTGCCCATTGAAGACCGCGTGGGTATCTCTGGGAGATTTGATGTCAGCTGAGCTGAGGAGTACATTCCCCATCTTATAGGGATACTCCCGCTCGATACCAGCCAGTGCCAGCTGCACCAGCTTACTCGCCATTTTAGAATCTAACATACAGAAAATCTTAGTAACTAAGGTAACTAAGCGCTTACTTGGTGCATGTGGACATCGCTCTGAGGGAATGGGAAGCTGATGCCCTCTGCATCGAATGCTGCTTTCACTTTCTCATTGAGATCGAATGTGATGCCCCAGTAGTGAGGAGCATCTGCCCAGACGCGGACAGTCAG
>CAKZMG010000296.1 GCA_937128235.1 uncultured Verrucomicrobiales bacterium
GAAGAAGAAGGGGCAGACATGATCATGGTGAAGCCCGCTGGAGCCTATCTGGATGTCATTGTGAGAGTGAAAGAAACCACAACACTACCAGTCGCAGCCTATCAGGTGAGCGGAGAATATCTCATGATCAAGAGCGCGGCAGCGGCGGGATGGCTGGATGAAAAAGCAATCGCCCTAGAAAGCCTCACTGCGATCAAACGTGCAGGAGCTGATATTATTTTAAGTTACTTTGCTAAGGATGTGGCTGGCTGGTTGAAAGGTTAAAGTGATGAGCGTTGAACAGAATCTAACAGAAATTAAATCTCGCATTTCTAAGGCTTGCGGAAAAGCAGGCAGAAATGCGGACGACGTGAAACTCATCGCAGTCAGTAAGACTTGGCCTGCTGATCATGTACAAAAAGCAGTGGACGCTGGGCAGAAAATTTTAGGTGAAAATAAACTCCAAGAAGGACAAGAAAAAATACCTGTTCTATCACAAGATCTAGAGTGGCATTTTATTGGCGGACTCCAGCGCAACAAAGTCCGCAAAGTACTAAGTCTATTCCATGTCATCCATAGTATCGATACCCTCAAACTAGCCAAATACACCAACAACGTAGCAGCAGACATGGGCATCAAAACCTCCATCCTGCTCCAAGTGAACATAGGCGAGGAAGAGAGCAAAGGCGGCTTCATCGTAGAGGACTTAGAGGTAAGTTTTTCAGAATTGATCGATTTAGAGCATGTCACTATTACTGGTCTCATGTGCATCCCTCCCGCTGTGGATCAGCCAGAGGATGCACGCATTTGGTTCAGAAAAATTGTCGAACTTAGAAATCAGCTTGAGCAAAAGTATTCCGTAAAATTACCCGAGCTTAGCATGGGAATGAGCGGCGACTTCGAGGTAGCGATAGAAGAGGGTGCGACTTATGTTAGAGTGGGAACTAGTATTTTCGGAGAGCGATAGATCGTTAAATAGCTCTACATTCATGTTCTAACCATGCCTGCTCTTCTTCATTAAGTAATGGTGAAAGCTTCTCTAACAGAACTGGCTTGACGCTCTCTTTATCAACGGAATAATGGTTCAGCGCACCATCTGGTCCGTAGCCCATGATAGACTCAAAACTGATATACCGGTATCCATCAAACTCTGCTCGACACGATTCTAATTTCCTGCTCGTAGCCAGTTTAGTGACTGCCCCTCCATTCCGAAGTGTGCTATACAACCAGGTATAAAATTGCACTAATGCTGCACCATCCTCAATCATTGCTTGCTTGAGATGCTTGATCTCAGTTTCGTTTTTACCTGCTTTAAGATTAGATTTCAGCTAGGCATCAATCGCTGGCACATCTAGGTCACTTATTTTGATTCGTTTGCATGGTGAATTATTACTACTTTCACCGGTGACAATGCCAGTCATTTATCATGATAGGTGAAGAATCATCTTTTTATCTATAATTGATACTGAGCCGTTTAACGGTGGGTATAAGTGAGTCCCGTAAATACTCTATCCTTAAATCTATGGGAGCAAGTAATCCATTATCCATTTTAATTAAATTTGCTGGGTGAGTGTCGGAAATTACTAGATTCAGTTTAGAATGATAGAATGCTAAATTATTGTTTACAGAAAAAGGTTTCCAGCCGTTATTGCTAAAGTAGGTTTTGACTTCATTTTCTTTTGCGGGCACTCCCATAATTGCTGGTTGATCGATAAGTATTCTAATATCTTCGCCTAGCTTGAGCACACCGATAAAGCGTGCGTCATCACCAAAATGAGTATTATTTAGATGCCAGCGTTCTAGGTAGTCAATTGGAGAAGCCTTTTCTTCATCATTGTTTCTCTGCAACACGTGTAAACCGAAAAAATTGGTCCAAGTTAATTTGATATACCTATTTGAAGGAGCATGAAACCAAACTTGGTGCTCATTTCCTTCTTCGTCAGGCTCTAGATCGAGTTCTTTTGGGATCTCCTCGAAGTAGAGGTCATTCTCCTGGCAGAACTGCTTGAAGAGTTGTAGGTCTTCTTCGTAATAGGTGTCGCCTCCCTGAAGATCGCTAATTGCTTTACAGCGTCTTCTGAGTTCGTCAACGCATACTTCAAGCGTGATTCTCGGATTTGTTGGGATGTCCACATTAACGGTAGAATAGATGGTTTTGGGAGTTAATCAATAGGCAAATTTGAGAAATTATGGTTCACTCAGGTATGGAATCTGAAGTTAAAAGTGATGAAGCGAAAATTAACAGTTGGCTTGAAGGTGTAGATGATCCTGCTATTTCAACAGATTTTCTAAATCGAAATGGCTTTGTTCAGAGTCTGGCTTTAGCTCTGTTAGACTTGCCACGCGATAAAAGTATGGTAACGGCTGTATTTGGTCCATGGGGATCAGGAAAAAGCTGGATTATGGAAAATCTAGCTAGAGAACTTAAAAGTGATGATCTCAACTTGAGTAGAGTTTGTAAATTTGCACCTTGGGAAATGCGTAGCCAAGACCAGATTCTTGCTGAATTTTTTACTACTATTGCGAACCAATTACCTAAAGGTGAAGAACATAAAGAACTAACAAACTCGTGGCAGGAGCTTGAAGCTTATACATTGATAGGATCTATAGGTTTTTCTGGAGTAGCTGGAGCAATGGCACTCGGTGGAGCAGGAGATATTAGCGCACTTCCAATGGCTGCATCAACAGTTTTGGGATCGATCTCTAAACTTTTCGGCAAAGCTAAAGAATCAAATATTTCAAATAGCACACGTAAATCGCTATCATCTGTAAAAGAAGAACTATCTAGTAAGCTGATCAAGTATCTAGATAGCCCGATAATAGTGTTATTAGATGATCTGGATCGACTCACGGATGAAGAAATTCAGATGATAGTACGACTTATTAATACGACGGCAAATTTACCGAAAATTCATTACGTTATTTTTGGCGACAGAAAACAAATTGCATCTGCTTTGAATCCTATTTGTGGTGCTGACGGGGATCGTTATCTAGAGAAAATAATCCATAACTCATTTCAGGTTTCAGAGCCAAGTAAAAATCAGATACTAATGAGGCTTTCAGATGGTATCCAATCTATAGCCAAAACCTCTGGTGTAGAATTCAGTCCAAATGAAAAACGCTTTAGATCTTTTTGGGATACTTTTCTCTCTAAGCGAGTATTAAATTTACGAGACGCACATAGATTACTTAGGACGTTGTCTTTCCACGCATCGGCTTTATCTCGTAAAGGTCTTTTGGAAGTAGATCTTCTTGATCTCTTAGGGGTTGATTTCTTAAGGCTATTTGATCCAATTACCTACAAGATGCTAGCTGAAGCGCCAATTGATAGGTTCATTTATTTTGGTTGGAGATCTTCTTTGAACGATAAAGAAGACAATGCTTGGCTAATAAATTTAATTGAAAGTTCATCATTAAGTGTAGACGTAGCTATAGGGGTAATTTCCTCCTTATTTCCCAAATCACTCTCTGGAATAAAGAATTACTTAGAGAGAAAACAATTAAGAATGATTTCTTATCATCATTATACAGGAAAATTATCACCATTATGCATATCTTGTGTAGATAAAGCTAACATATATTTTCAATTAGATTTAAATGCTGGAGATCTACCCGAGATAGAATTCAAACATTTTATTGATTCGTCTGGAGATGTCACAGCTCTCAGTGAAATCATTAATGATTTACAAAGAAATAATTGGTTAACTCAGTTATTCTATAGGATCCAATCATCGTCAGTCAGCGAATTGAAGCAACTCAATCTTGTGAATGTTTTAAAAGCAGCATCATTATTTTCAGATAGTTTTGGTAATGGATCAGGCGGAGTAGAAAGTGAAATTAATTCGTTTTTCAGACTTACAGATACATTGATAGGACGCATTGAAGAAGATAAACTACCGGAAATTTTGAGATTTATTGTTAAAAATGAATATGGTGTTAGTTCTTCTTTGTATTTGTTAGAGAATTTAAGAGCTAGTTCTGGTTGTACCCTTCACGATGATCCTATCGAGCCGCCACATAATATGCCTATTTTTGAGCAATCAGAAATCGAAGCTCTTTCAGACGATTGTTTTCAGTTTGTTAAAAAACGATATATAATGAATGGTTTTATGAAAGAATCAAATGAGGCAATTAGAGCTTACAGACTTGTGAATGCTTTTGGGGTAGACAGAACAGAATTAATCTTGAAAGAAGAGTTAGTTACGATGTCAGAATCTAAGACTTGGAAATTAATAGAGGCTATAGGAATTTCTCTCTCTCCAGCTATCCGGTTTTATTGGTTGAGTGAAAAAAGAGAAGAATGTAAGGCGGGTGAATCATTATTAACTCAATTATACAGATTTGCTTCCTATGAGTTCTGGCTTGAATTTATAGATTCATTTGCGCCGCCAACTGAACTTTCTCATAATCTTGTTTATCATTTGAGGTATGCACTCAAAAATCACATTAGTTATACGACAGAAAAATAAAAAAGCCGGTCGCTTTCGCGATCGGCTTTGAAGTTTTTGTTGGGTTGGGTTTGCGGAGATTGGAAATCTCCGGCACTTTTTACATCATTCCACCCATGCCACCCATTCCGTGGTCGTGACCGCCGGCTGCTGGGGCTTCTGGCTCTGGGATGTCT
>CAKZMG010000297.1 GCA_937128235.1 uncultured Verrucomicrobiales bacterium
AAATAACTTGGTTTTCATGCTAGAAAAGTAACATTTCATACTCATAAGACAACTAGAAGTTTAGTTTTATTCATGAAATCTCATTTTTTTCTTCATCATCCTAAATCGGGTCTTAAAGTATACTCATGTCCACACCAGATTTTCACTACCAGAAGCCCTTCCCACTCGGTCCAGATCAGACAGAATATGAACTCATCAGCACGGATGGCGTTTCTGTAGAGAAGCATGGCGAGCGAGAAATACTCACGGTGAGTCAGGAGGCGCTCACGCATCTGGCGAATGAAGGGTCTAAGGCGATTTGCTTCAAGCTACGTTCATCACACCTGAAGCAAGTGGCGGCGATTTTAGATGATCCAGAGGCGACCGATAATGATCAGATGATGGCTCTCACGCTGCTGAGAAATGCGGAGATCGCGGCGAACGGGATTCTACCTAACTGTCAGGATACTGGAACAGCGATCGTGATGGGAAAAAAGGGTGAAAATGTTTATACGGGATTCGATGATGCGGAGGCTATTTCACACGGTATCTATAAAACCTACACCGAGGAAAACCTACGTTATTCTCAGACCGTGCCACTCAGCATGTATGAGGAAGTGAATTCTAAAACAAACCTCCCTGCTCAGATCGACCTCTACGCGACATCTGGCGACAGCTATGAATTCCTCTTTATCTCAAAAGGTGGAGGCTCGGCGAACAAAACATTTCTCTATCAGGAGACTAAAGCCTTACTCAATCCAGATACGCTGAAGTCATTCTGTGTGGCAAAGATGGCGACTCTCGGTACGTCTGCATGCCCACCATATCACCTTGCCATCGTGATAGGTGGCACCTCGGCTGAGATGAATCTCAAGACAGTGAAGATGGCATCCACCCGCTATTATGATGAACTTCCTACTACAGGAAATGAACACGGCAGAGCATTCCGTGATGTCGAGCTAGAGAAGGAACTACTTCAGCTTTCTCGCGAGATCGGGATAGGTGCGCAGTTTGGTGGGAAGCATTTTGCGCTTGATGTGCGAGTGATCCGTCTCCCCCGTCACGGTGCATCATGTCCGGTGGGAATAGGTGTTTCATGCTCTGCTGATCGACAGGCAAAAGCGAAGATCACGAAGGATGGAATATTCCTAGAAAAGCTAGAAAACGATCCAGGGAAATTCATCCCAGAATCCTACCGTGACTGGAAATTTAACGGAGTAGAAATCGATCTCGATCAAGGCATGGAGAAGACGCTGGAAACACTCACTAAATACCCAGTGACTACTGCACTATCACTCAGCGGCACCATTATCGTAGCACGCGATAGTGCCCACGCGAAGCTCCGCGAAATGTTAGACTCAGGTCAGGGGCTACCCGACTACGTGAAAGATTACCCTATCTACTACGCCGGACCAGCCAAGAAGCCAGAAGGAATGGCGTCAGGTTCATTCGGACCTACCACCGCAGGCAGAATGGATGCCTACGTGCCAATCTTCCAAGCTGAAGGTGCCTCCATGGTGATGCTCGCCAAAGGAAACCGCTCCCAGATCGTGACCGACTCATGCAATGAACACGGAGGCTTCTATCTAGGATCAATGGGAGGACCAGCTGCGATTCTCGCGCAGAATCATATCAAGTCCGTAGAAGTAGTAGATTTCGCCGAGCTTGGCATGGAAGCCGTCTGGAAAATCACCGTAAAAGATTTCCC
>CAKZMG010000298.1 GCA_937128235.1 uncultured Verrucomicrobiales bacterium
GCGGGTCTTTTTTCCGCCTTGAAAATGAAAATTTTTCCTGCGTATCTGTCATAAAGCAGGTTGCCAGAAGCTCCCTTAAGTAAAACTTACCCCTACGTGTCGATGAAATAAATGCTTTTGAAATTTAGGAGGGGTGTGTAGCGTAGTCTTTATCATGGAACAAAATTTAATCACCAGAAGAGCCACGCTGAAAGGCATAGCCGCGATGGCAACCGTGCAGATCATCCCAAGTCATATCCTCAGAGCGGAGACCGCACCGAGTAATCAGCTTACGAGAGGGATTATCGGTTGTGGTGGGATTTCTGCTTCTCATCTCGGGATGCCGGGGAAGCTACTCGCTCTCTGTGATGTGGATTCTAAACGTCTCGCAGGCAGAATGAATCAAGTCAATAAGGGTGGTAAAAATGATGTCAAAGGCTACGAGCATTTTGAGGAACTGATCGCTAGAAAAGACATCGATATCGTCCACGTGGCTACTCCACCCCACTGGCACGCGCACATGTCCATCGCCGCTGCTAAGGCAGGAAAAGACATCTGGTGTGAGAAGCCAATGAGCCGTACCATAGGCGAGGGAATAGCGATGGTGAAAGCAGTAGAAGAACAAGAGCGCATCTTCCGTCTCAATACTTGGTTCAGATTTCAGTCAAATTATTACGGGCTCAGACGTCCAGCATCAGAGGCGTGGAAAGTCGTGCATCACAAGCTTCTCGGAGACGGACCCTACACCTTCACACTAGGTTCTGCGTTTGTAGGAAATTGGAAACTAAAGCAATGGTCAGGCAGAATGGATCTCGTGGAGCAAGCCGTCCCAGCACATCTAAACTACGACAAATGGCTAGGGCCAGCACCTGTGAAACCTTACCACCCACACCGTGTCCATGGATCATTCAGAGGATACTGGGATTATGATGGCGGCGGGCTTGGAGACATGGGGCAGCATTATTTAGATCCCTGCCAGTTTGTGCTAGGAAAGGATAATGAGAGTCCAGTTTCAGTGGAGGTTGATACTCAGAAACAACACCATGATGCGGTGCTTCCATGGCGTAGGATCGAAATGGTTTACGCGGATGGAACTAAGATTATTCTGGATGCATCGCACGATAAAGGTGCGATCATTTCTGGACCAAAAGGAAATATTTTTGGTGGATTTAAGTCAGACGTAGCAGACCTAGACAAGAAGCTCAAGGAGCTACCCGGACCACCACCGATGATCACAGATTTCCACCAAGCTGTTAGAGAGCGCAAGAAATTTGCTCTCAATGAGCAGAACGGATTCCGCTCATGCACACTGATCAACATCGCTAAGATCGCACTGAGAGAAAACCGTCCGCTTAAGTTTGACTCAGACAAGCTCCAGTTCATCGATGACGATAAAGCCAACGCTTACATCAACCAACCCGCACGCGGGAAATATGGGGTGTAAAGTGGGTAGTTTTCAGTTACCAGTTACCAGCAAAAACACCGAGCATAAGTCTTATAAGACACATAAGACCTATATTATCGACCTCAACCATCAACCCAAGGTTTCATCGTCCACCATTCGTGAAAATTCGTGTCTATTCGTGGTAAGCGCCGCAGGCAGCAACACTAGCTATCTTTGAGAATCACACAAAATCATTATGCTCCTTCTCATGCCCGATGGTCGTTTCTGGACCGTGGCCTGAGAGGGAAATGGTGCTGTCTGGTAATGTATAAAGTTTATTTCTAATCCCATCTAACAGAACTTCCATGCTTCCACCGGGGAGATCTGTGCGACCCATTCCGCCAGCCATGAGCGTGTCTCCTGAGAAGACTACATTGAGCTCATCACAGTAAAAAATAATGCTATCCGGCGAGTGCCCAGGCACGTGTGCGACTTTAAACTTTAGCTCACCCACAGAAAACTCATCTTTACCCTCTAACAGAACATCTGGCGTGAAGGGTTCTATGTTTACGGGGAGTCCCCAGTTCTCACGCGCTTCTTTCTGGCGGATTAAATTTTCAGCATAGGGCGAGTGACACACCACTTTCACGCCTAAACTTTGTAGAGCTTCCACATCTTCTGTGTGGTCGAAGTGCTGATGGGTGAGCAGTAAATGCGTGGGCTTTAGTCCCTCAGATTTGATCAACTCATGGATCAGAGCTGGAGCATCTACCACCACGCATTCGCCCGCGTGCTCGATGATGTATCCATTCGTGAAAACGTGTCCTCCCGTGTAAGAAATAATTGCCATGCCAGAGTGATAGAGACTCTAGCGCTCTGCCACAACTAAAATAAAGAGTGCTGGGAGGTTTCTTGGGTTGATGGAATTTTTACCACGAATCTATACGAATTTTCACGAATGGTGGACGATGGAACCTTGGGTTGATGGATTTTTTTCGACCACGGAAAGCATGGAAAGCACGGAACTGGGACGATGAAACGGAACTTGGGTTGATGGCATAGGTCTTATGTGTCTTATAAGTCCTATGCTTGGTGTTTTGCTGGCAAATGACAACATGCTAAATGTTAGATGCTAAATGTTTTTTCTTCTGATTTATTAATACATAGAGTCTTCGCGGTTTCTGTCTTGTTGTTTGGAGAGTTCTTCAGTCCAGTGCTGGAGGAAAAACTTTTTCTCATCGAGCTCTAGGATTTTCCCTTTTTCGGACTGCCCGATGATAGGTCTGAGCGTGGTAGGCATCTGTAGGGTCACGAGCGTGAAAATGCCCGCCCAAAGATACAGGTGTTTGGTGTGGGTCATGCCAAATGCTTTTCCTGTTTTTGTTAGAAATTTTAGACCCATGAATAAGCAGACCAGCCAGATCGCTATGCATAAGAATCCGAAAAAGCTGAGCGAGTCACTACTGCTAGAGAACAGCCAGATCACTGGTGAGAAGCCGATCAGAAGCAGGCTGGTGATAGCCATCGTGCAGCTCTGGATACCGAGAATGGTAGAAAATTTCTTATCTAATCCGCCGACACAGCAGAAAATGTAGAGACTAGGAAGACAGATCAGTGAGCTAAATAAAACACCACCTACGATCTTCAGCGGAGCCAGCCACATTTGCTCGGTGGCACCTCTGAAGCTACCCACGATGAAGCCAAATAAGGTGAGTGAGAGAATGGTCATCACGAAGATTGGCATCCAGCGGACGCCTTTATTTTCATCGATAGAGTGGATGACGCTGAGCGGTTTTTTCAGCAGATGGCTGATTGTGTTAGAGAAGCTATTTTCGCCTTCGATGAAGGTCTTCACATAGGGTTTCTCAGGCTCAGGCTGTGGGTTGTATCTGTATTTAGGTTCTTCTGGGTGCATAATGGTGGTGGTTTAGTTAGTGTTAAATGTTAGATGTTAGAATAAAATGTTTTGGAATGAATTGAAAACGGACTCATAGAATGAACTGGAAAATTTATCATCGCGGAGAAACTGGATGTCATTCCCTGGTGAGCCAAAAAATGGGCGAGCGATCCAGCCGATCTGAGCACCCACGAAGAGGTTTCCCACGAGCCATGCGAAAAATGTCTGGATGCCTGCTATCTTGGTGTGTGCGTATTTCTTTAGTGCTCCGAGGAGCATAGAGTGAGAAACGATGCCGGCATACGAGATCATAAACACATGAGTGAGCAGCGTGATGCTGTGGAAGGTTCTGGCATCTGGTCCTTCTTCGAGCGGCCCCTGGAGAGCCATGCCGATGGTGATGGGGCTGAGCGCACCGAGGATGAGTGCGAAGATGGCAAAGGCGGTGAACAGAAACTGAATGCTCTGCCGCATGGTGATACCAGAGCCCAGCACCATGGCGAACATGCCATTGATGAGCGCATTCACAGCGAGGGTGGCTATCACTACGAGTGGAAATTTAATCCCAGCGTAGCTCGCCATCTCCCAGCCTCGCCATAGCCCCATGCTCAGCCCGTAGCTGCCACAGCCTAGGATGATGAGTGGCAGGGTGCGGCATAGAATGAATACCGGAGATTGTCTCATCCAGTGATCTATCAGCGCGTGGTCACCTCTGCAGAGCGCAGGGATGGAGCTGAAAATTTCTGTGAGACGTGAAAGCAGGCGTGGCATGTTCTTATTAATACGCAGCGAACCTCCCACATCTTTATGAAGAATTGATGAAGTTTAGATGAAAAGTAGGTGAAATTTTCTACTATCTAAAACAACGTCAACCGAATCCCAGCGATCATTGCGAAAATCAGGATCAGATACTCAAAGCTTTTCTGCGGGATTCTGTGCAGAAATTTCTTCCCGACAAAAATTCCCAACGCGAGCAGTGGAGCCAGGTAGAGGTTCATCATGATGGTTTCCTTGGTGATCAAATTTAGCTGTGCGTTGAGTGGTAGTTTGATCAGATTAGCCACTAAGAAGAACCGCGCGCAGACTCCGATGAGCTCCATTTTAGGCAGGCGAATAGTCAGGAAATACAGCTGAAAGATGGGACCAGCGGCATTTGCCAGCACGGTGGCGATGCCGCCAGAGGAGGCGGAGGCGTAGCGGAAGCCCATTGACATCGCCATCCGCTCGATCTGTTTTCCATAAAATGCCCGCAAGATCTGGATCAGAGCCATGGCTAAAATAATGATCCCGATGACCGGCTTCATCACCTCATTTGGCAAATACGGTAGCAGAATAAACCCCGCCGTCATTCCAGCCAATGCAGGGAAAAACACAGGCCAGACCTGTGCCCAGCTGCCGTGTTTCCGAAAGGCGGGATAGACCATGAGATCGGCTAAGATCAGCATGGGCAGCGCGATCCCGAGAGATTCCTTCGCCCCAAATGTCTGCGCTAAGAGATAAACCGCGATCAAGGAAATACCAGAAAACCCCGCCTTAGACACACCAATGCACAGCGCAGAAATGGCGAGGTAGAGCAAGGTTTCAGTGGGCATGGTTTAGTGCATGGTGTAGCTCACCAGCGGCGGATGGTGATGTTTCCTTTGAAAATGTGGAGGACTAGGATGGCATCGATGAAGCCTAGGAAGGTTATCCAGATGACGAGGTTCCATTTCATCAGTGTGATGAGAGTAAAGGCGAGCGCGGCGATGATCAGATAAATTCCTACTACTTTCCAGCTCAGCTCAGAGAGATAGAGACCCGCCACGAGGAGTATGATGAATGCGAAGAGTTGTAGCATGAT
>CAKZMG010000299.1 GCA_937128235.1 uncultured Verrucomicrobiales bacterium
GAATCTATAGCGTATAGAGACGCTTATGGAAGGCTAGATATGCTGTTTTATCATTTAATGTAGAGCCAGACGTAGGCTGACTTCTCACCAGCGGGGATAGTCTGGCGGATTCTCCATCCTGAGAAGAGGAGTTCTTGGAGTGCTTTGGTAGTGGTGCCGTATTTGTGATGACCTTGCATGTATTTAGATTCGGTGCCTTCGAGGAAGATGATGGTCTCTTTGAAATTCTGATCGAGCTCTTGAATTTGGTCGTTTAGTTCTTTGAGTTTATTAGACAGTTCTTTGTGTCTGGCTTTGAGCCTCTTGATGGATGGATGCGCTTTCCCAAGGCCTGATGCTTCTAGTGTGGTAATCTGGAACTCGATTTGATGTTTATCTTTTCTAAGAGCTTCGATCGCTTTGTTAGCGAAGGTAAAGGCTGAGCTGACGATTAGGATGAGGGCTATGTATATTGGTAATCTAGTCATATAGTTTCTGACTAGGTTCAGGGGTATTTGTTCAAATTAGACAAAAAAGAAGCACTCACGAGGTGTGAGTGCTTGAGTAAATTTAGTTGAGAGTTAGAGAATTAAACTACCAAGATTTGATGTCTTTTTCGTCATTAAAGACATTGTCTTTACCTGGAGTAGCAACGATTGCAGTGCCGATTCTCTGTTTGCCAGTGTATACACCAGTAGGAGATGTGATAAGGGCTGTGTCGATCTCTTTGTCTGCGTCGTAGTCTAGACGCATTGTGTATGGGTTTCCCCAGTGATCTACGAAGCCTTGGATAACTTCACCATTTAAGACGAAACCATTGCGCTTGTTCTGTGCATTTTTGCCAGTGAAGTAAGGCTTTTCTTTTTCATTAATATCGTTTGCTGATTCGGCTCCCATGAGGACTGCTAGGAAGTTTACGTTGTTAGAGGTGAGGTTCGTGTCCTCATCTGGGTAAGTTCCGTCATAAGGGAGATTTCCATCATAGTCTTCCTGGAACGTGGTGATAGCGATTTGGAAATCTTTGGCAACCTTCTTAGCTTCAGCTTCTTTACCTTTTTCCATGAACTCGATGATCGGTCCGTAGGAGATGGATGCTAGAATGGCGATGATGGCAATCACCACGAGGATTTCAATCAATGTGAAACCCTTTCGGAGCATTGATGATTTTTTAGTTTGGAATGAAATTTTCATTTTATGATGTTTATGTATAGATTATATATTTTGAGGACATTGGAAAAAAATAGCATACAATGTCAACACATAAGAATTAGCACTTTAAATATAGGGAGGCAATGAGAAAAGGTGGTTGTGCA
>CAKZMG010000300.1 GCA_937128235.1 uncultured Verrucomicrobiales bacterium
CAAGGCGACATCAGCGGTCACTACAACGGCCCCCATAACCACAACGCACCACAGCACTTCCAGCAAAACTACGGTGGCCACGTGCTAGAGATCGGACTAGGAGCCAACTACGTATTTCAAAACGAGGCACTCAGAGGACACCGCGTAGCGATAGAAATACTCACCCCTCTCATTCAAGATGCCAATGGCACTGGTATGGATCAAGATTTCAGCCTAATAGCTGGCTGGCAGATGGCATTTTAATGCCGCATAGAATCATCTAACAAATCCCTCTAACAACTCATAGGACAGACCCGAAAAGGTCTGTCCTATTTTCAATTTTTACTTGGTTACAAAAATAGTTTAGTCGGATTTTTAGACTCACTAAAAAGTTACAGGACGGTAAAAAATCACTGGATTTTTTTGAGTTCAATAATTTCTTGTCCTAGCTTTTCTAAATTCAGTTTCAACTTTCCCTCTTGAAGTTCCTTACCGCTGAGCTTGATAGTCTTCGCACCAGTGAAGTGGAAAGCCACCTCATATTGAGCCTCTTTCTCTACCCAAGGAACATAAATTTCTCGGCTATCAATGCCAGCATTACCACGCAAGACTACAATCACTCCTTCTGAGTTACGGTTTAGCTTTCCCCACCAATGCCAATCGGTATCAGTGGGTGCAGGTGCTCCGCTAAATTGGAAATGATTGTAGATTTGGTAGTCTTTCTGGAGTCTCGAGATAAGATCAAAACGCTTCTTATAGTGAACAATATTTTTTTCTTCGAGACCTTGCAAATCTCCAGAAAAAACACGCGGTGCACCGAGTAGCCAGCTGCATACTTGACGATCTTGGATAGCAGCAGTGAGGCTGCCTTTGTGGCTCACTGTCGTTGCTCCGTAGTATTCGATGCTCTGGAGTGGTAAACCTCGGTGTGCGTAGATGCGCTGACGAGCATTGAAGCACGATGCTAGCAGCTCGGCTTTGATCTTCTCTGGATTCATCTTGTCAGTGTATTCCTTGAATCTCTTTTTGTTCCCTCCTCTTCCCAAGCCACCGTAGTCATTCGGTGGGATGTGGTAGAGCTCGGCATGTTTTAGCACAGCGAGATCACAAGGAACTCCCGGAGTTCCCCAGTAAAGTTCATGCGTAACTTGGGTGATGCAACCCGGGTTGATGCGTCGTTGCTCGGACTGAGTTTGTAGAAATCCTCTGAGAGATCTTAGCAATGATTCTTTCTGGCTACGGCTCTCATGTGAGGTGGCAAAGTCACCTAGCTTGACATTGGTGAAATCCATTTTGAAGTAGTGCGCCCCATAGCGATCACTTAGATAGGTGAGGTCTCTACTATAGAAATCTCTCCATTTACTAGAAAAGCTTCCAGCGAAACCATGCTCTCTTTTGATCCTTGGCTGGCTAAAGGCGTCTGGCAGAGCCTTGAGATCTTTAGAGTTAGAATCTCGGTAGGTGGAAAGCCATAATCCTAGAGTTAGTCCTGTGCCTTTAACGTATTTACAAGTGGCATCAAAATCTGGAAACTTCACAGGATCTGGCTCCGTGCCGAGCCTTCCTTTTTGCCAACCATCATCGAGACTAATCGCTTTAAAGCCACAGCGTGATGCAATATCAGCCATTTCCCTCACTATCTGATCATCGATTTTAGGTCCAAAATTTGACCATGTAGCCCACAAAGGAGCAGTTTTACTGTGATCAGCTGTTCCTATTTTCAACTTATCATGGAGAAATTTCTGGAACGACGTCTCGATACAACGATCGAGTGCGCTGGAGGTCTGATCACCAAATTTTATATTCTCACCAGCATAAGCGTAGTTGAATACAGGCTCGCTAGTGAAGGTTTCGCTTGGTCCTAGCACCCACTCAAAGAGGGTTGGCTTGTAGCTGCAACTGCCGTTGCCATCGATAAGTCGGAGAGCAGATGGAACTTCACTGCCACAAATATATCCTGTTTTTCCATCTTCAGAACCAAAAGCAATGATCGATGGCCCTGCCCCGCGTCCACCAGGAGTGAGTGGAGTTTGAGTGAGAGTTGGAGGGTTTTTATGATTCAATTGAGTGGTTAAATTATCTAACAATCTCCACTGGGCGCTCTGATTGCTGACCTCGATCCATTTTCGAATAACTGGGAATTCTTCAAAAGCTTGGTGATAAAGAGTGACGGTGATTCCACGAAGTGGGGATGCGTCATTAAATGTCTGAAACCTGAGACCATGTACTACGCTTCCATTGTCTTCTTTGCGTTGGAAATGGCGCACGCTTGGTAATAGTTGTAGGATATTTTCGCCGCTGATCGTGCTAGGATTGACCGTATCAGTTGTAAAGATCTTGGCTCCCTTTACTTTAAGTGTATCAGTTTCCCCAGAAAAACCAGCTTGCGAATTCACATCAGGATACTGACCTGATTTCACACCTGTTGGTTTGGCATTCGTCTTTAGATCTGCGAGTCGCAGAGAGAAATCAAAACTTCCAGCATGAAACTCTTGTTCATTGATCTTTAGCGTCGATGTCAGAGCCTTATCCTTTATCTGAATATTCTTGCTTATGAATTTCGACTTTAGTGTCAGATCTAGATTCGCTTCTTGAGCTGTTGCGATGGCAATGGAGCCCAATAGAGTGAGCGCTATGGGTAAGTATTTCATGGTATTGATGATGGTGTTGGTGATGGCTATTTTAATACGTTGGAACTATCGGCAGTCAGCATGTTTTTACGCTTCAGACTTAGGTCATTTTTCTAGTCTGGATTAAAAAAAATGAGCTTTCAAGTCGAGACACCCGAAAGCTCATAATAAAATAGATGATCTTATCTTAAAAAGAAATAATCAATCAGGGATTTATATTCTACGGCGTAAGATCAGGGCTAGTCCGCCAAGACCTAGTAGGGCTGTCGAGCTAGGCTCAGGGACGGGGACGTAGCTGAGTGCAACATCGTCGAAGATGGCTTGGTCTCCAGCGGCACCAATGAGGCGGACTGTTAAATCGTCTCCCAAACCTGTAGGAGCAGCACCAGTAGTCCAAGTTAGAGTCGCCTGAGTGAGAGTTCCTAGCGCTGGCACACCTCCATAGACATGACCAGCAGAGGTGGTGCCGTCTTGTGTGCCTGTCGTAACTGCAGGACCATCATCGTTTAAAAAAGCTTGTGCATAATCAGTGAGTGTTACGCCATCAAGCGTGACTAGCTGTATTTTCCATGACAAATCATCAAATGCTGCTTGAGAACCCACATTGACGGTAAGTGTGTAGATTGTATCGGCCAAAAGAGCATGTCCAGTGGACTGCGAGACGACAGCAGATCCGTCTGAGGCATAGGCTACATTATCACCAGACGTCGGAGTAGCATTTGCGGCAGTCGGATTAACAGTTCCTCCACCACCAGCCACGCTCCAGTCGGTTACAACTCCCGCTGTAAATAGACCATCACCTACGGATGTGGCATCAAAACCAGCGTTGTCAATCGTGATCGTAGCAGCGGACGCACCTGTGAACATCGCGCCAGTAATGCCTAAGGATAATATTGTTTGTGTTTTCATTTTCAGTTTCATTTTCAGTTTCATTTTTGGTTTCATTTTTGGTTTCATTGGATTGTCAGATATCGATTGCTGATCGAAATGACAAAAAGTGTTTTTGTGTCTGGTGGTGTTCTCATGCCTCGGGTGAAGCAGTTTTTTCTTTAGTCTTTATAGCCGAAGCTGAAATATTGAATCATAAAAACGTACTCGAGAGAAGAACCCTAGAGGTCTCAAAACGAACAATAAGAGTCATATCTACCTATTTAGTTATGAACAAATGGATCCGTTCCTGAGCCTCCAGGGCGAATTTCCTCCCAATTGGAAACCCCATCACCGTCAAAATCAGCCGTGTAGGGATTAGCCACATCTGTACCACTGTGAAATTTCAATCTTGTAAAAAACCGAGGCTCCGAGTTCTCACCGAGCGTGTAATTCAGTGTCGTGTCTGCTCCTGACTTAATGATCGGCAGATACGTCCAATTCACGAGATCGGTTGATGTCTGGATGAAGTAGGTGTGGGCTTCATTGCCCTCCCATTGTAGGCTGTTACTGCCCTCTACATTATGAAGAGCTGGAACCGGCACCGTATTGGATGCTGTTGATTTATCCGCAATGATCTGCACCATGGCGCAACCCAAAACCAGAGGAACGTCGATGGTCATCGTGTTGCCGTTTTGGGCAGGAGTGACCACCAATGGAGTTGCCACACCTGGCTGTAGTATTTTAACCTCGGTAAGCGTTGCAATAGGAAGATCCTTGAGCTCGATGGTCGCTGTGGTCGCAGAGCCACCGAACATGACGGGCACCACAAAGCCGGATTTCACTTCGAATACGTTTGCCAGCACGTTTCCATTGGTGACTTTGAGAACGTGGGGCTGGAGAACCCATTTTTTACCGCGCATGGCATTATACATGGCACCATACTTCAGGAATTCCGCTTCAAGCGCAGCATTCGGTAAGGTGGTGTGGTCCGCTTTCGGGAACGGCACGGTGGGATACATCCCTAGGTAAAGCGACTCTTGAAACTCAGTATCATTGGAGGGAGAATCCCAGATCACTACGGGCTTTTTCGCTCCCGCAAATGCCAGAAGATTGTGGATCCCTGTCCCCCTTTGCTCACTATAGAAGCCGTCTGAATGCCGTAGCACGTCCACTCTGCGCATGATGTGAGAGTTAATAAACACCACTTTGTTAGCCGCTTTGGTAATCGGGATCATCTTGTCCATAGTATCGTGCCAGGAGTAGATCAGTGAACGCTTCGGAGAACCGTCCCAGGTCACACCATCGTCAATACCCGAACCACTGTGGAAACGAGCCAAGTGATCCAAGCGATCAATCACCACACCAGAACAGGCGGTAAGCTTACTGGAGATATCCTGAGTCTGGCTGAGAATCGATGCCTGCCAGTCTGGGTCTCCCGAGTCCATGACATAGGAGTCCAGCCAGCTCTTGACGCCCATGTTCGCATTGGGAATCTGGTGATAGACATAGTCGTTGGCGAGTTTCCACAAGTCCTCATCACTTACCGCAACACGAGCTGTCGGCGTTGGCGAAACAAAGTTCCCTGCCTCAGTGACGGTGAAATATTCCAGGTGATGAAAACCGTAGCCTCGGAATTTTTGCGCATGGTTGTTCAGGTCCTGAATAGATACTTTGCGCGAGACGATGCCGTTGGCACCACCGATAGAATCCCATTCTTCCGTGTCAGTATCGACGGGAGGCAAGCTCATACCAATGTAGGGCCACGGGAAGGCTGCACTCCAGTTCATGGTGAAGCCCATGTCTTTGTATTTTTGAACATCCGCTGGTGAGATATCTTCCCCCTGATAATTGGCATAGGTGCCACCACCGCCGACGTTATGCGCTTCCGGATTCGGTGGATCAAATGCCTCTGGGTAATGTTTGGTCATAAAGCCCAAACCCGCCCGCCAGTCCGCGGGGTGAGAGACCAACTGCATGTGCAGACGGATCGTATTACCTCCACCGATACGCAACTTGGTTCGCTCAAAGTTAACAGCCCCGACAGGGCTGGTGTGCAGAGTCATATCTTGGGAAAAATCCATCGGTGACTGAAGCAAACTTAGCCCAACATCTTCCGCATCATTCAGCCAGACAGCAAGCGGCACAGAGATTCCATGGGACACATTGGCTGGATTGCTACCTCCGCCATAGGGCAAGTGCAGGTTTGAGAAATTCATCGGAGCCAAAGGATCACGGTAACCATTCGTAAGAGGTAGCCCTGCACGCATCCATGGCGCCCAGAATTTCAGGTCACCGCCGACCGGGCTGATCTGGAGCAAGCTCTGGATCGGAGTGGTCCACGCTGCATCCGCACTTTCGATGGTAATGTCCCACGAAATGCTGTCGGCATCGAGTCCCGGAGTGAAGGTTTCGGTGACTGTGGCCTGACTTCCCCCTTTCTGTATCACACGGGTGAAGCTCAGCCCGTTGCTCAATGTTTCTTTGGTCACGCTGCCTGAAGTAGTGCCGGCAAAAATCGACTGACCGAGGCTGGTGCGCTGGAATGCGGAAGGCCCACCGCTTCCTCCGAGGGTCACGCCGCGGATCACTCCGGCAGCATCGATATCTAGGCTCAAACTTCCGGAACCCGACGCGATCGTTCCGCCATCTCCTATCGTAGTAAAATTCCAAGCGTCATTGCCATCGAGACCAGCAAACAAATTGTCGGATGAATCCTTGATCGCGGTGGCGTCAATCTCGACGTAGTAACTAGTCTCGCCCTCTAAATCCGCAGTGGGATCGATGGTAAGCTGGCTCCCACTGAAGATAATCTGGGGAGAGGACGCCACGTTAAAGGTCTCCACTGCGCTGTCATCATCCGTTCGCTTGAGCGTGATGAAGCCAGTGCCGGCCACCACAGTTTCAGTGAACGTTGCCACTAAATTCGCTGCGACCGGGGCAACTGCCGCGTCGTCTGCGGGGCTCAGGAGAGCGACACCCGGCAGGAAGACATCGGGAGTAACGACAACATTATCGATGAGCGCCTGCTCTACTGAGCTGCCATCGCCCGAGAGTAAGCGGATCTGGACGAAAAGCTTTTCTCCGTTGTCTGCGGCTACCGTGGTGTAGTTTTTGCTAACAGTCGTCGTCGCTCCGGCAGCGAGACCGGAGACATCCGAACGCCCGATGCTAGCGAGTAGTGTGTCTGGGGTGCCAGATTGACTGTTAGACCGGTAGAGGGCCAGTTCGAAATCAGCGACAGCGGCGCCCGTTTGCCGACCGATCAGCGCGCTGATGGACAGCTGATGTCCAGACGTCATGACCCCCAGCGATTGATAGACTTTCTGCGTGTTAATCCGGCTATCGACGAGCAGCCAATTGCTACCATGAGGCGTGCCCGGGATAGCTCCGATGGTTTCACTGATGGCCCCCAAAAGCCCTGGAGTGGTTGGGCTTCCGGAATAATTCCAGTTCGTAACGTTGGGATACTGGTAAGTCGCAGGGTTGCCTGATCCGCTCCCTGCGTCGAACGACTCGAAGCTACCGTTTTGGGTCTGGCTCTGAACCGGAGCAATCGCGAGAAGGAGGGCTGCAGTTGCTAGGAGTCTACTTTTTGAGTGAGGTTTTTGAATCATAAATTTGCTCATATACTCACAAATTACCCTCTCACAGCCAAGCTGTAAAGAACCCCAAAGACTTAAAAAAGAACAACACGGGTCACCCTGAATAACAGGATCGCCCTCTTGATCACCTATCCCACCTTCGGTAATGCTTGGGTGATTTACCTAGTTTTCTACGGAACACTCGACCCATCGTTTGTGCGTAGCTAAAGCCTGACAACTCAGCGATCTCATCAATAGCGAGATCTGTTTGCAATAGATCAATCGCCCTTCTGATGCGCACGGAGGTCACATGATCGAACACCGAATGATTTAAGTGATCACGAAACCTTCTCTGTAAAACACTTCGTGAAAACCCTGCGTTTTTCGCGATATCCTCAAGCTCAATAGGCTCTGCATAGTGCTCGGAAATATACTCCAAGGCCCTAGCCAACAACGGATCGTCCACCGCCACGAAGTCGCTCGACTTTCGAGCCATCACATAGCTAGGCTTGATGAAGTTCGGTTCTTTGGGCATCGGAGCCCCTGCAATCAATGAATCCAACAAGGCTGCTGCCTGATAACCTACCGATTCAATATCCACATCGACGCTCGATAGAGGGGGGTGACTCAGCTCACACAGAGTTCGGTCATTGCCAACGCCTACCAAACCAATATCTCGACCAATAACACGCCCCGCAGCACGACACGCCTCCTGCACTAACAGACCCTCTACATCACTGCAAAGCATGATACCTACTGGCTGCGGTAGCGTCTTAATCCAATCCGCCACTTGTTCGACCTGAATCACCCAATCTGTATTCTCCATGACCTGACGAGATAATAGCATCGTTTCGCAGCTTCCACCTGTAGATGTCACACGTTCCTTAAATGCCAATTCACGAGCCAATGACCAGTTTTCTTTTGCTAAACCAAAGTAAGCAAACTCGCGAAAGCCATTATCAATCAAGTGATCGGCTGCCATTTCAGCAATCGCAGGATCATCAACGTGCACCAACGCACTATTGGGAACACTGCACACCCCTAACACATCCACTACAGGGACATTTTTACTGGCGACAGCATCGGCAATGCTTTGGTTCTGAATGCGCGCGATAATCCCATCGCCCTGCCAGCGATCAAACCACTGTGGCGGTGGCTGATCTAGCCCATGAGGAAAGGCATAGACGGCCCAAGGCTCGTGCTTTTTGATATAATGGCTAACACCTGCCAATATTCCCCTCCCAACGTACAGAGATGTTTCTATGAGTAAAGCCACGCGAGGCATTTCAGAAGCCATGATGATTAGTTTATATGATCATACTACAAAGTCTAACCTTAATTCCTCAAGATGATATCCCACGGTCGTCTATCTTCTCGATTGGAATGAATTAACCGAGGTCTATGACTGCCTCGATATCTTGACCTTCAAATCCAAGCCATTCGGGGTGCGTATAAACGAGCGGGCTTAAAGCAGCAGCTCCGTTGATCAGACCGTTAGCACCCATACCAGGGTATTTGCTACTCGGCTTCACATTCAGAGTGATTTTCTTTCCAATGGCTGCGTTTTTGACTTTTTCAACAGGAGTTTCAGGGTGCATTTCTTTCCAAGCACTCTTCATGTTTTTACCGATTTTTGAATCCTTGGTCATGTCCCAGAAACTGGTATTTTCATGGGATAGCACTAGGGTCGAAGTGATGAAACTCTGTGTCCATCCGGTCAGTGTACCCCATGGTCCCCAGCCGTGATCAGCATTGGTGCCATGAACCTCCCATGTGTCATAGTTGAAGGCACGGAACCAGCAACCATCGAGGTCAGCTCTACCTGAGGTCTTGCTCTGAATGCGCACCAAAAACTCAGCGACCTTCTTGTTAGCCTCCAAGTATTTTGGATTCTTTGTCGCTTGCGCAGCTTCGTTCAGTGCAAAGAAAGCAAAGTTCGTAGTGTAGAGCATATCGGCAACTGGGTCTCCATTTTTATAAATAACTGGAGCCTCAGTGGTGCCATATCTTCTATTCGATTTTGTGGCTCCGTATCTGCCAACAACAGCTTTACCGAGCTCTTCACGAATTGCTCCACAAGCTACTTGATTTTTGAGAAGTTCGCCAACAATGAGATCGAGCCACTCACGATGCTGAGGAGTGTCCTCTACGCGAACCAACCAAGCAAGTGGTAGAATCATACGAGCACGCTCTTGCTGAATCCCATTCGTCCACTTCCAGTTAGGGTAACGCTCCATGGTGATACGAATACCATTCTTAGCTTTCTCTAGTAGCTCAGGCTGTTTGGTCTTATCATAGAGCCAGAGGTAGGTCGCCAACAGCCAGGATTGATGGTGGGGGTGTGGGTTGATGAATTTATCGGCTGAAAGCTGCTTCCAGTTTTTGCGGTTGATGACCTGTTCTTCGATCGCGTTCCGTGAGAATCCGTTTACTCCTGTGGTGCGGAAGTTTGCGATGATTAATTTGAGAATTTCGTCATCCCATTTACTATTCTCAAGCTTCTGAGCTGCCAAAATAGAGCCAATAATCACACGCGCGTTGTCATCACGGTAGTATCTGCCCTTATGAGTGTGTGCCCAGCCCATCAATCCATAGGATGTTTTAGACGGGATTTTACTAGCAGACGTCTTAAATGTGTCTGTGTAAAACAACATGTTCATGAGGTTCTCTGCGATTTTAGCATTTTCTGGTGACGTTTCATACTCCCCAGCTAAAGCCATAGTCATGGCTACTTCTGCTACACAGTCTGCACGTAGCCAGTATCTAACAGTCTGGCTGCCGTCAGGCTTGATTTGCGAGTAATGTCCCTCTAACACTCCGAGTGAGCCGTCTCCACTTGGCAATGATAAGTCCATAGGCTCACCGACAGGAACACGTTTAGTGGAGTGCTTATACCAATGATCTTTCCAATCTGAATGAATCAGAAATCGGCCTTTTTTATACCAATCGGCCCCACGTTTAATTGCTGTGATATCGGCGTTTTTAGGAAGCTCTGCGTTTTTAGAATAACTTGCGGTAACTGCTGATTTCCATATCAATGGCTCAGTGCTCTTTGTGATATTGAGGTGATTCAGGATTTTACTGAGAGCTACTCCCCATGACTTCGATGCCGAGTATCTAGCCTGTCTAAAACGACTAAACTGTGAGGTGCAAACCAGCACACCGTTATCGATGAATAGCAGCGGTGCCGATGGTGTATCCTTGAGTCCATACACTGCTTTATTAAGACCTGCCACCTTAGCTCCACGGATCAGTGAATCGCAGTCCGCCACGGTCACGTAAGAATACATCCCAGCATCGAGCAAGCTCATCTCAGGCAGATCCTTGCCGAAAAAATCAGACGTTACTACACAGCGATCTAGCTTCGTTTTCTTAACCTTTTTCGTTTCGCCATCGCTCACTCTATCTGGAAACTCGATGTACACCTTTAAATTCTTTGCTTTTGCTTCTGCGAATAAGTTCTTAGGTATCGTCGTTTTCTTCTCAGGATATTCAGTGGCTAAAATCAGCAGAGAGTCCCCTTTTTTGCAAGCAGCCAGAGCTTTTGAAGCGTCGCCATAATGTTGATTCTCTATTTTATGCTGCTCTAAATATTGATAGAGATCATTAGCTTTAGCGGAAACAACATGGACATGAGTCTCCTTTGCCTGTGCTAAAATGATGCTAAACTGGGCTATTACCAAGGTTAGCGTAAAAAATAAAAGTCGGTGCGTTATCGTCATAGTCTGGTGATTAAAAGTAATAAGTAATACTCAATATACTAGAGTATTATAGAGAGTCTATCAGTTTGGTGTTATCAAAAACAGCCGAAATGTCGCATTTTCATCCACGCCTTTCTGGGAACGCCACTACTTCTTCAACTCAAGAAACACAGAACCATAAGACTGAGTCCCTCCATAAAAATAATGACCTAAAATCTTCCAGCTAGACTTTACAACCGCGTCTAACTGAAGAGTTTTTCTTTCAGGAATACATTGTATATCAAAAAAGTGCTCCATTACTGATGCCCTGTGGTTCTTTATACATGAATCTTTTTACCATATTCTGAAATGTAATATTGGATAGGCATCTCAGTTCCTGTTAGGTAGTATTCACCTACGCCTCTGCGGTATAGATGGAGGCTATGCCTCCGCTGAGGGGTTCGCAGCGGGGTTCTTTGTAGCCTTGCTGGGCGATGAGTTCGCACATATCTTTGCCACTTGGGAAGTCTCCTATGGAGCCTGCTAGATAAGTGTAAGCCTCTTCTTCAGAGGTAAGTTTTCCTGCTATTTTTGGTAGAATTTTATTGAGATAAAATCCGTAGGGCTTCTTGAGAATTCCTTCTGGTGAGGAGAAATCTAGGATGAGCAGATGCCCGCCTGGCCTAATGACGCGGCGCATCTCGGTCAGTGCCTTCGGGTAGTCCGCCATATTTCTAAGCCCAAACGCCACCGTCAAAACATCACAGCTATTGTCATCAAAGGGCATGTTCATGGCATCCACTACCTGTGTATGTCTCACTCCCCTGCGCTCGGCGTGAGTGAGCATTTCTGGGCAGAAGTCTGAGGCTATCACCTCCGCTTCATCACAGACTTTCTGGAGTTCTAGTGCTAGATCACCGGTACCTGTAGCGATGTCTAGAATGCGGTTAGGTGCCCATTCCATGACTATCTGCCCCACACGCTTTCGCCAGAGGATATCTGTGCCCATGCTGAGAACATGATTGGTGACTACGTAGCGATCAGCTATCTTGGAAAAGGCGTTTTTGACAAAGCTTGGATCTTGCATAATGTTTCTGTTAGATGATTCTGTTAGAGAAGTTTAGTCGGGTAAAATGTCTGTATAAATCCCTGGATCACTGCCAGGTATTTCTTTAGCGTTACAGACTTTTTCGTAAAACTCGCGCGGCCCCACGCCACCGATGACTCCATAGACGTAGCCACTATCTCTGAGTGCTTCCATGGATTTAAATAACAATGCCTTTCCTATCCCTGTACCTCTTGCATCTTCGCTCACACCTGTAGGTCCGTAGAACCCCTTAGCAGTAGTTTCCACGCAGGCAAATCCTAGGATCTTTTTATCTCTGGTGGCGATGAAGCAGGTCACTGGCTGGCGGGACATGGCTACTTTTACTTCGCTTACCCATTTCGGTGAGAAGTGTTCCCCTACCCAGCTGGCTACGATGTGTCGCTCATAGGCTCTGGCTCTGCGGAGGATGATCCCCTGCTGGTCAATTTTTGAGTAGAGTTCGCTGGAATCAGGAAGCTCTAGGAGGTTTACGATCATGTCTATCATTTCAGAAGACTAGCCTCGGAATGATGATTTACAAACCTAATATTTCCATGAATGGCCAGCTCTCTATTTCCTGCTGATCTCGAATGACATCTGTGATGACCTCTACGCCGCACATGTCTTCCACGATCCCTTTATTGGTAATGGTGGCGGTGTCGAGTTCATCGATAAGGTTATTGAAAACTAAACCCGCTGGCTCAATCCCACGCGAGCGCATGGCTTCTACGGTGAGTAGTGTATGGTTCAGCGCTCCGAGTTTATTTCCTACTACGAGCACTACGGGATCACCTATTTCCTTGGCTAGTTCTGCTACGCTAAATTTCATCCCATTGATAGGAACAAGCCATCCGCCCACTCCCTCAGTGATGATACAGTCGTGCTGACTCGCCTGTTGCTGATAACCACGGAGCAGGACTTCTTTCTCGATGGGGCTGTTCTCAAACATCGCTGCCACATGAGGAGCCGCTGGTGTCTTCATCCAGACTGGATTGATCAATCCTAGCTGATCATCACTGGGGTCAGATAAGCCAGATGCATCTGCCATTTCTAGTGCATCATTTCTATCTCCACAGCAGATCGGCTTGTAGCCTACTGCGTCTATCCCCTCGCTTTTAAGCGCCCGGATGATGAGTGAACTGATGTAGGTTTTACCCGCGTCTGTATCGGTTGCTGTGATGAATATTCCTTTGCTCATATTGGCTAAATTGGCTCAAATTTTTATGTAGAGGCGGTTACTAGCTGATTTCTTTTAGCTTAGCAAGACAGACCTCAGAACCGCAATCAGTCTGAGCAGGATCATCATTAAAGAGTGCCTTCCCACAGCCTCCTAGACATGGCTTTCCCCCTTCTGGCCAGTCCAGCGGATAGTTGGCTATGACTAGGCGCATTCTTCTCACACCTACTTTTGAGCGCGTCACTCCCATCGTTTCCGCTAAAACATCATCTGGACATTTGCCGAGCATGTGATCCCATTTTGACCAGCCATCCCCCGCACTGATGCGTTTCACGCGTTCTTTTTCTGTGAGTAATCCGATGCCCATTTTTTTCTTATGCGCCACCACAGCACCCACAGTGCATCCGATGAGTAGGGCTAGGTCTTTATCATCTAAGACTCCGATCTTAGACTCCCATTTTTCCCAGTCCACTTTCTTACGAAGGTCTCCATCGAACTTAGGAATACCTAGTTTCTCACGCCTTACTCGCACGCTTCCGGGTGCGCAGCCTATTTTTTTCGCTAGCTCAGAGTCCGCCATATCGGGAATCATCTCATCCCATAGTTTCCAGTCCACGGACTTGCGTTGATTGTGTGCTGGAATGCCTAGCTTCTTCCGGCGAAGCACTACGGAGGCTAGTGAGCAGCCTACTTTTTCTGCTAGAATTTTATCCTCAACTGTACCGAGCTCTTTATCCCAATCTGACCAATCAATCCGCGCACGCGCACCGCGATCTCCAGATGCAGGAACGTCTAGCTTCTTTCTCCGCATACTTACTGCTGCCAGTGAGCTGCCTATCTTATCTGCTAGTTCTTTATCAGTGATCTTCCCTAGCTGATCATCCCATTGGGACCAATCAATTGTGGTACGAGGTTTACGTGCCATATACTTACTATTTCCTCTCGTGTTGTGTGTGTTGCGTAGCTGATTCAATAGAATTTACTTATCCTTAAGGTGGATCTATTGCAATTTCTATAGTGTTTCTTTCCTTGCTCAAATGAGCTACTGACATCGAATACAGACTGGGTGGTTTAAGCAAGAATTTTGTTCCTCATTCTATTAGATATTTACTTTCTTTTTGAACTGAGAGATAAGCCGATCTGTGAGCGACGATGAATTCACAGCAAAAACAAAATTTATCTCCAAGCTTGGACTATCGCTCCACGCTTGTGGAGCCACGAGCCATCGTATCGAGAAGCATTTAAATAAGCTCACTAGGATGCTAGGCATTAATGGTGATTTTCTTATCGCCCCCACCAGCATAACCTGCGTCTATTGGCGTGATGATCCCTCAAACCAAACCAATATCATTAAGCGCGTACACCCCGGTGGTGGAGATCTCGGGCGGCTTGAGCAGTTGGACTCATTGATCGAACAATTTCAGAGTAATAAACTGAACTTCCACGAAATGTCAGAGTCTCTGGATAAAGTTCTAAACAGACCAAAATGCTACAGCCCTCACATTCTTGGTGTTTCTTGGATGGTAGGTAGCTTCTTCTTTTCTACACTACTCTCCAGGAGCAGCTATGATGCCTGTGTTGCTTCTATCGTTTCCATTATCATATTTTATCTCATCGAGTTTTGTGCAAAACGTGAACGTTTCGATAATCTAACGGAAATCATCGCCACAGGGGTTTCAGGTATTCTCATCTCCATCATTGCATCGTTTGGTGTGCCTATCAATATACCTTTCTGCTTGCTCTCATCTATCATTGTCCTAGTCCCAGGATTATCCATCACGGTAGCACTCAGTGAGATAGCTAGCCGGGAATTACTATCTGGCACATGTCGGTTCGTAGATGCCGTGATGTCACTCTTCAAGCTCTACCTCGGAGCACTCATCGGAGTAGGTCTGGGCTCTCTCCTATTTACAAACTCTGATGCGAACACCCTGCACAACATCCAGAATCTACCGACTTGGATCATATGGCCAGCTGTCATTATGCTGGCTACAGCTATCTCTATAGCTCTCAACATACACCCCAAATTCCTCTGTTGGTGCTTGCTCTCATCTATCATTGCATTCTTAGTCTCTCACTATGGCACGTTGCATTTCAATCAAACTACAGGTGTTCTCTTAGGAGCATTTGCCGCTGGAATTTTCTCTAACTTGTTCGCGAACATTCTCAATTCCCCAGCCTCTATGGTGCTGACAACCGGTATCATTTTTCTCGTCCCCGGGAGTAAAACCTACATTATACTCAATGCCTGGATCACTGGTGAGCAGATGGTAACAGACACACCAAATGCAACCCAAGCATTCCTCATCTTCATCTCGTTGGTAGGCGGGCTACTGCTGTCAAATGCCATCGTCCCCACAAGAAAAAGCCTATAAGAATCTACTGTCCGTAATAAGCAGCTGATCCGTGCTTTCTTTTATAATGCTGGTCGAGAATATGATCTGGGATAGACTTAAGATAAGGATTTAGCTGGTAGCTCATCGAGAGTATTATGATCCGTACAAACTGCACACTGCTCTACTAATTCGTGTAAGGGCTGAGGGTTCTGAGTCTGTGATGTTTCCTTCCTATCAGCTAACAGAGACTGGTAAAATTCTGGGTCAAATCAGCTCCGATTATCAAAGATTAACAATTACAAATACTCCATAAAGTCTTCCCTCTTAAGGTGCGATTAAGCATTAAAATATGTGAGAACACTGATTTAGCTTAGTGATCACAACGAGCCCAAGTGCACATTAGTGTGACGCTCTTTACTCCAGGCAGCTCATAGTGCATGGTAAACTCATCTTTTGTAAATGTTGGCATGGAAGATTTATAATCGATTGACCCACTGATGCCAAAGGAAAGAAGCTCAGAATAAAAAAAGCCGATACGGTGATGGGTGATCATCCGTATCGGCTTTTACATTGATTGATGAGTAATAAATCTCGCTTAGAACTGGCTCTGCTGAGGCACAATGCGGAGTTCTACACGGCGGTTCTGCGCTCTGCCATTCGTAGTAGAATTAGACGCTACTGGCCTTGACTCACCTTGTCCGTAAGTGAGGATTCTGCTACCAGCTACACCGCGAGAGTTCAGCACACCTGCCACTGATCTAGCGCGGGCGATCGATAGGCTCTGGTTAGATGCAGATGATCCTACTGAATCCGTGTGTCCTACAATACTGATTCTAGTGCGGTTGTATTTCTTGAGTACGAGAGCCACTGAGCTAAGTGTATTTACAAAGCGTGGCTGGATACCCGCACTCCCTGTGCGGAATGTGATATCACTCGGCATGTTAAGTACAAGATCATTTCCACTTCTAGAAACACTTACACCTGTGCCACGGAGCTGACGGCGGACTTCTGCCTCCTGAGTGTCCATATAGCTACCAATTCCACCTCCGAGAAGACCTCCTACAACGGCACCCTTGAGCGCGTCTTTGCGGTCACCAAGCATAGCTCCAACAGCAGCTCCACCCAGCGCACCTATGGCTCCTCCTTGAATTGTTTTCGATGTCTGCTGCTGACCAGTGTATGGATTTACAGTAGTACAGCTAGGTAGTGTGAATGCTGCCACGAGTGCAACTACGATCATTGAATGTATTTTCTTCATAATTAATTTTGTTAATTCTTTGTTTGCTTATGTATATATGTATAACTGGTAATTTGTTTATTAAGCTATTTCCAACAGTAAATGTGACGCGGTGATAGTAAAGTTTATTCACCTTACTATCGTTTATTTTCAGACAAAAAAAGCCCCCAGAGATAAATATCCCCGAGGGCTTAAAAAATTAAAATTTTCAGGAGCAATTACTCTGACTTCTCAGCTTCTACTGCAGTTTCCACTTTCTCTGCCGGAGCTTGCTCTTCTTGTTTAGGTGCTTCAGCTTTAGGAGCCACTTCTGGTTCTGCTTTCTTCTCAGAGTCTGCTGGCTTTGCTACTTTATCGTTGCTGTCTTTCTTAGCTGCCTTCTTCGCTTTCACCTGCTTTTTCTTTGCAGGTTTAGACTGGCTAGGCTGATTAGCTTTGGGTTCCTCATCAGATTTACTCTTTTTCTTAGAAAGTTTCACTCTGCGTTGCTCTTCCTCTTGGAAAATCTCAGCAAGTCTAAAACTACGCTTAGTTAGCTCTTTCCCTTCTTTATCACCAATAAGCGCTAAGCCTTCTTCTCCTACTTCAGCGAGAAATATTTTCCAAGCTTTCTTGGAAACCGCTTTAGCATTTAGCTTAACTGGCTTTTGCTTGTTTTGGTTCTGGTTTTGATTCGGATCATTCGCCTTCCTACCTCTGCGACCTCGGCTACGATTATTGTTATTGTTATTGTTGTTAGAGTTGTTTTGCTGATTATTCTGCTTGTTTTGACCTCCGCTGTTTTTCTCCTTATTCTCTCCTTTATCAGATGACTCAGACTTGGCATCAGCTTTTGGCTGTTCACCATTCTCTGAAGAATCAGGAGTTTTATTCGTGCGGGTGTCACGGACACCTTGCTTAGGTTCTTTTTTGGCTGGTTTTGGCTGCTCTGGTTTTGGTTGCTCGCTTTTAGGCTTCTCTGTTTTTGATTCAGTGCTTGTAGCTTCAGGTGCTGTGTTTGT
>CAKZMG010000301.1 GCA_937128235.1 uncultured Verrucomicrobiales bacterium
TTCCGTTTCCTGTGGGTCTAGTCCATCCCGCACGATGTCTCGGATGGTGTCTTTCATCTCCGTGCGGTACTTGAACTTGAATGGATCTGGCTCACCTACCTGGAGGCGAAGTGCTGAGTAGCGCTGGCAGGAACGCTTGTATGCCCAGATGAAAACATCACGGAGATACTCGATTCCATTTAGCTCATACACGGCAAGCGTGGCATTCAGGTAGTCCTCCCTATCCACATCCGTAAATGAAAGGGGACAGAGGTTCTGCATCACCATCGGAATGTTAGCAGCGAGCCTAGAAGTGCGCTTGTTCACATCCTCAAAGGCTTGCAGGTAGGGCATGTGCACCATCACGAAGAAGGACGCCTCGATGGGGTCATGGATCATAGCGGCCTTAGTGATGATAGCGCGGAAATGCTCCTCCAGCGTCTGCTCTAGCTCCAATGGCTCATAGCGTGAACCACCGATGCCCACCTTACAGCTTCTCACCGCACCGTAGGCACCTTCATTACCAATGAGGTTATCCGCTAGGAGTGCGTGGAGATTACAGATGGTGTAGTGATTAAACCCAATCTCACTCTCTGGGCTCTGATCTGCAAGCATCTCAATAGCGGCCTTGTGGTTCAGAATCATCTGTGCCTCTAGCGTGTTCTTACCATCAGCGGTGACACCTTGCTCTAGGAGCTTAGCAGTTTCTAAAATGGAATACGTGTTTCCTTCTAGTCTGCTAGAGTTCCATGACAGATCAATGAGCAGTCTGCTCAAGATATGTCTCAGATACGTGCCAGCAGGAAGCTCATTGGTGCCAAGTTTCCCAAGCTCAGCGAGTTCCTTACGGCATTCTTCTGGTAGGTAGAATGTCTCATTAGGAATATAGCTGAGCAGAAACTCCGAGTTATAGCCCACGCGCTCACGCTCATTGAGAGGACGCTGGATCAGAGCCTTAAGCTCTAGCGCCTCCGCACTGAGAGGAATCTGCTTAGATTTCCCTACATGATAGACTGCTGGCTCTTCAAAGACCCTATTGCCACCAAAGAACATGCTGTCATCACCAAGCATCGACTTCATCGGAACTGGCGCGATTTCCTTTCTGTAGTAGCGGCGGCCACGGCCCTCACCGATGTAGCTGATCTCCTCTGAGTTTACCAGCATCTCAAGTCTCCTTTGGAGTGTTCTCTTTGTGAATGTGATGGATTCCTTCTCCATGAGCTCACTTACAGAAGCCCCGTTTTCCATGGACTCGATGAGTGATTTAAGCTGCTTAAGCTCTAATTTATCTATTATTTTTGGCATATTCAGTCTCCTTTCGAGACAAATTAAATCGTTTTTGTGTCGCTTAGTCAAGTTTATTTGTCTCTTTTTAATTAAATGTGCCATATTAAGCTGGGTTCATAGGACGTATGTGTCCTATAAGACCAATCTCTGGTTGATTAGGTGGACGGTGGGTTTGCGAGATAGCTGTAAAGGCTATTCTATAAAACAAAAAAACTCCCTGCGGAATATCCACAGAGAGTTTTGAGATTTTAGGTTTGAAATTTTACTGTCTAACAATTTCTAACTGTTTCTAACAGCTAGCTTAGATGGCTTTCATGTTGGCCATTGAGTCACGGAGAAATTCTCCGATCTCTTCGACTTCGTGGTTACGGATGTTGAAGTTGACGCCCACGAGTAGCTGGTTATCTACAGTGGTGTCAGCAGAGCTGAGTCCCTTACCGATGATGTCTGTATCTACGGTCTTCATGAAGTCCTCTAGAAGCGGCACACATGCGTGTGAGAAGAGGTAGCAACCGTATTCAGCGGTGTCAGAAATAACGCGGTTCATCTCGAAGAGTTTCTTGCGTGCGATGGTGTTCGCGATGAGAGGTGTCTCGTGGAGTGACTCGTAGTAAGCTGACTCAGCCTCGATGCCTGCTTCTGTCATGGCTTCGTAGGCGAGTTCTACACCAGCCTTTACCATAGCGATCATGAGGATGCCTTTGTCGAAGTATTCTTGCTCAGAAATTTCTCCAGTAGCTGGAGTTTTCTCGAAGTCAGTCTCGCCAGTTTCTTTTCTCCAAGTGAGGAGGTTTACGTCGTCGTTTGCCCAGTCTGCCATCATGGTAGAGGAAAATGTTCCATCGATGATGTCGTCCATGTGCTTCTCGAAGAGTGGGCGCATGATGTCCTTGAGTTCTTCTGAGAGATCATAAGCGAGGATCTTAGCTGGGTTAGAAAGGCGATCCATCATATTGGTGATGCCACCGTGCTTGAGCGCTTCAGTGATTGTCTCCCATCCGTTCTGGATGAGGTTAGATGCGTATCCGGGATCGATTCCTTTTTCCACCATCTTGTTGAAGTTCAGGATAGATCCAGCCTGGAGAAGTCCGCAGAGGATCGTCTGCTCGCCCATGAGGTCTGACTTCACTTCAGCTACGAATGATGACTCTAGAACTCCTGCGTGGTGTCCGCCCTGAGCAACACAGAGTGCCTTAGCGAGTTCGAGTCCATTTCCTGTAGGATCATTCTCTACGTGACATGCGATGAGAGTAGGAACTCCGAATCCACGCTTGTATTCTTCGCGCACTTCAGAGCCTGGTGATTTAGGAGCCACCATGATGACAGTGAGGTCTTTACGAATCTGGATGCCTTCTTCCACGATGTTAAATCCGTGAGCATAAGAGAACGTAGCGCCTTCTTTCATGTGAGGGATCACGCTCTCCACTACAGCGGTGTGCTGCTTATCAGGAGCGAGGTTCATCACGATGTCTGCGGTAGGAAGCATTTCTTCGTAGTTGCCTACTTTGAAGTCATTTTCGGTAGCATTGATGTATGACTGACGCTTCTCAGCGATCGCTGCATCGCGGAGTGTGTAGGCTACATCGAGACCAGAGTCACGCATGTTGAGACCTTGGTTAAGACCCTGAGCACCGCATCCTACGATGACGATCTTGAGACCTTTAGCGGCATCGATTCCGTTTGCGAACTCGGCTGCGTCCATGAAGCGGCATGTGCCTAGTTCATCGAGCTGGCGGCGAAGGGGGAGACTGTTGAAGTAATTTTGACTCATTTTGATTAGTTGGTTGTGTGTGGTTGATTGAAACTGATGTGGATTAAACACTAAATTCTATGTTGCGTAAATTGAAATAAATGAAATCTAGTATTGCATTAAGTGAAATATAAAATTGCCTCGTGAAATAATCTCACCTAATATGTGTGTAGGATGATGGATCACGAATTAAAATTATTTCTCTCCGTAGCGGAACATTTGCATTTTGGCAAGGCTAGTCAGGCGTGTAATTTGAGCGCATCTGCTCTGACGCGGAGTATCCAGAGGCTGGAGGATGAGCTGGGGCAGAAGCTTTTCATCCGTGATAACCGCAGCGTCCAGATCACTGAGGCTGGACTGGTATTTAAAAAATACGCTGTGCAAGCCGTGCATGACTGGCAGGCAGTGAGGGAGGGGCTGGAAGATAAGGGAAAGGTGTATGGTGATCTCTCTATTTATTCATCTCTTACAGCGGCATACAGCGTGCTGCCAAAATTGATTTCTAAATTCAGCAGAGATTTCTCCGAGGTGAAAATAGGTCTGAGGACAGGAGCCGAGGAGGAGGCAATAGAGAAAGTGCTAGAAGGGGAGATAGATATAGCGGTGGCAGCTCTGCCGGATAGGGAGGTCAGAGGGATCGAGTTCCTGCCCTTGCTGGTGACGGATCTGGTATTTGTGGGAGCTAAGTCTCCTACCTTGCTCAGCTCTGGGTCACCTCTAGACATGCCGCTGGTGCTGCCAGAGAAAGGGGTGTCCAGAGTGCGCGTGGATAAATGGTTGAAGAATAAAGGGAATGCCAAAGATGAGGTCACTAAGCCAATCATGGAGGTCTCAGGAAACGAGGCTATACTCGCGATGGTTAGTCTAGGCTGTGGAGTGGGAGTGGTGCCAGAGCTAGTGCTAGAGAAGAGCCCGTTTGCAAATGAGATAGAAGTGATCGAAACAGGAGCTGATCTAGAACCATACACCGTAGGGCTGTGCTCAACGAAAAAAAACCTAGAAAAAACAAGCGTAGGAGCATTCTGGGAGATGGCGAAAGCGAGTGATACTGCTGTATTAGATTGACTGGAGATTATTAGACTGTCAGAAATGATAGCGAATTAGAGAGGCTTGATGTTATGAAATTTGAAACTATCCCCAACGCATTATGGCAAGAGATTCAGCGCGGCGAGAGCAAGGTGCTGGAGCTCAAGTCACAGTTGCCCCAAGGTGAGCAGATCGCGAAGACGGTCATTGCTTTCGCTAATGGCAGTGGGGGAAAGCTCGTCATCGGAGTGAATGATGATCTTACGCTCGTGGGGATCGGTGATCAGGATATTTTTGATCTGCAAGACGAGATAGCTTCCATCATTCACAGCTCCTGCCATCCTAGTCTGATGCCTGAGATGTATATAGAAAATGTCAATGGCTACGAACTCTTAGTCATCGAGGTATTCCGTGGTCCACTGATGCCGTATTATCTAAAAAGCAAGGGGCTAGATAAGGGGACCTATGTGCGTATCGGTGCGAGTAATCGTCCTGCCTCTGCGGAATATATTCAATCTCTCCAGCTCCAACGTCTCAATCTCAGCTACGATGAGCAGCTGAATCTAACGGTCGAGTTAGACTCACTAGATCTTAGCCCACTCACTCAGCGTTTTGAGAAGATGGGTAAAACTCTGGATGAAGATAAGCTGAGTAATCTGAAGCTCATCGGCAAAGAAGGTGGCAAGTTTTACCCAAGCCATGGTTTACTTATCTTGCTGGGTCACTACGAGCACGTGGAGACGAAGTGCGGACTTTTCAAGGGGAAGGACATGACTGTATTTCTTGATAAAAAGGAATACTCGAATGATATTTTCAGCCAGCTAGAGTCAGCCCAGCTATTCATCCAAAACTACCTCAAACTCAAAGTCGAGATCCTAGGTCTTCAGAGCACAGAAACACCAGAAGTCCCAATAGCCGCGATCCGTGAAGTGCTGATCAATGCCTACGTGCACCGTGACTACAGCAACTTCGGCAGAGACATTAAAATCGGTATCTACGATGACGCGCTCAATGTAGTCTCTCCCGGCGGACTCCCAAACGGACTAACCACCGAGGACATCCAGCAGGGACGTTCCGAGATCCGTAATCGTGTGATCGCACGTGTCTTTAAAGAGCTAAATTTCATCGAACAATGGGGCAGCGGCATCACTAGAGTCAAAAAACTCTGCACAGACGCCGGATTACCCAGCCCAAAAGAAGACGAAACCGGCGACTCCATCGACTGGCTCATCTTCCGTGACCCAGATTTCGTGGATATGAGAGGTGAGGGAGTAAATGAGGGAGTAAATGAGGGAGTAAATGAGGGAGTAAATATTCCTGATGTTTATATACCTTTATTAGAATTAGTAAAGTCTAACCCTCGTTTGTCAGCTCGTTTGATGGCTGAAAAATTGAACGTAAGTAACTCAACAATAGAACGTCATATCAGTTGGTTGAAAAAGAAAGGCTATATAGCACGTCATGGTGCAGATAAGAATGGCTACTGGGAGGTAGTGAAATAAGTCGATCTGACTCAGAGAAACCGGCGACTCCATCGACTGGCTCATCTTCCGTGACCCAGATTTTGTGGATATGAGAGGTGAGGGAGTAAATGATACAGTAAATCAAGGTGATACAAAAAGTGATACAAAAGGTGATACAAAACAAATTTCTGAGCAACACAGAGCCCTATTGGAGCTTCTAAAAGCTAAACCTAAAATTTCTCGTTTAGAGCTGTCTGGTATTTTAAATGTAGGCGAAGCTACTGTTTCTCGTCATATGAAGTGGTTAAAGGATAACGATTATATTGTCCGTGTCGGAGGTAAAAAAGAAGGACATTGGAAAGTGTTAATATGAATGTTGAAAGCGTTATAAGGAAATTTAATGACCTGATAAACTAAAGTGATGGGATAAATGACCCGATAAATAAGACTTTCTGTCATGCATCAGAGCTGAAATTAGCACTAAGAGTTACCGCTTATTTCCCTGGATTTGCAATACACAGTTTTTCCTTGAAATAGCTAGTTTTCCGTAGAGAATCTGCACCAGAAATGAAAATCTATTTAGACTATTTACAGGAGATCGAGGATCGTAAGGGGCAGGGGCTTAATCCTAAGCCTATCGATGGAGCGGAGTTGACTGCGGCTGTGATTGAGATCGTGAAGGACTCGGGGAATGAGCATCGGAAGGGTGCGCTTAACTTTTTGATTTATAATGTGCTGCCTGGGACGACTAGTGCGGCTGGGGAGAAGGCTCAGTTTCTCAAGGATGTGATCCTTGGGAATGAGGTGTTGGAGGAAATTACTCCGGAGTTTGCGTTTGAGCTGCTTTCTCATATGAAGGGTGGAGCTTCTATGGAGATTCTTCTGGATTTAGCTCTGGGAGATGATGCTGATATTTCTAAGCAAGCGGCTGAGGTGCTGAAGACGCAGGTTTTCCTCTATGAGGCGGATATGGAGCAGCTTGAGGCGGCTTACAAGGCTGGCAATGCTCTGGCTAAGGAAATTCTGGAGAGCTATGCGAAGGCGGAGTTCTTCACTGCACTTCCAGAGGTGGAAGAGGAGATCGAGCTGGTGACTTACATCGCTGGTGAGGGAGACATTTCTACGGATTTGCTTTCGCCAGGAGGTGAGGCGCATTCTCGCTCGGATCGTGAGCTTCATGGTCAGTGTTTTATTACGAAGGAAGCTCAGCAGGAAATTTCTGCTCTGCAAGCGGAGCATCCGGATAAACGCGTGATGCTGATCGCTGAGAAGGGGACGATGGGTGTAGGATCATCCAGAATGTCTGGGATCAATAACGTGGCTCTTTGGGCTGGTAGACAGGCTAGTGCGTATGTGCCATTTGTGAATATTTCTCCTGTGGTGGCTGGAACAAACGGGATCTCTCCGATCTTCCTCACGACTGTGGATGTGACTGGTGGTATCGGTATCGACCTGAAGAACTGGGTGAAGAAGACGGATGCTGACGGCAATGTGATCGAAGATGAAGACGGTGAGCCAGTGCTGGAAGAAGCCTATTCTGTGGCGACAGGAACGATTCTTACGGTGAATACGAAGAAGAAAAAGTTATTTAATGGCGATGATGAGCTGGTGGACATTTCATCTGCTCTTACTCCGCAGAAGCTAGAGTTCATCAGGGCTGGGGGATCGTATGCGATTGTGTTTGGTAAGAAATTACAGACATTTGCAGCGAAGACGCTCGGAGTGCAGGCTGAGGAGGTGTTTGCCCCAGCTAGGATCGTTTCTCACGAGGGACAGGGACTCACTGCGGTGGAGAAAATTTTCAACAGAAACTCAGTGGGAGCTCCAGACGGAGTGGATCTCCATGCTGGATCTGATGTGCGGGTTGAAGTGAATATCGTTGGCTCACAGGACACGACAGGACTAATGACTTCTCAGGAGCTTGAGGCGATGGCGGCGACTGTTATTTCGCCAATCGTGGATGCTGGCTACCAGTCAGGGTGTCACACGGCATCGGTCTGGGACAAGAAAGCGCAGGCAAATATCCCGAGACTAATGAGCTTCATGCAGAAGTTCGGGCTGATCACTGCTCGCGACCCAGAAGATAAGTATCACGCGATGACGGATGTGATCCACAAGGTGCTGAATGATCTGGCGGTGGATGACTGGGATGTCATCATCGGTGGTGACTCGCATACGAGAATGTCTAAGGGTGTGGCTTTCGGGGCGGACTCTGGGACAGTGGCTCTGGCGCTCGCTACAGGTGAGGCATCGATGCCTATTCCTGAGTCTGTGAAGGTGACATTTAAGGGTGAAATGAAAGATCATATGGACTTCCGTGATGTCGTGCACGCTACGCAGTCACAGATGTTAGATCAATTTGGCGACAACGTCTTTCAGAGCAGAATCATCGAGGTTCACATCGGGACGCTTCCAGCTGACCAGGCATTTACATTTACTGACTGGACAGCGGAGATGAAGGCGAAGGCATCCATTTGTATTTCGGAAAATGATACGCTGATCGAATCTCTGGAGATAGCGAAAGGCAGAATCCAGATCATGATCGATAAGGGCATGGACAATGAGAAGCAGGTGCTACAAGGACTCATGGATAAAGCGAATAAGCGAATTTCTGACATCAACTCAGGTGCAAGCACTGCGCTGACTCCAGATAAGAATGCGAAGTATGCTGCGGAGTTTGTGGTGGATCTTGACATCATTGATCAGCCAATGATCGCTGACCCAGATGTGCACAATGAAGATGTGTCTAAGCGTTACACGCACGATACCATCCGTGAGCTGTCATTTTATGCTGGCGAGAAGCATGTGGATCTAGGATTCGTAGGCTCATGCATGGTGCATAAGGGTGACATGAAGATTGTGGCTCAGATGCTCAAGAATTTAGAAGCGAAGCATGGCAAGGTAGAGTTTAAAGCTCCGCTTGTGGTGACCGCTCCTACGTATAACATCATCGATGAACTGAAGGCTGAGGGTGACTGGGATATTCTCCAGAAATACTCTGGCTATGAGTTTGATGACAATGCGCCTAAACAGACGGCACGTTTAGAATACGACAACATGCTCTACCTGGAGCGTCCAGGCTGTAACCTCTGTATGGGTAACCAAGAGAAGGCTGAAAAAGGTGACACTGTGATGGCGACATCTACGAGACTTTTCCAAGGTCGCGTGGTGGCTGACTCTGACCGCAAGAAAGGGGAGTCACTCCTCGCTTCTACACCAGTGGTGGTGCTCTCTGCGATCCTCGGTAGAACTCCTACGATGGAGGAATATAAGGAAGCTGTGGCTGGGATTAATCTTACGAGCTTTGCTCCACCGGTGGGTGAGCTGAGTGCGTAGTATTGCATTTACTTTATCGGTCTGATCTGCTGGATCAGACCGATCTTGTGCAATGGTTGACTTTTTGAGAATACTTGTCTAGGCAATTGCTAATGAGAACTACATTCACACTTGATAAGCCTAAGGTTAAGCTAGCTCGACAGATCGAGGCTACGAAATCTACGATTAATAAGTACCTCAAGCGTGAGCGTGGGAAGAAGTTGCCTGAGGGGGCGGATTTTTGGGACTTTTCCTGTAAATTTGGATACAGCAGAGATGAGGCTCAGTTCTGCCACTGGAAGGATATATTTAAGTTTATCGATGAAGCAGAGGCGAGGGAGCAGAGGACTTTCTATGTGGAGATCATCGCATTAGCGGCTGAGCGTAAGAAGAGGTAGTTTACTCGGCTTGCTTGCTCATGCTGATTTCATTGATAGCTTTTGTGATCTCTATAGCTTTTTTATTTGCCTGATCAATAGGCATGCCTTTCGGAACTCCGGGGCGCTTGTGACCAGTCTCGGTTAGCCATGCATTGCGTAAAATGTTGGATCGAACCACTACTAGTTTGTGCAGTTCTGGAGTGCCATCAAGCTGCTTTACCATTTCATGGACGTTTGTGCAGTCAGCTGATTTCTGATCCCCGAGCCAGCTTAAGATGGGCTGAGTCATAACCCAGTGACCATCTGCATTTGGGTGGACGGCATCTTTTTGGTAGGTGAATTTTGGGTTGTTTTTTCTTTTCTTAGCGAGTGCCTTAGTCATGTGAGTATTGAGGTCGATGACATTCCAACCTTTCTTTCGCTGTGAAACTAACCATGCCGCATAGTTCTGCAAGACGTCAGTATAGTAGGCTTTTTTCGGGTTCACACCTCCATCATAGATGGGTGGGGTAATGAAAATGATCTTGGCTCCTGATTTCTCAGCTTTAGATTTGAGCTTCATGATTCCGTCTTTGTATTTCTGGAATCTTTCTTCATCGAATGGTTTTTGAATTCCGCAGTTCATGCCGTAGCATGCGAAGATGAGGTCTGGGTTGGTTTTCGCTAAGACGCGATCGAGCCGCTCATGCAGGTCTGGTCTGGGAAACCTTCCTCCAGCATGACCTTTCTCACTGATGCCTGAAACTGTCTCTGATGCTAGTCCGAGATTGATGACAGGGGAGGTATGGGTAGGATAGTTGAGGGTGAGCCAGGTCTCAAAGTTACGCACATAATTTCCACCGTAGGTGATGCTGTCGCCAAGGAAGATGATTTCTTCAGATTGCTCAATGAGTTCACGATGCTCTTTATGGTTAGGAGTTAGATCTTTTTTAGCTGTCGCTGAGAAAGCTAGTAGATAGATAAGAAGAAAGTGGATGATGCAGTGAGATGTTTTCATTTTTATGAGTTATACTGGAAGTTACGCTGGATTTGTGAAGAAAAGGAAGTGAAAACACTAAGCCATGTTTTTATGAAACACAGCGATATGACGATCGACTGATTTATTTGGAGCATCTAATACTGGTCGAGATTGTGGATTTTGAATTGTGGTAATTAGGGTAGCACCGAGTTGCTGGATAGCATGTAAGGCTTGTAGGTGTTCTTTGTCAAAGTAGCTGGTGATGACTAAAATTCCATCTGAACCTAGCCGATTGAGTGCTGAGTCATAGATTTTCTGCCAAGTAATGGCTCCGTTCCAGTAGTTCTGGTGGCGCATGAGGATGATGTCGCAGGGTTGTGTGAGTTCGGAGATTTGGTGGAGTTTGGTGGCATCGTGGGAGAGAAAGGTGTAAGTTACGTGTGGCTTGGTGCGCCAGCGATTGTGGGCGATGTCTAGCTCTCGCTCGCGGATATCCACTCCGAAAATTTCTAAGTTAGCTGCTAACGGGTTTAGAATTTCTTCCAGAACCCCAGATTCATCTGCTCTGCCACAAGCTAAGTTGAGGCAGCGGATGGAGTCGTTATTGACCTTAATGTTTTCTGAGATGAGAGGAGTGAGCAATAACTTGAGCTTACCGAGGTCATCATTGAGAATCTTGATGTAGTTTGAATCCATCGGATGAGGATAAAGAGAAAAAAGGCAAAGATGAACTATACTAAAACTGAGGTGAGTTCTGGATGGCTTGATTTAGCTGTGAAGCATGCCACTGACCTGGTGCGGTGGCTTTCGTTCCAAGGTAACCATAATTTAAAACTGAGCCTAGCTGGGCATATAGTAGGCGTGACGCCGGAGCGAGGGGACCCATGCCCATGAGGGAAACTGCTATGGATGAACTGTTCTGGATCAGCTCAGCACAGCGGAACATGTCAGACACAGATTCATGATAGACTGCGAGTTTAGCAATCTCCGCACCACTATCCATCGCTCGCGAAATGATCTCCTTTAGCTGGTTATCAGATGGGGTTTTTTTGAAGTCATGATGAGATGCTATAAGTAAGCAGCCCATGTCTTGAGCATACGTTGCGGCTTCCCGCATTTCACCAGATTCAATATTGGCGAGTTCTATATCTACGAAATTAGCAATCGGTGAGAGCCCCATAATAAGCTGAGATCTCTGGGATGTATTTAGTTCACTTTGACCACCTTCTGAGGCGCATCTTGCGGTAATTAGTGTTTGAACTTGGCTTGCTTTGAGTTTGACGAGGACATTTTTTACAATGGGAAGCTGGGGGATGAGGCTGTCTAACCTAAACTCTACGATGTCAGATTCTATCGTTGAAAATGAGTGCTCTAAGAGGGTGGGGTCGGCTACAGATCCTACAGTTTTAGGGGATGAGGGCATGCTCGGATGGGATGTTCGGTAACTCATAGCTAGGCGCAATGTGCTGGAATCTACTACTTTTGTCAATCCAGCTAAAAGCCATAGTTAGAAAAAATGTCAAAAAGTTGGTTTGGAGGTTTGACATACCATGCCAAAAAAGGGTTATATAAATGAAAGATTGATAAAACCTGTCTTTCACGCAGCACTTCACACCGACCACACACCAACCACACAATTACCAATTACTTTACGTAACCTACGAAACCAATCTCAACTACAAGGAATTTATGAGCGACGAAAAAAAGAATCAACCAAATGATCCGGCAGCTACTCAGCCGATAAAGAAAACTTCAGCAGTGCCTCTCAGAAAAGAGACAGTGCGCGTTACACTTAAGGCACCGGGTGCTAAGCCAGGTGGTGCTCCTGCTGGCGTAGAGTCATCAGCGGCATCTGCTCCTAAGCCGGCTCCTACTATGAAGCTAGGTGGTGCAACAGGTCAGCCACCTAAGCCACTTTCTGCGGCTCCAGCAGCACCTAATGCAGATCTTCCGGATGTTACTTCAGCAGTTCCTCTCAAGCAGGAGACGATGCGTGTGACTCTCAAGGCTGATAAAGACGGTAAGCCAGCTGGACCACCAGCTGCGCCAGCTGCCCCAGCTCCAGCACCTACAATTCCACTTGGAGGAGCGCCTAAGCCACCAGCAGCAGCTAGCCCAGCACCAACGATGAAGCTAGGTGGAGCACCTACAGTGCCACTAGCTACTCAGCCACTCAGCGCACCAGCAGGAGGAGGTGGTGCCAGCCAACCCTTACCTAAGGCGACAGTAGAACTTCAGCAAACTCAACAACTCACTCAGGGATTAGGAGCACCTACACAGGCAGCTGCTATTCAGACATCTTCTGAAGAGGATGAGGCTAAGCGAGGTGGAGATGGAGCCGCTTTACCACTCTCAATCATTGCATTCGTGCTCTCACTAGTAGTCCTCTTTTTCCAGTTCCAGCACGCTAAGGTCTGGGTGGAAGCTGATGATACCCGCGACATGATGTCTATTTTTGAATCTCCTGAAGAATAATTTAATCAATCACACCTACTATTAATCTATAAAATTATGTTTATTCCTATTTTACTCATTCTTCTTGCTGCTGGAGTTATCACTATTGCTTATATGACAAGCACTACTCCGAAGTAGAAAGCCGAGTTGTCAGACGATTTAGGTCACTAAATCGCTCAAATTCAATCCAGAGCCGCATGCTAATTTTTTTAGTCTGCGGCTCTTGACGTTTTAATAAATAGAGGCATAGTGGGGACATGGCATTACAATTAAATGAAGAAAATTTCGAAGCTGAAGTTCTAAATTCAAGCAAACCAGTGCTCATTGACTTCTGGGCAGAGTGGTGTGGACCATGTAAGATGATCTCACCGCTGATAGACGAGCTAGCTGAGGAAATGGGAGACGCCGCTGTTGTTGCAAAAGTAGAGGTGGATAAGCAGCAGGCACTTGCCGCTAAGTATGGAGTCCGCTCTATTCCATTCCTCCTTTTCATCAAGGATGGCGAAGTGAAAGACCAGATCGTAGGCGCTAACGTGACTAAAGAATCACTCAAAGAAAAGCTAGAGTCACTCTAGTAATTCTGAAGTAACTTTTACTAATTAAATATTTTACTCAGCCCTGTTAGAACATGTTTCTGGCAGGGCTATTTTTTTAATTTCTATTGCCAATAATTCTGGGATTTCTAGGATGAGACCATGCCCTGCATTGGCGAAAGTGATGACTTTGGTACTAGATAAATCTAAGGAATTTAACCGAAGGAGTTGATCATCTTCTCCGAGTAGGATGAGATTCTCAGGTGTAAAATTTGGTGGTGCTTTGGCTTCACAGACGAGTTTGAGTAGCGAGATAGTAGCTTTGGCTTGGAAGAAATCATCACACTTAATTTGATGGGTGACTTCGGGATTATTCGAGAAAATATCAGCTTCGTATGGTAGCTTGAGATTATGTTTTCCTAGCAGTGAGGATAATGGTCTTAGCACTAAGGGATGCCAGTTTTTATCAAAAATAGTTTGATAGGGGGGAGCGATGTAAACGCTCTGATGGATTTGGAGTTTTGTTTACACTATTCTTAGCAGTGTTTCTTAGTTCAGGAGGTAATAATTTCAGTCTTTTAGCGGACTCTGGCTCGAAGTTGTTTCATAATGCAATTGGTCTCATCACTGCTGGCTTCATTATGCATATAGCTTGGCTTTCTATCATCTATCACCTTTGGATAAAACAAAGAGAACAAGAGAACTGCCCATCCAAGAGACTAATTTTCATTATCGTAGCGTGCGTTTGCGTGTCTAACTTATTGATGATTTACTTAGCAGTCTCAGATTAGATTTCTGATCTAAAATTTTACGTTCCACTGGAGCGCAAAGACGTTGATTGAGGTGTCGCCTTTACCACTAAATGTCCCAGTAGAACCTGTATCTGTGATAGATGCTTCTTCACTATTGATGTAGGCAAATGCTGCATCCACCGAGTGTCTCTCATTAATTTTATAGCTAGCACCCACTGTGTACCACATAGCATCTGAGCCAGGGTTTCTGAGTGCACGGGTGGAGTCTGGAACTGGAGTTTGATCCCATGCTATGCCGGCTCTTAGTTTTAAGTTATCGCTATATTGGTAGGTTGCTCCTACGGAGATGCGGATGGCATCATCCCAGTCCTGCAGTTCTTCTGGAATGGGTGCTCCATTAGCTAGCTTAGGTGCCAGAGTTTGGAATCTACTCCAGTTTGTCCATAGAATGTCACCGTGGATAGCCCACTGCGAATCTAACTGGTGATAGACACTCAGCTCAATCGTCTCAGGTAAGGTTAGAGCCATTTCACTATCCCCATTAAATGCAGCCACAGCATCTGACATAGCAGTTCCTTCAAGAGTTAATTTTGACTTTGATCTGAATTGCATACCGAAGCGAGTATTCTCAGTAGCCTGCCACATCGCTCCCAGAGAGAATCCTAGCGTGATGTCATCGCCTTCGAGATGGAGGAGTTTTCCGCCATTGGGAAGACTAGAAGCGATAGAACCATCAGTAGAAATGACATCGAGCGAGCCTCCAACGGCAAAGTCACTGTTAACCTTCCACGCTACAGTTGGTCTGAACGCGATCGACTTAATCTTGGTTTTATCTGCCAAGCTAATAGCGGGGAAATCTGCATCGTAGTCAGTGTGCTGAGCAAAAGCGGCGTGAGCGGCAAATCCGAACGCAACATTGCATCCAGGATTATATCCATAATAAAATGAAGGCAGCGGGCTTTCTACACCGAAATCTCCGTCTGATAGGCGATTATTAAAATCTCCAGAAACTGAGCCATCCACCATAAGGTATGAAGAGCTAAATGATAAGTGATGACGACCTTCTTCTAGCCAGAAGAGACCAGCAGCATTGGAAGCGACTACACTTGCGTCTTCAGCGATGGCAGATTCTCCAGAGAGCGCGCGTCCTAGTCCGTTGGCGGAGCGTTGTTGCATCTGGTATCCTCCCGCTAGAGTGATGCTGATCATACTTGCTGAAATGAAGCTTATTTTAGTTATTTGGTTTAATTTAGTCATCTGTTTTTCTTTTTACTCAATTTGAGTGATAGTTACATAAAAAAGTATTTTTAATTTCATCACCAAATACAAAGGGGAATAGATTTGATTTGGCTAGAAATTGTCAGAAATAACCAGTTTTAGGGCTAAATGAAATTTTTTTTAGGGTTTAAAGCATTTTTGTCGGGACATTTGTCCTCAGATATGGTCTCCATTCGCCAAGAATTATCCCCTTAACAATTTTAGACAAAAACACAAACAACAATGGCAACTATAACAAAACGTGACTTAGTAATCAAACTCAGCAATGACACTGGGTTAACTCAGCAAGAGGTGTTCTCAGTAGTGCAAGGTACTCTGGACTCAATCACAGAAGAACTCGCTAAGGGTAATTCAGTTGTGATGCGTAATTTCGGAGCATTTCAAGTTAGAGAAGTAAAGGGCAAGATAGGGCGTAACCCTAAAGATCCAAGCAAGGATGTACCTATTCCTCCACGCGCTGTGGTGAAATTTAAGCCTGGTAAAGAGATGAAGGAAAAAGTCGCACCGATCCTTCCTACCATCCAGCAGGGTAACTAGTTCATCAATGAACTTATCTAACAGATTCATCTAACAAAATGGTGTGGTCAATGCTGATCACACCATTTTTTTGTCCTCGTCTGAAGACAGAATTGACGGATAAACGCGGATTTTATTTATTTAAGATGTGCAAACTAACTAATATAGAGTAAGGAAGGTCAGAATATGGAAACAGAAATAGTATATGCTGAGGAAGAGATGGCGCATGAAGCGATCTCCAAAGCGGTGAGACTACTCGATGATGGAGAGGTGGTGGCATTGCCGACAGAGACTGTCTATGGGCTAGGGGCGAATGCGTTAGATGCTGATGCGGTGGCGAAAGTCTTTGCAGCCAAGGAGAGACCATCGTTTGATCCACTGATCATTCATCTGGCTACTCGCGAGTCTATTCATGACTACTGTGAAATTTCACCTGAGCTGAATGAAGTAGTGCAGAAGCTGATCCAAGAATTCTGGCCTGGACCACTCACGATGGTATTACCTAAGAAGGGCATCATTCCAGACATCGTGACAAGTGGGCTGCCGACTGTTGCTGTGAGAATGAGCGCGCATCCGATCATGCAGGATATTTGTCAGGCATTCGGTAAACCAATCGCAGCACCGAGTGCCAACCGATTTGGCAGAATCAGCCCAACATCTGCGGGTGCGGTTCTGAAGGAACTCGAAGGTAAGATACCACTCATCGTGGATGGTGGGGCTTGTAATGCTGGCATAGAAAGCACGATTGTTAGAGTTGAGGTAGGGAAGAGCAGACCAGAGCTGCATTTGCTGAGAGCTGGTCCAGTGGTGAAGGAAGATTTACAGAAAATAGGCAAAGTGATCCGGCCTAAGAAACTCACTGAGCGTGCGAGAAAAGCACTATTAGAAAAACAGGGAGAAGAGGGGCTGAACAAACCAGAAGCACCTGGTATGTTAGAGAGTCATTATGCCCCGAGCACTCCGTTGTATGTATTTGATAAGCCAGAGGAATTTCAGCCAGAAGAAGGGATGAGCTACGCGCTACTAAGCTACCGTGGACAGGCTAAGGACGGTTACATGGAGCTTCATGATTGGGATGTAGTAGAAGAACTGAGCCCTGGAAAAGGGAAGCTCGGTGAGGCGGCTGTTAGATTATTTCATGTATTAAGAATGTTAGATGAATCCGGCGTAGATGCCATCGTGGCAGAGCCAGTAGCTGAGACCGGACTAGGCGTGGCGATCAACGACAGACTGAGGAGGGCAAGCCAGCGGTAGAGCTAGTTAGAGGTAAGTTTTTGTTATGTTACGCGCATTAATGACATTAAGTGGACTCACTTTGGTGAGTCGGATTTTAGGACTAGCGAGGGATATGATGATCAGTCATTATCTCGGAGTAGGAGCTAAGTCAGATGCCTGGAACGCAGCATTTCAGCTTCCTAACTTGTTTCGTAGAATTTTTGGTGAAGGTGCATTTAATTCTGCCTTTATCCCTATGTATTCTGGGAAACTAGAGGAAGGTGAAGATAAGGCATATCAGTTTGGGAATAAAGTAGTCTTTCTCTTGGCTCTGGTGCTTGCCGGTTTCTTCATATTATTTTTTATCTTTCTGAAGCAGATCCTATGGGTGATGAACTGGGGATTTTCTCCAGAGAAACTGGAAATGACCTATCAGCTATCGAGAATTACGTTAGCGTATTTATTCTTCGTTTGCTTGCTTGCCGCCTTCGGAGCAGTCCTGAATAGTCATAAGAAATTTGCGGCTCCCGCTATATCGTATGTTTTTCTAAACGTCGTATTTATCATCGGACTGATGTGTTCTATTCCTTTTGTGGGAAGAGATAATGCGGAATGGGTGCTTTCATGGTCGTTACTTATAGCTGGTGTGGTTCAGCTGATGATCGTAGTAGTTCCTGCGTGGAAGATGGGCTTTAAATTAAAGCCGCACATTCCCAAGATAGATTTAGAAATGAAGCATCTGGGTTTGCTAATGGTGCCAGGCGTTATCAGTGCAGGTGTCCAACAGCTGAATCTCTTAGTGGGTGGGTCTATTGCTTCTAGCCAGGATGGTGCCAAAACATTGCTCTACACAGCGGATAGAATTAATCAGTTGCCTTTAGGTTTAATTGGTATCGCGTTTGGCGTAGTGTTGCTTCCAGAAATTTCACGTAAAGTTAAGGCAAATAACTTTGCGGGTGCGCAGCAGAGTCTCCAGCAAGGAATGCAGATGGCGATGCTATTAGCTCTGCCAGCGATGATTGGAATAGGTGTTTTAGCCATACCAATTATTGATGTGCTTTTCAGAAGTGGTGACTTCACTCGAAATGATTCGATCATGACTGGTTACGCGTTATGGGCATTTGCCTTGAGTTGCCCAGCTTATATTATGGTGAGAGTTGTTCAGCCTGGTTACTTTGCGCGTGAAGATACTAAGACTCCTATGAGGTTCACATTCATCTCAGCAGGCGTGAATATTGTGCTCTGTATCATTGCTTACTTTACTCTCAAGGGGACTAATCTACTTCACGTAGGATGTGCCGCAGCTACTACGATTGCTGGCTGGCTAAATGTTCTCCTGCTGATTCGTGGTTTGCGTCACAGTGGATTCATTGAGTTATCCAAGGAGTTCTGGATTAAACTTCTCAAAATGCTGATAGCTAGTCTTGTTATGGGCTTAGTTATTTGGTTTGCTGCAGATTTATTACACGATTTATTGTTCGAGGGGCTTAGGTTGTTACGTGCGATGATATTGGCATTAGTTGTCAGTACTGGAGTAGTGAGTTACTTCCTAGTTGCTCATGTGATAGGTGCGGCTAGACTCGATGAAATCAAAGCTGGCTTCAAACGCTAGATCATTTTAGTCGATGTTAGTATCGATGAGATCGATTGCCAATAGATGAGAAACTGTGTATGATAGATGAATGAACAAGATTTTATTTAAATGGGTTTCATTTAGCATTTTTGGGTTTGTAAATGTGAGCTGCTCGCTTAGCGGGGCACCTGCTGAGCCATCTCAGAATCTCAGCCCTATCCCGATCGTCTATTCACCTAAGTATAAAATCAGCGTTTTTGGGATGGAGAAGTTACATCCATTTGACATCGCTAAGTATGATAAAATCTATAAAGGTCTGAAAAAAGATGGCTACGTTACGAAACAGAGCGTGATCGATCCAGCAGAAGTGACCCGTGAGCAGATGCTTTTAATCCACACGGAAGCTTACATAGAAAGTTTGAAGAAAACGAAGAACGTTGCGAGCTATCTTGAGGCTCCTCAGTTGAAAATTATCCCAGACAGTCTGTTAGATAATATGATTGTTAGTCGGTTTAGAAAAGCCTCTGGGGGAACTCTAGAGGCGGCTCGGCAGGCATTGAAATCTAAATCAAGAATGGCGATCAATCTCGGCGGAGGATTCCACCATGCTAAGCCGGAGCTGGGTGAGGGCTTCTGTATCATTGCCGATGTTCCTATCGCCATCCGCGTGCTCCAGAAAGAAAAACTTATCAAGCGTGCGCTCATCATAGATACAGATATTCACCAAGGAAATGGCACTATTGTCAGCTTAAAAGATGATCCTACAACCTACACTTTTTCGATGCATGAAGGACGAATTTACCCTATGCCGAAAGAGGTGGGGGATGAGGATGTAGAGCTAGACGGAGGAGTGACAGACGAGGAGTATCTGAAAATTCTAGCAAACAAGTTAGATCAATTATTTATGAAATCAAAGCCAGACATTGTGTTCCATGTCGCAGGTTGTGATGCGCTAGAAGGTGATCCGCTAGCCTCTGGGAGAATGACTCATGAGGGAATACAGAAACGTGATGCAATGATTGTGAAAGCATGTCAAAAACACGGAGTGCCATACGTGATGACTCTCTCTGGTGGCTACAGCAAAGACGCTTGGAAGGCTCAGTATAATAGCATCAGCGCAATTATCAAAAACAGCGTGGCTGAAAGGGAGTGATGATTTGTAAATTTTATTTTCTCAATTGCTGAGAAAACAGTATCCGACATCTATGAGAGAATAACGCTTGAGTAGGGTAATAAAAGTATGGCGATATTCCGATGCGGATGTGATTGAAGCATGGATTTTCGTTCTAATGCTGAAGCAATGAAACATGTCACTGTGAAGATGGAAGCTCTCCTGAAACTAGATTTTTACTGCTAAAGCTACTGTGGATGCAGCCTACGATATCTATGAGATTCAACTGCCTAGAGTTCTAAACTAGATAAGAACTTGCATCTTGCTTGCTACTCATTAAATTTCATCCATGCGAATTATTGCAGGGACAGCGGGAAGACGAAATTTTAGAGTGCCTAAGCTAGGTGGTGCGGCCGTGCGTCCGACCACGGACAGGACGCGCGAGGCGATGTTCTCGATGCTGACGCACATCATCCCAGGTTCCAAGGTGCTGGATCTATTCGCTGGCTCTGGTGCGCTGGGGCTGGAGAGTCTGAGCCGTGGAGCTGAGAGCTGCGTGTTCGTGGATGAGAACCGCGAGTGCGTGAATACTGTGAAGCTTAATCTTGCATCTCTCAGGCTCCAAGGCGGCAAGGTAGTGCAGAGTGATGTGATCAAGATGCTAAGCAAAGTCTCACTCACTCAGTATGATGTCATCTTCGCAGATCCTCCTTATTGGAAAAATGTAGGGGATAGAGACTTTGTGAAGGAGATGTTTGAGTCAGAAAATTTCTCTAGCATTCTCACAGATGATGGGATGTTGGTGATAGAGGCGGATGAGCGTGCTGAGATAGAGTGTGGGGAGAAATGGCAACTGCTAGACAGAAGAAAGTATGGAAGCTGCGCAGTCTTTTACTTTCAGAAGAAAGGAGAGGTGTAGTGCTATGGGTAAGTTTTTTGTTCTAACAGTTTATAATGTTTTACTGCCAGTTTTCTTCATCATCTCATTCCCTGCTTGGCTGATAAAGATGGCTAAACGAGGTGGGATGGGAACAGGGCTGTTAGAGAGAATCGGTCTTTTTAAAGAAGACGAACTACTCGAAAAACAGGGAGTGATCTACGTCCATGCAGTGAGTGTGGGTGAGGTGTTAGTGGCGATTAAGCTTATAAAAGAATGGCTCATAAAGCATCCAACCGAAAGAATACTACTAGTTCCTACCACTGCAACTGGCCACGCTGTTGCGAAAGAACATGCTCCAGATGGAGTGAGGGTGATTTATAGCCCACTAGATTTTGGTTTCATTTTGAAACGTGTGTTCAGGAGGTTTGAACCTAAGCAGATTATTCTTATGGAGTCAGAAATCTGGCCTAATATGCTGCGAGTCGCTGAGAGATTATCGATTCCCGTGAACGTAGCCAATGCAAGACTCTCACCGCGATCAGAGAAACGTTATATCAAGCTAGGATTCATCCTTAGACCATTGTTAGAAATGCTCAATAAACTCTGTGCCCAAGATGCTGGGGATAAAGATAGGTGGAAAGCGGTGGGAGTGCCTGAGGAAAAAATATCGATTACTGGGAGTGTTAAATTTGATCAGTCCGGAGCAGGAAAGCCACAGCAACGAGCAGAATTCAGCCAAATGTTAGAGGGAGTTTCTTCTGGTAAAAAAGTGGTCATGGCTATCAGCACACACGCGGGTGAGGAGGCTTGGATCGCGAATGGCTTGAGAGAATTGTCAGACGAGATTTGTTTAGCTATCGTTCCGAGACATGCGGAGCGCAGGGCAGAAGTGGCAAATGAGATAGCTGGAGAAGGATACAGTGTTGTGCTTCGCAGCCATTATAAAGCTAAGGCTGGTGCTTGTTTCGTGATCGATAGCACTGGAGAGCTAAGAGACTGGACTGCTCATGCAGACATTGTGATCGTGGGGAAATCTATTCTAGGTAAAGGTGGGCAAAATCCTACTGAGGCGATGTCCGTCTCTGTGCCTGTGATCTGCGGTGAGCACATGAAAAATTTCGAGCCCTTAGTCACCCAGCTCAAAGATGTGAAAGGGATTATGACGTTCTCTACAAAACAAGAAATGTTAGATCTTGTTAGGTTATTGTTAGACGATAACACCCAACTTCGATCTACTCAAACTCAAGCAGCTCTGAAGGTGTTAGAGACGCATCAGGGAGCCACGTCTAGAACAGTGGATCTGTTGGCAGAGAAGATACACTAAATTTATCCTAGGCTAATCTCTATATCTGTATAAATTGTCGTTCAGATGAAATTAAGAAAAATAAATTTAGCGGTTTTATTACCGATGGGCTTGCTGTCAGTTATTCTTGCTAGTATGGCGATTATTTCCTGTAATGACTCTGTGGGACAAACAACTGAGAATGAAAAGGCAGAAGAGTCTGAGGAGAAGAAGCTGAAGGTGCTCTATGTCACCTTTGAGCCAGGTAGATTCCATGACTACAAAGCTCAGAAAAATGAGTTCATGACGGTGGCTGATAAAAATAAGTGGGAAACAACGATCCTGACTGGTAGCCATGATGAGGTAGTGGAGAAATTAGCAACCGATCCAAACTTTGCCGATGGGCAGGATGTAGTGGTTTATAATTTCTGTTTTGCGCATACCTCTAACCTCAATGTGCCGTATAACATTATTGAGACCACCAAACGTAAAGGGATTCCTGCTATGTTGATTCACTGTGCTCTTCACAGTTTCTGGCCTACTTATAAAGAAAACGGAGAGGATTCAGTTCATGCGCCCGGAGCACACGAGAAGGCTAGGACTACGAAGGAGCTGCTGGCTCAGTGGCAGAAAGATCACCCAGATAAAGAGTTTCCATCATGGCCGAAATTTACAGGAATTTCATCTACTGGGCATGGTCCCCAGACTCCGATAAAGACGATTAACCTGCAACCTAAGCATGGAAGTCTTAAAGATGTTCCAGAATATGAAACTGTCAAAGCGGAGCTCTATAATAATTTTATTAATGCAAAAGATTCTAAAGAATCCATCCCGCTCATTGAAGGGAAGCAAGGTAAGAAAAGCTCGATCGTTATGTGGGAACACCCAGTGGGCAAGTCAAAGGTGGTTTCTCTTACTCTTGGTCATAGCACAGAGGAATGGCAGCAGGCAGAGTTTCTACAGATTATCGATAGCACTGTGAAGTATCTCGGTAAGCACCGCAGGGCTCAGAAAAAATAGCAGACTCAAAAGTAGCTAGGGAGCTATCTAAGATAACTCCCTAGGAATACATTTGGGTGATCTTGATTTATGGTGTCTTTACGTAGATGCCAGTAGCATTGATGATCATGTTATCTTTGTTAGATCCTTTTGCTACGGTGCCTGAGATGACCACTTCGCTGAGCTCTTTGAGTCCGTTGAAGCCTTTAAGCCCAGTTTTTACTGGCTTTCCGTTGTCATCAGCGATCTGGACGGTGACGATGTTTGCCTTGATTTCATCTGGATCATCACAGCATACGTCCCACGGGGTGCCGCAGTTTTCGCAGTCGCCTCCCTTGAGATCACATGAAGTGAGCTTTTTTGGGTCACCTACGGTCATGACTGCGAAGTTTCTTACGAATACTTTTTTCCCTCCAATAATCTTTCCATCGAAGCTGACTGGATCGCCTGGTGATGCGGTTTTACGCATGGCGGATATATCCAAGGTGTCAGCGGGTGCATCTTTCATGATGAATGCATCTAGGGAGATGGTCTGAGCTTCATCTTTTTCGTCTGTTGTAGTTTCTGATGATGTTGTTGTATCAGTTGTTTTTTTGTCATCTCCACATGAGCTGAGAGCGAGGGTGGTGATGAGTGCTAGGGTGCTTGTTTTTAGTATGGTTGTTAGTTTCATGTTGTTTGGTTTGTTAGTATGGTTATTTAGTTTGGTTGTTTAATTTGATCTGAGAGCTTTTGGTAGTGATGGGAGTAGACAGCGGATGGCTGGTGGGAGGGTGCCGATGGTGCCTAGTAGGATGCCAGCAAAGAGTCCCGTGAGTATCACTGATGGTGTCATGGTTAGGGTGAATGTGCCGATTGAAAATGGCACAGTTCTTCCATCTAGCAAAAAGTAAGCGAGGATAAATGCGATCAGTGTTCCTGTGAGTGTAGCAAGGAGACTTTCCTGGATGAGTGATGTGAATAGTGCTTTGCGGCTGAATCCGATGGATTGTAACGTCGCCATTTCCTTGATGCGTGATGCGAAGGCGGCGTAGAGTGTGTTGAGTCCACCGAAAACTGCTCCAGCAACTACGAGTGCTGCTGTGACCCAAGTCATGATCTGGATGGGCTGATAGAAAATGCTGAGTTTTTCGTAGTATTTGTCCTCGCGGATGGCGGCTAGTTCTAAGTCATTACGCTGGAAGGTGAATAGGTCTGCCTCGTCTGTGCTTTTGCCATTCATTCTGACAATGATGGAGGAGAGGGAGTCGCGCTGGGTGAGGATGGCTAGGTCATTGCGGTCAAACCAAATCTCGGATTCTAGAACCGTTCCTGGGGCGGTGAATCGACCAGAGATGCGCATAGCTGTATCGCCAAAGTAGATGTTTTTTCCAACGCTTAATTCTTCTTCAGGGACACCTAGTTTACGGTGGGTGAGGTTTCCTACCATGACTTCGCCGGGTGAGGGGAAATTCCCATCTAACAATCTAACAGATGTGTGGACGAGTAGAGCTTTTTCTAGGACTCCTCGGAGCAGGGCTTGCTCTTCTTTTCCTGTGGCTGTTCGGATGGGAGCTTGGTAGGTGATTTCTCCAGATACGGCAGCGACTCCTAGCTTGGTTGTTATGTCGGAAATGGAGGTGGCTGCAGCGGACTCGGCATCGAGACTGACTTCGGATCGCTCTAAGGATTCCTCTGAACCTTTCGCTAAGAGGATGACGTTATTTGGCGAGCCAGAAGCAGAGAGAACAGAGTCCATGCCTTGGTTCATAGCTACTGCGGCGATGAGCAGCAGCACTACGATAGCAGAGCCACCCACGGTCTGGAGTAGCCGGGCGGGATCACGGAAGAGATTTCTGAGTGCGTAAGTGAATGGTAGCATTTTTTATGAGCTGAGTGATTGAACGAGTGGTCTGGAGGTGGCTTTCCAGGCGGGGTAGAGGGAGGCTAGTAGGCCTAGAGCAACGGCAACACCAAGACCTGTTAGAGTGACCGAGGTGGAGGGAGCGAGTGCGAGAGTGAGGCCTTCGTTTCCGAGGGTGAATGATTTGTAATGAAAGAATGCCATGGCTCCAATGACTCCGATGAGACCGCCTACTAGACCTAAGAGGATGCCCTCGAAAACGACCATCAGACCTATGGCTAGGCGTGAGAATCCGAGTGTTTGTAGGATGGCTGTTTCCTTTACCCGTCCGCGGACGATGAGTAAGACGGCATTGGCAACGAGTCCTAGCACAGCAAAGACTGCTCCCAGCCCGAGCCAGCGAGTGAAACCGATGAGTTCGATCATTTGCTTGGCGGTGTCTGCGAAGAAGGCTTTTTCTGGTCTGGTGTTTGTAGGCTGTTGGTCAGATTTAAATGTCTCATCAATTTTGCTTGCGATGGAGTCTAACAGATCTGCGGATTCCACTTTGACATTGAACTGAGTGACGATCCCGAGACCTAGTTTTGAGGCTTGCTGGAGGAACGGGAGGTGGACGTAGGCTACGTTTTCGTCCTGCGGTGAATCTGATGAGATGATGCCAGCGACAGTGACGTTTACGCCAACGGCTTCAAATTTACTTCCAGCGGAGAGTCCTCGCCTTTCAGCGAAATGTTGTCCCACGAGTGCCGCATCCGTTTGTTTTACGAATTGCTCATAGGAGCCTTCGATGACTTTGATGTTGGGATTGTATTTCCTGAGTCTTTCTGGTGGGACGCCACGGAAGGTGATGACGTCAAGTGAGGCACCACAGTTGTTTACCGCGATCTGGATGGGGATGACTTCGCGCACTCCTTCGATGCGTTTGATGGTAGGCATGTAGTGCTCAGGGAGGCGTGATGTCATCGGGCAAAAGCGGTTTTCACGATAAACGATGAGTGTGGTGTCAACGGCATTTCCCTCAGTGGCGATGGTGAGCGAGTGCTGCATGGTCTGCACTGATGAGTAGAGAAACATGCCAGCTGCAACACCTAGAATCGTGAGTAGTGAGCGTAGTCGATTTCTAGTGAGGTTTTTGAGAGCTAGGATGAGAAGTTTCATGTTAGTGAGTGTTTAGTAGGTTACCTTCAGAGGAAAATTGTCCTTTTTCTAATTGCAGAGCACGGTGAGCAGCAGCGGATGCCTTGGGATCATGCGTGACCATGACGATGGTTTTTCCATGTTCTTTGGCGAGGGTGTTGAGGAGATTTAAAATGGAGTCCGCTGACTCGCGATCAAGATCACCAGTGGGCTCATCCGCTACGAGGAGTTCTGGATCATGGACGATGGCACGTGCGATGGCTACGCGCTGTTCTTGCCCACCAGAAAGCTCAGATGGGCGGTGGTCTGCGCGGTCGCTGAGTCCTACGAGGTCGAGTGCCGCGAGGATTTTCTTTTTGCGTTCGGATTTGCTGAAATTTCCTAACAGAAGGGGGAGCTCTACGTTCTCGTAAGCAGAGAGAATGGGGACTAGGTGATAGAGCTGGAAAATATAGCCCACGTGCGAGGCTCGCCATTTAGTGAGCTGTGCTCTGGACAGGGTGGAGATGTCAGTGCCGTCAATGATGATCTGTCCAGATGTGGGGCTGTCTATGCCAGCGATGAGATTTAGCAATGTAGTCTTACCAGAACCGGAGGGTCCCATGAGTGAGAGAAATTCTGTGCGAGGAACCTCTAGCGATAGATTTTCTAATGGCGTAATGGTGGTCTTTCCTTTGGTGAAGGATTTAGTGACTGATTTTATAGAGATGAGATTTTGAGACATGTCAGAATTAGTTGATGATTTTAATGCGGGCTTGTGGCTTGAGTTTATCATGCGGGGGGAGGATGACGGACTCGCCAGAACGGAGTCCATCTATGACACGGCGATGATTTTCTTTTTTTTCCGGTCCTAGCTTTATGATGCGCTTCTCGGCAGTTTGGTCTGGTGTGACTACCCACACTTGTGTCTCGGAAACGAGTGCGGCTTCGGGGACGTAGATGGATAGGCGGCTTGAGGGTGAGGAGGCGGTGCTGGAGTTAGTCTGAGTAATGTTGCCAGTAGAGTAGAATTTCGCACGCATTAACATATCAGGTCGGAGCCTTGGGTCAGGATTTTGGATGGAAACTTTAGCCTGCAGAGTATTGCGCTGAAGGTCTGCTTGACCACTGATGCGGGTGACTTTACCGGTGAATGTTTTGTTAGGGAGGAGGTCTGAAACTAGTTCTACAGTCTGCCCTGCTGAGAGCGCAGCGGCTTCGTTGAGTGGGACATCAATACGAGCTTGGAGTTTCTCCGGGTTGTAGAGTTCTACGATGACTGCCGAGGTGGGATCATCCATATTGAGCATTCGCTTTTTACCTGGTGCTGCATGAAGGCGTAGCACAACGCCATTGATGGGCGACTTGATACTGGTGCGGTCTAAGGTGAGCTGAGCACGATCTCGCTGAGTGCCGAGCTCTTGGAGCTTTACTTCCATCATTTCTTTTTGGGACTCTAGTTGCACTTTGCGGGCATCAAGTTTAGTGATTTCAGCTTCTGCTTCTGCTAACATGGCGCGTTGTTTTTCGACGGCTAGTTTAGCTTGGACTACGATTTGCTCAGCGATGTCACCTTTGCGGAGTTTGGAGTAGCGTGTGTAGGTATCGATGGCTTCGTTTAGCTCAGATTGCACTGCTTTGATTTTACTGTTGGCTGCGATGATTTCGGAGTCGATGATATTGTATTCAGTGCAGTGGGCATCGATTTGTTTCTGGAAGCCAGTATAAGCCTGTTTTGATGACTGGAGGTCCAGCTTGGCATCTTCATCGATAAGGGTGGCTAGTAATTGCCCCTTCTTTACGGTCTCTCCTTCGAGCACGTTGACGTCTTTCACCACTCCGTTAGTAAGGGTTGGGACATAGGTGGTATATGGATCTGGCTCTACCCAGCCTGATGCTTGAAAGAGCATGTTTCCTTTGTTAGATACAGGGAGAGATGTTTTGGGGAGATTTTTTTCTTCCGCATGAGAGCTTATCTCTTCGCTCGCTCTAATTGTGATAACAGGTGCTGTCTTTACTGGAATTGCTGGTAGTAATCTCTTCCCAAATAGCAGGGCTAGAATGGTGAGAAATCCAAGAACTAATCCGACTGGAAGAAGCCAGGCGTAATTGCGTTTTCTTGTGTTGGATTGGTGGTTTGATGAGTCGGCATCAAATTCTGATGATGTTAGATCGGCTAGTGACATAGTTGATAATAGTTGATACGTTGGGGTAGTAGATGAGTTCTCAATTAAACTCAAATTCCTGTGCTATAAAAAAACACAAACAAGTAAGGACAGCAGATACATTTAAGCTACTGTCAACGAATACTATTAAATCAAAAAGACCCCATACCTCTGATAAATAGGTATGTTGGGCTGGAGCTCGGAAGGTGGTGGACTACCGCGTATTTCTACAGGACTACTCTTGAATGTTAACTCTGTAGTATTGTGTTGATCTGCTCTTAGCAGCGAATTACCGAGATCGTCTTGATCTGTTAGTTTATAGTCTAGCCCAGAATGATAGACATAGTGACCAAGATCTAATTTTAAATTCACTGTGCAATTATCGCATGGAAGTAATGCCACATTAGAGGTGGCAAGTGACTCATCGGATGAGCAACAATCACAGCAGTCACAATCGTTTTGTTGCACGCCTTGTTGGGCATTTTGTGAGACTGTTTCACATGGACAATGAGCTAGAAACAGCGTTTTTTCACACAAGCAATACTGCAAGCCCACTTGTGCAGTGGTGGCTACCACCAGCATAAGCATAGCTAGAAACAGTGCTGTGATCTTGCGAAACATCTAATGTTAACTTAAGGCTACAGGTCTCTATGTCAAGTTTAATGACTTTTTATAGAACCAAGCTCGCGGAATAAAAAGAGCGAATGTGGCTACTTGTATGCTTTTAAATATCTGTTAGAGTCCAAACATGAGCGACTCCGAACATAAAAATAATAAAAGCCTGAGAAAACCTTATCTGACGATGCCGGGTGCAACAGGAATGCCGGATGTGAAGGATTATCTATCCTCCATGCCAAAGGAACGCGAGCACAGATTTGAGTCAGCGGGGGAGTTCATCACACGTCTCGCTCACCGAGTCACTAAATGGAGGACTTCTCTCCCTGAAGATGAACTTCCCGTAGTACTGACATTTTTACCTACAGGTGATGTAGTAGAAGTGCTTACCGTTGGGGAAGATGGACATTCTAGCGTAGTGATCGAGGGAATGGTGAATGATTCTCCGTGCATGTTTATTTCGCATCAGGCTAGCTTACAAATCCTCTGCTACACGCGTAAGCTAGAGGATGTAGAAGGGTCTGCTGAAGAGGCTGAAGGTGAGCCTCAAAAGAAGCGCACGATCGGCTTCCACGTTGGTGGCGAGGAGATAGAAGCGTAAAATATTTACTCCTGCTCCGAGAATTGATCCCAGGTCCACTGAATGTTATCTTTTAGCCAGTGATCAGTGTTTCCTTTGACTCGCTCGTAAGTGCTAGCTACAGCTTTCTTTATATAACCATACCCGTCCTTACTCATCTTGAAGGCGCGGTCTAGGGTATAGCTGCCATCGGCATTACGGGTGATTTTCCAGATGAATGGTGGGCGTAATTCTTGCCCATTTTCTGTCATGATATGCATCTCGCCCATGTTAAGTGCAGCGATGTAGATGGAGTCAGGCTCATCAGGATCTTGGTAAGTTTTATGCCAGCCTCTGCTGAATTGTCTGAGTGCTTTAAGATCTTCTGAATCTTGAAAACTTACCTCTAGCTCGTGACCTTTTTTGAAATTGAGAATGTCATGGTCTTCATCATTGCTATCAAAGAGTGACCAGTAGCTGACGTAAACCCTATCACCATCTTGATCCTGTGCGACCATGCGCCAGAGAAAAATGTTAGAAAATGTGGGGGCTGTGAGCATCTTATCTTTATTGATGCTTCTTTCTACCAGTAGCTTTTCAAAATGTTGATTCGCGAAGTGCTTAGTCACTAAGCTCGCCATGAAATAAAAGCAGAGCCAGCAAGTGGTGATAGTGGCTATTCTCATGCGTAGTTTAGAATTTTTCCTGCCCCATGCCATCGCTAGTATCAGTCCAATAAGTATGGGTACGAGAAAAAATAGATCGATGATAAATAAGTTGTTGATCGATATGCGTTCACTGCTGAATGGCTCTAAAATCATCGTTCCATACGTATTGAAACAATCAATCAACACATGGGTGGACCAGGCGAGAAATACAAACCATGCAGCACGTGCGTAGCTGATATTGACATCTCTTTTCTGATAAAACTTATGGAGCCACCAGCCTAAGCCAGCAGCAGCGACAAACATCATCAAGATGGAGTGAGAAATACCACGATGCCAACCGAGCTGCTCAGATGAGGAAAGAAACGGGTAAGCAATGATGTCGAGATCTGGCAGCGTGCCAACGAGTAATCCCCAAAGGATTCCCTTGTTACCTAATTTTTTCCCGAGAACGAGCTCGCCACAGAGCGCACCGAGCGCGGCTTGAGTGATAGAATCCATGTAGTGTTCGTATCAGCTATTTTAGAGGGAGAAGCAAGAATATCAGGAAGAAAAATCACTTGATGAATGGTCTCAGTCTTCTGCATTTTTATTGGATTCCATTGTTCTTGTTATCCTTAGTTACAGATTCTGTAAAACTCTTTCAGCTTCTTCTAAGAGATAATCGTTCTCTAGGAACACAGTGGGTGAATGCTCGCTATCCTCAAGAAAGTACTAAACTAACCTAAGAGGAAGTAAGTCTGACACATTGAAACCGTCGAGCTACACTGCAAAGCTAAACCACGAAGTCAAACCGCA
>CAKZMG010000302.1 GCA_937128235.1 uncultured Verrucomicrobiales bacterium
AAAACAACATTTTTAAAATGTAGTTTTCACCAGATAACTTTAGACCTGCCAGATTTGATTCTGGTGGGTCTCTTGCTTTCTACTACGCAGGAAATCAAGAACGATCCAATTGGCGTGTAAATCTATTATGATAACATCGGTGGCTAAAGCTTGGAGTTATTTTGGGCTGTAGGGGCCTTCTAGGTGGCTCCAGATCGCCTCTCACGGGGTCGAGTTTTCAGGGGTGTTTCGAATTCAAATATCAGCTCGAAATAGCAATATAAGTGACTGATTATCATTGACAGTGAGTCTGGATCGCCGACCATTTTTATGGTCTCAACAACTAACAACGAAAAATCCGCTATCCAGAATCAAATGCTTTCCTATATTTCCGAGGCTCTTGAGCGAGCGGAGGGCAAATATAAGTGCCATGTCAATCCGGATGAAAAGTGGGTGAAATATGGTATCTTGCGAGTGCTTCATAAGCACGATTCAGGACGAGAGTTCTTCCAAGACATGCGAATGGATTCGCTGGGTGAGCTCGATATTGTCCGACAGGATTTCCAAGAAGGTCTCAAGAGTAAACGCCGTCTGAGACATCTAATATCGATCAACGATCACTACCTAGAACCGAGAGCTCAGCATTCGTGGAAGCAGCGGGACGGTGGATTTCATGAGCTCCTCGATAGCTTTCACATCTACGCTGCGGACGGTCATTTTCATGCTGCCAGCACGCACGAAGAGCGCGATGAGAAAGGGAGGAAACACGCGATCGGCCACCTCTACGCACTCAATATGAGAAACCGTGACGTGAGCCACCTGGCTCTCTCTAGCGATGGAACTCGCAAAAAGCCGCACGACCTAGGGACGCTTAAAAAAATGGATATTGATGCGTTGCGGCAGAACGCGAAAAAGGGCCAGAAGGTGCTCTACCTATGGGATCGCGCCTGTATCGACTTTGAGTGGTGGATGAAGTGCAAGCACAACAAAGGCATCTATTTTGTGACGCGCTCAAAGGAAAACATGAAGAAGGAGGTGATTGGAGACGTGGCCATCAAGCACGATTGCGCGGAGAATTCGGGAGTCATTGCGGATCAAATCATCATGGCTGGCGGCGCGGAGGCGATTCGGATGATCACCTATCAAGATTTAGAAACCGACACCGAATATGAGTTCATCACCAATCTGCATGGCTCGATCCCGCCGGGAGTCATCGTGCAGCTCTATCGGATGCGCTGGGATATCGAAAAGGTGTTTAACGATTTTAAGAGTAAGCTCGAAGAAACCAAGGCTTGGTCAAAGAGCCTAACAGGCAAGAGAATGCAGGCTCAGTTCATGATTTTAGCCTACAATATTTTGCTCCGACTACGAGACACGGTGGAACAAGAAGGAGTGATAGACCCATCGCTGGATCGGCAAAGAGAGCGGCGATGGAAAGCGACTCTGGAGACCTACGCCAAAGCCGAACAGAGAGTGCCAAAATGGCTCGAAAAGCTCCGCCGAGTCACGCAAATAGGGGTGCGATTTATTCGCTGGGCAAGAAGCCTCTTCCTCCGAGAAAGCTCGTGGTCACAAGCTCTGAGCCTGCTAGACGGCGAATATAGCCGAAAATAAGCGAAACCTTTTGCCACCGATGGGCTGCATATTATTGGACAGACAATATCTGGAGGAAGATCTGGTCGGTAAGGTTTTTCGTTTGGTTTTGGGTGACTCTGAGGCGAGAGGCTCGACTCAGAACTCTCTGAAATCTCAATTTTAGAGAGTTTCAGAGGCTTGGATTCAACTAACTAATGCAACTTTTTCTTCATTGGTTAGTTGTTTATGTTTTTCTGTGGGTGAGAGATAGCCATGCCGTTTCCTAGGCCTGTCATTTAGAGCTGTCTCAACTTCTGAAAACAGCTCTGCGGGCAGTGTCGCAATGTTGGTGCCTTTCGGTATATATTGCCGTATCAGTCCGTTTAGATTTTCGTTAGATCCTCTTTCCCAGCTATGGTATGGATGAGCAAAATAGAAGTCAATTTCCAACGCTTCTGCTATCTCTTGATGACCTGCAAACTCTTTGCCGTTATCGGAAGTGATCGTATGAATCTGATCTTTGTAAGGCATGAGCCTGGCGATGGTGGCAGCTGTCACTTCTGACGCCTGCTTGCCTGTTAGTTGCTCCATTATGAGGAGTCCACTTACTCGATCATTGAGGGTCAAAATAGCCCCGTTATGACCGCTACCGATGATGAGATCTATCTCCCAATCACCCAAACGTTTCCGATCCTCCACCATAGCTGGACGCTCATCAATACTCACGGCATTACAGATCTTTCCACGCTGGTCCTTAGCCGCACCCCTTTTGCGGTAACGTTTAGAACGCCTGCGTAGATCTTCGTGTAACTTACCGCCCCTCTTTTTATCAGCCCAAATTTTCCGGTAGATCGTTTCGATACTCACACAGTCGATCCCGAGATTGCGAGCGGTTCCGACAATTTGTTCAGGGCTGTTCCACTTAGATAATTCTAGCGCAACGTGCGCGGCAATAGCTGGCGTGTAGTCGCATCTCTTAGCTTTACCTTTTTGGCGAGATTGAGACTTACGTTCTGCTAGATCGTGGCGATATTCTCCACTTCTTTGATCAGAATTTCTTTTTATTTCACGGGTGATCGTAGACCTCTGTCTCCCTAGCTGCCTCGCAATAGTTGCAGGGCTTAGGCTTTGACTTAGCAGGTGCGCGATAGTATGTCTTTCTTCAGATGTAATATGCTTCATGGCTTCTTTTGATCGGGCAGCATTGAAGTGATTACTGAATCAAAAGGGAAGGGTTTTCGGACCTTTCCCTTTCTGATTGAATAGACCACTGTCAGCCCTTCAAAAGTTGCGTTTATTAATTGAATCCAAGACGTAAAGAACACCGTCAGGACGAACTTGATCGAATCCCGGTAGAAGGTAAATTTGGTAATGCCAAACGCAAAGGCACACTAGCTCGAATCATGACAAAACTCAGCGATACAAGCAAAACAGTGATCCATGTCGGCATGATCGTGCTAAACCTAGACAAAAGGCTCCGAGAGCTTTTTTTTGGTGCGTATTTTAGAATCATTCGTGGCGCTATTAGACTCGATTAGTGCTATTGAACTCAAACATTTAGGCCAATCTCACCAGATCCCAAATCGGTCACCAGTTAGATAAGTTCTCCTGAAGTTACTGAAGACTTATTCAGCAAACTCTATTTAAAGACGCTACTGGCTCCGTTTTACAGGGACCTCTTCTCATTTCCGCGTTTCCCTCGATTGACCGAAACTCAGCCGTCTAAGAAGCTTGAGGAGGCGGTGGCGTTGCTGAAATCGATCTAGTTTGACCATTTCGCCCCACAAGGGTGCTTTTTTAGCGCGGCTTTTACATGAGGTTTCCTGATTCAAGCCTCGCTCAGTAGCCTAGCGGTAGTTTTTATTCGGGTCGTTGAAAAAGGTATTTGTTGATTCTTCAATGGTTTGCGTCGACTCTCTGTTTTGTTTTTCAAAAAAGGTGCAGAAACGCCTTGCGGTGAGCTGGAAAATATGTAGATTGCGCCCGCCTCACCCGCCACGGGGAGCGCGAGAGAAACTAACTTCTCTACTACGAGACTCGGTCTTGTTAGCAGACGTTAGTGTTCCTCGAATTAGATCTTTAACACTACATGGCTTGATCAAAATGCGAGCGACTCACTTTGGTGAGTTCACTCGGAAGGTTTGAATCAAGTAGAAGAGGAAAGACTGAATTGTGCGCTGCGGTAGTGGAAACACTGACGCGGCAAAGAATAGTAAATCTTAAACGGGTTTGCTATCGCACTTGTCAATTTAGTATACGCTTATTGAAAAATAAGAAATACGCCAACCGTTTTAAAAAAGTTACCTTTAAGGTAGCAAAAAAAGTCCTAGTTTAGATTAGGCAATATACGGAGAGTTTGATTCTGGCTCAGAATGAACGCTGGCGGCGTGGATAAGACATGCAAGTCGAACGAAGAGAGATTTAGTTTACTAATGATCTCTTAGTGGCGGACGGGTTAGTAACGCGTGAGCAACCTGCCTTAAAGAGGGGGATAGTCCTGGGAAACTGGGTTTAATACCGCATATGCCCTACGGGGTAAAGCTGGCTTCGGCTGGCGCTTTAAGATGGGCTCGCGTCCTATCAGCTTGTTGGTGAGGTAAAGGCTCACCAAGGCTACGACGGGTAGTTGGTCTGAGAGGACGACCAGCAACACTGGAACTGAGACACGGTCCAGACACCTACGGGTGGCAGCAGTCGAGAATCATTCACAATGGACGAAAG
>CAKZMG010000303.1 GCA_937128235.1 uncultured Verrucomicrobiales bacterium
GCAGTTGTCGCAGATGCTGAACTATACTAATCTATTCAGCACTTCATGAAACTCACCTTTCTAGGCACCAGCACGTCAGTAGGCGTTCCAGTCATTGGCTGTGAATGCGCTGTCTGCACCTCAGATGACCCACGCTTGCACCGCATGCGCTCATCAGTGCACATCCTCACCGAAACCCACTCACTGTTAGTAGATTCTGGTCCAGACCTACGCCAGCAAGCACTCCGACACAAACTCTCGAAAGTCGATGCTGTGCTCTACACTCATCAGCACCTAGATCACACAGCTGGCTTCGATGAGCTCCGAGCCTTCTGTTGGCATAGTGAAAACCCATTACCACTTTACTCCACTCCAGCTTGCTTAAAAGAGCTCGCTCGCGTCTATGACTGGGCATTCTCGCCTAACAATACCTACCGTGGATACATCCGGCCAGAGCCTAGACCTGTCACAGCTCCCTTTAAAATAGGCAATTTAACCATCACTCCTCTACCTGTTATCCATGGGGCTGTAGAAACTATTGGTTTCCGGTTTGATGAAGGAGACTTCTCCATCGCCTACATCCCAGATGTAAAGGCTATCATGCCTGATACCTTCAAGCTGTTAGAAAACCTAGATCACCTTATCATCGATTCTCTCCGTGAAGCTCAGCACCCTACTCACATGAGCGTTTCTGAAGCCTGTGAAGCCGCTGAAATCATCGATGCCAAACAGACTTGGCTCACTCACATTACTCATGAAATTGATATTTACAAAGTAGCCGCCGAGCTCCCTAACAATATTCAATTTGCCTATGACACCCTCACCATTTCTAACACTCTTTATTCCCTCTAACTCATTATGAAAACGAACCATCTCATACTTCTAGTTATCACATTTTTAACCACGCTTAGTGGAAGCGTCCTCGCAACAAAACCTGGTATTCCACCAGAAGCTGTAGCCATTCTCTATAACACCAATGTCCCTGACTCTAAAGAACTCGCTGAGTATTATGCAGCGCAACGTAAGATACCCAAAGCTAACCTCATTGGCTTAGCGCTTTCAGAAAAACCTAAAATTTCCCGACAAGAATACCAAGCCACTATAGAAAAACCTCTACGTGAATATTTCACTAAAAAGAACTGGTGGACACTCCAGAAGAATCAAGAAGGCCTCACTATAGCCAGCAGAAATTCTATTCAAGTGCTCGTCACCACCTTTGGTGTTCCTTATGGCATTAATCCCCTACCCAAGCCAAAAGCTGATCCTAACAATCCCGCTCCAAAACCGAAGAAATCAAATCCTCTTAACGGAATCAACTGCGCCTCAGTGGATAGCGAACTAAGCGCCATAGGTATCCAAGGAATCCCAATTCATCAAACTATTGGTAACAAATACTTTAAGAAAGACACTTCATTCAGCCAGACTCAAATGCCCTACTACATGCTAGTAGGCCGTATCGATGCCAACAACCTAGCTCAATGTAAACGCATGATCGATGACGCTATCGAAGTAGAGAAAAATGGCCTCTGGGGCATGTGTTACCTTGATTTAGCGAGAAAGGGCGGAGGCTACACCATGGGTGACAACTGGATCACCGACATCGAAAAGAAGAACTGGCAACTAGGTATCCCCACTACCATTGATAAGAATAAAGACACCTATCTCACGAACTACCCGATGAGAGATGCAGCCATTTACTTTGGCTGGTATATCACAAACCGCAATGGTCCACTGCTCAATCCTAATTTTAAATTCAAGAAAGGGGCTATCGCTGTCCACCTTCACTCCTACAGCGCTAGCAACCTCCGTAACCCTAACACCCGCTGGGTAGGCCCCATCATCAATGCGGGCGCAGCTGCGACTGTCGGTAACGTTTACGAACCTTATCTAGGAGGCACTCATCATTTCAATATCCTTCATGACAGACTCACTCAGGGCTACACACTTATCGAGTCAGCCTACATGTCTATCCCTCTACTGTCTTGGCAGAATGTCGTCATCGGCGACCCTCTCTACCAACCATTTAAACAACTGGAAAAGAAAAGCTCACCAGTCAAAGAAGATCGTTTCTACCTAGCTGTCAAAACGGGGTTCGATGCTTGGAACGA
>CAKZMG010000304.1 GCA_937128235.1 uncultured Verrucomicrobiales bacterium
TCATTTTGTTATGTTGTTATTGGTTAAGGTTAATTCCTTGGTTTTCATTCTTTTTCCCTAGAAACCTCGCTAAGCCAGTGAGTCGCGAGGTTGAAACTACCTCACCAGCAGGAAAAATGTGAACCGCTTTTCTATGCTGAAATTACTGCTTAGCAAGCAGAATATGACTATTTTGGGTGATTTTTATCCCTGAAAAGTTAAATAAATGAACTAAATATGGTAATTCTCCCAATTATTGAGATAAATATCTCTTACAGATATCGTAGATGTTTGATAACCAGTCCTACTCATTACTATGTTAAAATTCTTCACAATCACCCTATTTTGCCTTTCTTCCCCGCTATTAGCCAAAACAAAAATCGCCTGTGTGGGTGACTCTATCACCTTTGGGTCTGGCATTCCGGCACGTGAGAAACTCAGCTACCCATCTCAGCTTGGAGCATTACTCGGTGATGAGTATGAGGTGAGAAATTTTGGAGTCAGTGGAGCTACGATGTTAGATAATGGCGATAAACCTTACGTGAAGACTCAAGCGTATAAGCCATCGCTAGAATTTCAGCCAGACATCGTCATCATCAAGCTCGGCACCAATGACTCCAAGCCACACAACTGGAAGCACAAAGGTAACTTCACTCAAAGCACCAATAACCTGATAGCTAGCTACCAAAAACTTACCTCTAGCAACGGTAAAAAACCGCGCATCATACTCTGCAAGCCAGCTCCAGTCCTCGGTGCGCAATGGGGAATCACTGAGAAAATAACTCGTGGCGAAATAGGAAAACTGTTGGATAAAATCTCATACCATCGTCATCTAGAACTCATCGATCTCCACATCCCACTCCGCGACAAGCCTGAGTTTATCCCAGATAAAGTTCACCCAAATGCCTTCGGAGCTGAGCGCATGGCGAGACACATTCACCGCTATCTCAGCATGCCAAGAGAGCAGTTCACTCTCAACGATTTTCTACACGCAGACACCTCATACTTTCATGGTTATCCTTTTAGTGAATGGAATGGTGGTAAACATAAAATAGTACACCCTCTCACCCCTGCCAAAGGACATCCCTGGATCTGGCGCGCACGCTTCTGGGGGCATCAGCCTCAGTTCGACATCCAAATGTTAGAACTAGGCTACCACATCGTTTACTGCGATGTCGCAGACCTCTTCGGCTCACCCGCAGCAGTAAAAAAATGGGATGAATTTTATAAACTCACTCAACAATGGGGCCTCGGTTCTAAACCAGTGCTCGAAGGCATGTCACGTGGCGGACTCATCATCCACAACTGGGCAGTCGCTAACCCAGATAAAGTCGCGGGCATCATTGGCGATAACTGCGTCATGGACATCAAGAGCTGGCCAGCAGGATTTGGCACCGGTAAGGGTCATCCTGCCACCTGGGAAAAATGCAAAGCCGCCTATGGATTCAAAACGGATGACCAAGCAAAAACTTACCTCCAGAACCCGATCGATACCATTCAAGCGATCAAAAAAGCGAACATTCCTGTTCTCTATCTTATCAATTTAGCAGACGGCGTTGTCCCGCCTGCAGAAAATTCTGCGCTCGCTGCTGATAAACTAAAACCTTACCCCCAGCTCAACGTCATCGAGAAGGCCGGCATGGGTCATCACCCACACTCATTACCAAATCCGGCACCCATCACAGACTTCGCACTTAAATGCAGTGGTTTCTCATTAGAATCCGCAGTCACCAAATAAGCTACTCACCACTCCATTCCGTATGCACAAGGATCTTTTCTACTAGGTTTCTGGCAGTAGTGAGCTTGCCGATTTCGTAGTTGATACTACCAGATTTGAATGCCCCTTCACCTGTGCCTAGTAGGGATAAAAGTGTGTAGGGATTAGTTGATTCAGGATCAATCAGCGCTACATAAAGAACCGATGGCTGGTCGTCATTCTCAGCATTGATTTCTACATAAACAGCGAATGCTTCCTTCGTTGTTAGGTTATTGTTGAGATCAAATTTATGATTTTTAGTAGGACCAGAAATAGCATCGTGCACACCATCTGGGCCTATGCCGCAGATCGCCGTGTAGCGGTTTCTCCAGATGGGAAGCACTTCTCCGCGCTTCACCTCAGCATCCTCCCAGCGGGCGTTGTCTGAGAATCTCAAGTTCTCCGAGACATAGAATGTTTCTATCATCGAGCCTGACTTCGTCTCCACCCAGATGGCGATGGATTTCTCTGAGTTCATGCCTAGCTCAGTCCAGTCCAGGGTGACATCTACGGATGAATTTTCTGTGGTGAGCTTAAATGTATGCACAGAGGTGTCTGTTGTGCCGCCCACTACATTCTCGCGCTCGCGGAAAATTTCATTTTTATGCCGAGCCTCATAGCTCAGATCCACCACCTGCTTCGCCCCCGGCCAGGCAAACCATGCGGCTGACCAATACACTCCGCAGAGTAAAATACTCATCACGATAGGGGTAAGGTTTAGCCCTCCATCACGGCTCTTCACCATCGTTTTCATTTGGCGTAGCCTGCCGATGATGTGAAACGCGATCAACAACGTGATGGCAAATCCACACAGCATATGCACCCGCGTGACGGCGATGCTAAATGGCTGGGTGAAGCGCATCACACCCGTGACAACGAGTGCGATGAAATTTAACAGCATGCAGAGATGCCCAATACGGTAGAGATTTCCTCGCTTCATTTCTCGAAGCCTATCAGAGTTCTTAGCTCTTTGATATGCTTTTCATAGACGCCGTGTGGGGTGGTGTTGTGCTTCTGGCAGACCACTGCCGCATAGCCACAGGCGATGCCCATCTGACCCGTAGTATTCATCACGCGTGGTCCGCAGAGCCCTATGTGTGAGCAGCTGAAGCAACGCCCAGCCATCATGAGGTTCGGGATCTCTTTTGAATAGAGCGAGCGGAACGGGATGTAGTAGTGCTTCTTTAACTTGCGAAAGATAGCGGTGGAAATGAAGTCCACCATGAAGCCCTTCAGAGATTTCTGGTAGTGTGCATCTATCTCGCGCTCTTCCTCCACTACCGTATCAGGAAAATAGGTATGGTTGATCACATCATTCATGGTGTAAATATAGTCACCTAGCAGTCTGCGCGACTCACGCTTACCACCGATGTATGCCACCCACTCCAGCTTGTACTTAGCATTCAGTGGGTTCTTTTTTACGTTTGAGAAATTTCCATAGATCGCGCGGAACATGTGATCTCGGATGTCCTCAGCATCATGGATCTGGTGCTTGTTATTGGCTGAGTATTCCCAGTACCATTCGGAGACTGGCTCGGCGTAGTTTTTTGCCACATCCTTAGCCCACGGAGTCTGCGGAAAAGCCTCTGCTTTATCAGACTTCATGCTATTCCACATCACGGTGGTTCCCATCACGCGGTTATCCTGTTGCTTAGGCGACCACAAGTCTCCATGTTTATCCCAGCCTTCCTTAAATTCATCTTTCGCCTCGCGTCCGTAGCGTGAAGTGGCACCAGCTTTATGACCCACTAGTCCATCGCCAGTGCAGTCGATAAATTGCTTTCCGCTGATGATGATCCTTTTAGGGCTGACATTGCTCCGAGCCTCAAGACTCGTAATGTTTTTCCCCTCCATGTTCACCGTATCTACTGAGTAATCATAGAAGATGGTGACGTTCTCAGCCTTGTCCATATTCTCGTGACGTTTCTTTTCATCCGCATAGACTTTATCCGATCCATTGCGCCAATGCTTGGTGTCTATTTTCTTAAGTATCCTGCTGACTTTGCCATGGATTCCTAGCGTATGCACACGCACTTCACTACTCGCATTTCCTCCTAGGACTGGTCTGTTAGAAATGAGCGCGACACTAAGACCCTGCTCCCCTGCCGCTAATGCTGCCCCGCATCCGGCGATACCTGCACCCGCGATTACTAGGTCGAAATCAACCTTTTTCTCCACCGTAACACCATGCTTCTTATTTCTCCAAGCTTGGAGTGCCTTAAGCTCAGATGGCGGTGTGAAATTCTCATTCTTGGTAAAATAGATCGCATCACAGCGACCTTCAAAGCCTGTTAGATCCACGAGTTCAATCTTGTTTTCACCAGCCTTGAGATCCACCATGATCCCCTTCTGCCAGTTCCAACCAGCTTGTGTTCCGAACACCGTTTCCACTAACTTTCCATTCACTAGCAACTGAAATCTCCCAGGTGCTTCCCATTTTCCAGGGCACCAATCCTTAGTGCGCACCCAGAGCTGATAAGAACCAGCTTCTGGAGCGCTAAACGTAGTCTTCGCATTCTCTACAGGTTCACCCATTCCATGCGCGAGCAGATAAGGGCTCCCCATTTGTTCGATAAACTGAGGATCCACTTTCCAGCCACCTTTTTCCTTAAAGGAGACAGCATCTAACAGAACAGACACGGATGAGTCATCAGTGGCAGCAAGGACAGTAGGGCTAACCAGCAAAGAAGCGCTAGTAACACCTGCTATTTTCAGAAAATTTCTACGTTCGATCATGATTTACATAATACGCTATCTATTATAGACTCTTACACCAAGATCATAATCTATTTATAATGAAACGTAGAAATTTTCTCACCATCAGCCTCCCATTTATAGCCAGTAATAGACTTTTCGCTGTTGAGGATAGAGCCGAAAAGCCAGAGGTAAGTTTTGGGGTCATCGCAGATCCGCAGTATGCTGATGCGGATGTTAGGGGAACTAGACACTACAGAAACTCGCTGAAAAAACTTACCTCTGCGATGGAGGAACTTAACAAACATGAGCTAGATTTCACCGTGACTCTGGGTGATGTCATCGACCGAGACTTGAAGAGCTTCGATGCCATCATGCCAATCTATAAAAAAGCCACCGCTCCACAAACATTTGTCTTTGGGAATCATGATTTTGAAGTGGCGGAGGAAGATAAATTTAAAGTGCTTAGTAAACTAGGTTTAAAAGAAAATTATTACTCGAAGAGTGTTGGGAAATGGTTGTTTCTCTACTTAGACGGAACAGAGGTAAGTATTTATAGACAGCCTAAGGATCACGCTCAGACTCAACTAGCAAAAAAAGAACTTTCGCAGCTAAGGTTTGAAAAATCCCCACAAGCTCAAGCATGGAATGGAGCCATTAGCGAAAAACAAATGGACTGGCTCACTATCCAACTCGCAGTAGCTAAGAAGACTAATAAGCGTGTAATCATCTTTAATCATTACCCTGTAATCCCGCTTAGTGATCCCCATAACCTTTGGAATGACGAAGCTGTGGTGAAGCTCATAGCTAAATTTCCCAACGTAGTCGCTTACATGAATGGGCATAATCATAAAGGCAACTATGCGGTTCACAAGGGCTGTCACTTCATCAACTTCAAAGGCATGGTCGAAGGCAAAACCGCCACACCATTCGCCATCGTGAAATGCTATGCTGACCGTGTCGAGATCGATGGCTTTGGCAATGAGCCAGATAGAAAAATCTAATCTTCTATTCCTCTTATTTCTCTAACAACTGCCAACAATACCACTGCATTCTTGGTAAATGAAATGGACCTTTGTAGTGATTGCCTTTCATTGCTGTTGAGATTCTTCCATCGCGGTGGAGGTAGCCATACCACTCTCCGTGTTCTTTGTCTGAGAAGTTTTCATGCGCGTAGTCGTG
>CAKZMG010000305.1 GCA_937128235.1 uncultured Verrucomicrobiales bacterium
GTGCTCAGTCAGTCAGATGTCATCTACGACACAAGGATGCAGAAGGAAAGATTCGATGATTTAGACCAATACCATCTCGTGAGAAATGCCTTCATCTTCACTCCAGATATGGTCGGGAAGATGAAACCCAGCGCTACACTGATGCATCCTTTGCCACGAGTGAATGAGATCCAGCAAGCAGTAGATGCGCTCTCACAAGCAAGATACTTCGAGCAAGCCCAGAACGGAGTGCCAGTGAGGATGGCACTGATTGCGGAGGTGTTAGGGTTGTAAAAACAAGAAAGCCAGAAAACCGCTCTGTTAGAGGTAAGTTTTCTGGCTAGCTAGAGGTAAGTTTTCATACTTACGAATATTTGATAGCGTATTTGAGCGCCTTGATAGCATCAGCTGGTGATACGGTGCCATCTAGGAAGACTCCCGGTCTATCAGGGTTTCCAGGGTAAATGATCATGAGCGGGATGCTTCCTTTTTTGGTTCTCTCCAGTTCGCGCTCTTCAGCGGGCTTGTCACCTGTGAGATCAAGTTTGATCTTGCTCACGTTATTTTTCATCACTAGGTCGATTACTTTATCACTTGAGAAGACACGCTTCTCATTCAGTTTACAAGTAAGTCACCAATCAGCAGTGTAGTCGATCCAGACGATGCGTTTTTTAGCGCGCATCTCATCTACAAGTCCAGGTGTCCATCCGTCCCAGCTGTGAATGTCATCAGGATTAGCAACGATAGTTTGTTTTTCTTCTGGGGATGTGGTCATGGCTTGGTAGCCGAGATAGCCACCGTAGATAGCAAATAGAAGCGCGAGTCCGTAGCCGATGCTGTAGCGCTTGGCTTTAGCAATAAATGGCGGAGACCAAGTTCCGTAGATGAAGGCAGCGGTGGCAAGCACCACGAGTGACCAAAGCATGAGAATGATCCCGCTACTTCCTGTCTGCCCAATAAACGCTGTGAGTAGAAATACCACAGTGGCGAGGAGTGGGAATGCCATAGACTTCTTAAACGTGACCATCCAGTTTCCTGGTTTAGGTAGTTTATTGATCAGCGCAGGGAAGAATGATAGCACTAAGTATGGGGCTGCGACTCCGAGTGCGAAAACGGTGAACAATACCATGGCGAGAATGACTGTCTGCTGGAGTGTGTAAGTCATCGCTGTGGCGAGCAGAGGTGCTCCGCAGGGTGTGGCGATAAGGGTGGTAAGAATCCCGCTGAAGAATGAGCCTTGGTAGCCCTTTTTAGCATGAAGCTTACCTCCTGCACTGGTGAGCGAGGTGCCAACCTCGAACACTCCGTAGAGATTCAGCGCAAACAATGCCATGAGAATGATCATGGACCCTACAAAGATAGGGTTCTTCATTTGTGACCCCCACGCTACTGAGCTTCCAGATGTCTCACGGATGGTGAGGATGACTGCTGCAAGTATCCACATGGAGACTATAACTCCGAGAGTGAAGACGAGACCGTGCATTTTTATCTTCCTGGGGTCATTGCCCGCAAGCTGGACGAATCCTAGAACCTTGACTCCTAACACAGGGAATACACATGGCATGAGATTGAGAATGAGTCCGCCACCGAAGATAAGGAGTGCCGCGACGAAAAATGTGGTTTTCTCGATCTTGCCGATGATGTTCCCTTCTTTGTCTGTGATGTTTCCTTCCGCATCAGTGAAGAGGTCTTCTTTATCAATGATGTTTCCAGCGTCATCAATGGCATTGCCTTCATCGTCAATTCTATCGAGCGTGATGATGCTGATCTTGGAGTCTAGATCGTATTTAGTGGCGATCTCTTTAGCAGTTTCTTTAGCGGTCTCTGAGCTAGATGGTTTATCTGTGTGCTCAATTTTAGTCGCAGGCTCTGGCGGTGTCGCTTTGACAGTAGATCCGTTCTCTCCTTCCCAAGGGGCATTGATGAAAACGCTATGACTCTTACCTGAAAGTGCGGTAGATGGGCTATGGAGAATTCCGCTGATCTGGTCTAGCCTAGGTGGAGCTTTTGGAGAGAAATCATTACCCTCATTCACCTTTCCTGCAATGGTGAGTTTCCCCTCTTCTGAGGTGATCTTGATTGGTTTCTGAGCGTCTAACTGACCATTGTATTCGTAAAATGTGAGATCATCTGGGAGCTTACCGCTAGAGGTTATATCAATTTGAATGTCTTTCTCTTTTTGTTCGGCAGAAATTCCCCAATCTTCAGGGATGGTTTGAGTAGGGACATATTTTTTCAGATAATCGGAAATATCTTTATCATATTCCGGATTCTTTTTGGTGGCATCCGCACAAGTGATTTTAAGGGTGTGTTTGCCTGATTCTTGGATGCAGCTGACTTTGCAAATCTGCCATGAGGCATCCGCTGTAATTTCAAATGAATCACCAATGGTTAGATTTTCCGGAGCAGTGATCTCAGTGATGAAATAGTTGGTTCCCTCATATCCGTAAGAATTTAGACCAAAGGAGTCCATTGAGTGCGGAGTAGGAAAGGTGAGTGGAGCAGCCTTGAAGTTATTGGGAAGTGTCCATTTAATAGCTGGTATTTGTGAAACACCTATTCCATCGTTATGGTAGTAGGAGTGCCAGCCCATGGGGTGGTCGAGTTTGAGGGCAACTTGGAATTTGTCACCAGGTGCTATAGATTGAACGCTACTGATGACAGAAGAAGCAGATGTTTCCTCACCGCCACCTCCTAGCCCAAAGCCACCATCAGGCTCCCCAAATTGAGCGTTTGCTGACTGAGAGATAGTAAATATGCTGGTTATGCAGAGTAGTGTGGTGAGTAGTTTTCTCATGATGAATGTGTGCCGATTTAGATTTGCAGATGAGCGTCAGACTAGCGTAA
>CAKZMG010000306.1 GCA_937128235.1 uncultured Verrucomicrobiales bacterium
TTATGCTTCGCTTCCTCCATCATGAGTTCATGATTTCCCACTAAAGTAATGAGATCATACTTCTCACGTCCTGCGATCAGCCAATCGAGCACACCTTTTGAATCTGGTCCACGGTCGATGTAGTCGCCCAAGGTAATAATCGTATCAGACTCACAAAACCCGACGAACTCTTCCAACGTTTTCAGTGCATCTAGGCATCCATGGACATCGCCTATCGCTAGCGTTCGTTTATTGGCTGGAGGTCGTTTCTTCATTGTTCAGAGGACTATAATCCAGAAATCCACTTGGTCGATGGAAATATGATAAAATCACACCCTGCACAAAATCATCATTGTCAGTGATGCTTGAATCCTGTTAGATAGTTCCTATGAATGTTCATCATCTGGAATTGTTTTATTATGTGGCTAAATTTGAAGGGATCACGGCAGCGGTGCGGAAGATGCCGTATGGCATTCAGCAGCCTGCTGTGAGTGGGCAGATCTTGCAGCTTGAGAATGAGCTGGGGGTGAAACTGTTTAACAGGCGACCATTTGCTCTCACACCTGAAGGGGATGAACTTTATGATTATGTGTATCCTTTTTTCTCTAGGATGGCTCAGGTGGAGGAAAGTATGAAAGGTGAACTCGGGAAACATCTGAGAGTGTGTGCTTCTGCGTCAGTTTTGCGAACACATCTACCGAACGTGCTGGAGAGGATGAAACTGCGGATTCCTGATTTGAAATTGAGTCTCAGAGAAGTGGAGCCAGCGGCGATTTACACGAGCTTGCTGAATCAACAAGCTGACATTGCAATCAGTATTATTTACGGCAAACTCACTGATGGCTTGAAGGCTGAGGAATTGCTGAGATTACCAATAGTTCTACTAGTACCGGAAACATGTAAGGTAGAGACTCTGGATGATTTAATAGAAGAGAGTGATGATGGCACTGGGCTACGAGCTAAAATCCCGCTAGTGGGATTACCTCCGAATGAGGCTCTTCAGCAGATTTTCCAGAAGGGACTACAGGAACGGAAAATAGAATGGAATGTCAGTGTGGAAGTGAACTCGCTGGATGTGATTCAGAGTTATGTGAGAAGGGGATTTGGGGCTGGGATAGCGGTTGGTGTGCCGGGTGAATCTGGGGAAAAATTTCAGGCAGAGGGCTGCCATGTGATTCCACTAGATGA
>CAKZMG010000307.1 GCA_937128235.1 uncultured Verrucomicrobiales bacterium
ATCGTGTTCATGCATAAACCATAGCGAATATTTCACAAATGACCTAATCGATCATATTTTTATAAACATTGATTTAAACGATGATTTGGACTTGTATAAATGCTGGTTTAAAACAAAAGAAATGAACCGAAATGAAAGTGCGTTCTTTATTTATTTGTTCTGTTTTTATCTAGCTGGCATAACGAGCGCGATGAATGATTACGAACCGCCAAAGTCTAATCCAGAAGCTAAGCACCATGTGGCTGGGGTGAATGCTGTTGAGATAGACGAGAGTGTTTACAAGGCAGCGAAATTGCAGAATAAACTCAGATGGCTTTTCGTCTTTTTGTGTTCTATCATAGCAATGATGGTCTCAAACCAATTCATTCATATAGTTCCTTCTTCAGGAATAGCCTGCGTCTGTGGTGTGGTTTTCAATAAGTTTTTAAGCAAGATTTTCCCACTAGCCGATATGACTTCTACGACCAAATTTAAGAAATTCGGCAATGATCTTAGAATCCGAAAAGCGACTGAGAAGGCTGAGAATAAATAGTAATATGTCTTAGAGTTTTCTCCTGCGTATCAAGACCCCAACACTTGATAAACCAAGCAGCATGAGATTACTCGGCTCGGGAACCGCAAAAAATAAAATAAATAAGACCTAGTCCAAAACACCAGCTTCACCGCCACCTACGATGCCGGCAACCGCCTCACAGCGTGGCAGATGCAACCAAATCAGGGAGCTTCTGCATCCAACAACCCAAGCGCACAAACCTGGAACTACGACAACTCCGGCAACTGGAACTCCACCACAAAAACCATCGGAAACACCACCACAACCGAAGCCCGCAACCACAGCACCAGCGACCAAATCACCAGCATCGCCGGCAACACCGCCACGCACGATGCCAAAGGCAACTTGACCGACTACGAAATAAACAGTAAAACCTACGAAGTGGAATACGATCTAGACAACAGAATCACCAAAGTTGACGTCAACAACACAGACGTAGAATACCGCTATGATGCCCTAGGACGCCGCGTCATCCGCAAACAAGGCAGCACAACCAGCGCCTTAATCTGGTGGGGAAATAGCGAAAACGCCGAGCACAAACACACTGCTACTCAGACCGTCATCCAAAACGACATCATGAGTCACCCCACCAGGCTCAACGCCGTCATAGCAAGAGCAGTCGATGGCAGCAAATTCAAACTAGAATGGTATCACAAAAACTACCTAGACCACGTTTATGCCGTCAGTGACGACAGTGGCGACCTCATCGAGCACTACCGTTACACCGCCTTCGGAGAAGTCACCATCTACGATGAAAACGGCAACCTAGAAACAAGCTCCCAGATCGAAAACACCATCATGTGGAACACCCGCCGCCTCGACACAGTCAGCGGCTACTACCTCTACAAATACAGACACTACGACCCACAACTAGGCCGCTGGCCAAGCAGAGACCCAATCGAGGAAAGGGGAGGTATAAACCTGTATGCCTTCGTGAATAATCAGCCGATAAATGGATGGGATCAATTGGGTTTAACTATTAAAAAATTTGTTATAGAATACACTTCTTTAGCGAACATTAGACGAGAGAGTGGTAAAGCAACTACAGTAGCAATTACTACGTATTCTTCGAAGCTTAAAAAAGAAGGGGAAACTACTTATGAGAGAAAAGTAGATAATGAAAAATGTTGTGTTCGTGTTAAAGCTGCACCATCTTTAATAATAAATAGAGTTCGTGTAGTTTTACCTTACTGGAACGATGTTGTGGGTCAGGGAGGAATAAATTATACTGCTAATGGTTATTTGGCAATGCTGGGGCACGAGGCTAGACGTGTTGCTGTGTTTTATGGTTTAGATACTTATCTAGTAAACCCTGCTGAAAAAAGCGGATCTGAGGTAACCAAATGTGGATGGATATGCCGCGACAGTTATGAGGATGCGCAATTGGAATTAGATATGTATGTATTAAACATGCAAAATTCTATAATTGATTCTTACGAGCTATTTCGTGATATTGATATGGATAAAATTACTGATGAGGATCTAGTTAGCAATATAGATGTAAAAAATGGAAATCGCTGGAATGGATATAAAAAAGTAGCCAAACTCCTAGATTACGAAAATCTCGCCAAAGCTGTTTTTACTTCTTTCCATTGTCCGCCAGCTCAGTAAATTTTAATCATATATAGATATGAAGACTTTATTTATAACGATATTATTGTTTAAGCTATTCACTTTTTCTGCATTTTGTCAGCAAGTAGAAAAAGCAAAATTTGCATTGACTTACAGTTATCCTAGTCATGATTCATATCTAAAAAAATTTCAACATAATAAGAAATTACAAGCCCTTGTTAAAGATGAATTAAAAAAATCACATTTTTTTGAGGAAGCTTTTAATATGAAGTTAGTTGATTTAAATGGTAATATTCAGGGTTTAGTATTTTCTCTGAAAAATAAAATTATTACATTTTATCCATGTATCCGAATAGAAAAAGTATTAAATTCTAATGATTTACATAAAAAATCACACGAAGAAATTAAATTAGCTTTTGGTGTAGAACAAGAGAGTTTAAATGGATCTAACGGTGAAGTTACAAAGATTTGGAATATTACACATGATGAAAATGATGCATTATCTTTAAAACGTATAAAGATTAAATTTAGCAATGAGCCTGCTATTAAGAATAATTTTGCTAAAATACTAAGTGTAAAAGTATGGAGTTGTAAACTAACAAAAAGTAAAGGTGTCAGCACGCCAAAGGGCAAAGGGGTCAATCCGTAAACCCCGAAGGAGAAACCCCGAAAGGAAAAGCAAAGGGAGTCCTATAATTTAGAATAGTCGTCAAAAGCAAAGGGGTCAGTCAAAAGCAAAGGGGTCAGTCCGTGAATTGTGAATTGACTTGGTTGTTGAGATCAGCTAGAAGGTCTAAATGGCAAGACAAATACGGATAGAGTTTGCAGGGGCGTTTTATCATGTGATGAGCCGCGGCAACAACGGGCACAAGATATTCTTTGGACAGAAAGGGCAGGAAAGCTTTATGAAAGTTCTCGATGAAGCGTGCCAACGAACGGGCTGGATCGTTCATGCGTATGTCTTGATGGGGAATCACTATCATCTTCTCATCGAGACACCAGAGCCTAATCTGGTAGCGGGGATGAAATGGCTACAAGGCACCTACACTCAGAGGGTGAATCGCTGGATGAAGCGCAAAGGTCACTTATTCCAAGGCCGCTATAAGGCACAAGTAGTCAATGCTGATCCGATGCAAAGTCGTTACTTTCAGACAGTTTGTGACTACATTCATTTAAATCCCTCAAGAGCTCGTATGATAGGAAAAGGTAAGCAGTGGGAGACTCTCAAAGAGTATCCTTGGAGTAGCTTGCCCTACTATTGCAAGTGGGAAACTAATCGGCCTAAATGGTTAGCAGTGAATAAACTACTCAGCACTTACAGTTTCAAGGATAATGCTGTAGGCAGAGAAACTTACCTCAAATTTCTGGAAGCTAAGGGAGCAGAGACTGGAAAAAGCTACAGGGAATTGTCTAGAGGTTGGTGTTTAGGTGATGGGAATTTTAAGCAAAAAATGCTGGATAAGGCAGAACTTGTACTAGCTAAAAACAAACGCGAAAGCAATAGCGGATCAATTCAACGAGATCATGCCGAAGGTGAAGCATCCAAGCTTATGCTAGGATCACTTATGACGCTAGGGATAGATTCAAGTGATCTACCAAAGATGAATAAATCCGCACCAGAGAAAAAAATGATCGCAGCATTGTTAGCCAATCGCACTCTGGCATCGACTCAGTGGATAGCTGAGCAATTACATATGGGGCATCGAAGCACAGTAAGTCAGGCAAAAAAGTGGGCAAAAGAAACCAAAGAAGGTCAAGAGAGGTATAACCAGTTAAAATCTAAGCTAGATGATTCACAATTCACGGACTGACCCCTTCGCGCCACCCTGACCCCTTCGCGCCACCCCTTTGCGCCAGGGAGGGGGTTTATTAGATGATTTTAGGTGGTGTTAAAATGCCATCTGCCAGCCAGCTATTAGGCTAAAATCTTGATCCATACCAGTGCCATTGGCATCTTGAATGAGAGGGGTGAGGATTTCTATGGCTAGGCGGTGTCCTCTGAGTGCCTCGTTTTGAAACACGTAGTTGGCGCCTAGTCCTAGCTCTAGCACGTGACCACCGTAGTTTTGCTGGAAGTGCTGTGGTGCGTTGTGGTTATGGGGGCCGTTGTAGTGACCGCTGATGTCGCCTTGGTAACGGTAGTTGAGTCTGGCTGATAGACTGAGTGAGCGGGTGACTGGAGCTGCGATCCAGGTGGTGAACTGGAAGGTGTCTCCGTAGCGGAATCCGGCATCGTTCTCGTCCTCTAGGGCTAAGCT
>CAKZMG010000308.1 GCA_937128235.1 uncultured Verrucomicrobiales bacterium
AGGTGAGTTTGGCAAATGCGTCTGACCATTCTTCTGGGTTCTTGGATGCGTGACCTTCTTTGAGAGCGGTCCAGATTGCTTGCTCTTTTCCAGCAGCTCCTAGTCCGATTGCTTCGATGGAGTTTTTGTCATTTGGGTCAGCGTATTTAGCGAGTGATGCGAAGATGGATTTGGTTTCCTCTGCGCTATAGTGACGGAGTGAGAGCGCTACATCACGGCGAACCGCAGCATCTTTATCGTGCATGAGCAGCTTAGCGTATGGGAGAATGTTTCTGTCCGCTCTGCGAAGTGCTCTGAGTGCTACGAGGCGTCTGTTAGCATCGTTATCTTTTAGTAGTGCTTCACAGGCTTTGATGCCATTTTCTCCTAGGTGAGGGAGGAGCCAGATGGCTCTTGCTGCCACGTATTTGTTAGAGTGGCTGAGTAGTTTTTGCACGGCTTCTAGTGCGCCTGGCTTGTTTTCTTTTAGCTTGTTGAACCCGAGGTTTCTCACATTTACTGCTGGGCTAGAGAGGGCGGCGATTTGTCCAGCGATGGTATTTAGATCTAGCTTAGGATTATTTGGCTTAAATCCTTTTGGAGCGATGCGGTAGATGGTTCCTGAGCAGCTGTTATCCATGGTGGAGTGCCCGCCTACTCTGCCATCATACCAGTCTGTGAAGTAGATGGCTCCGTCTGCACCCACAGTGACATCTGATGGGCGGAAGAGGATGGCGTCTTCACCATCGGACTGCTTTTTGAGTTTTCTGGAGAAGTCTCCACCTACGAACTCTTCTTTGAGGTTTGTGGTGGTGAAGTTAAATCTATTCATGGCATAGGTGGCGCCTTTTTTCTCAGGGCGGTATCCAAAGATGGTGTTTCTAGCGGCTTCACAGGCGAGGTAGGTTCCTTCCCAGTTCTTGCCGAGAGCTCCATTTTCATAGAAAACATTACCTGTAGGTGAGCCGAGCCCGTAGATGTCTCCGACGTCGAATGTGCCAGGGTCAGCTTGTCTCCAGTGAGCTTCACCGGTGCTCTGACCTACGCGCTGGACACTGCGCCACATGCGCTTGCCATCGCGGGTGAAGAAGCCTGCGCTTCCGTACTCGAGGATGTAGGAGTTTCTGCAACTACCGACGTCATCGTTATCATTTTGGAACATGTCACCGAGTGAATTGAGTGATTGCTCGAAGGAGTTTCTGTATCCGTGACCTACGATTTCTGCCATGGTGCCATCTGGGTTCATGCGCACGGTGAATCCTGCGGTCCAGACTTTTCCATCATCACTCTTGGCACCACCTTGGTTGTTGTTTGCATACCATTTTCCTCCACCGCCTTTATAGACTCCGTTCATGATGAATTTCTTGCCAGATTTATCTGTGAAGACTCCGCCACAGTTACCGTTGTTGAAGTACCATTTCCCGTCTGGCCCTGCGGTGACTGAGTGGAGTGAGTGGTCGTGCTGGCGAGCGTTGAATCCGGTGAGTAGTTCTTCTCTTTTATCTACTGCTGGATCAAATTTTAAGTCTCGGTTGACATCGGTATAGACGATGAGGCTAGGTGGCTGGGAGACGACTATTTTGTTATCGAACACTCCGATGCCGAGCGGGCTTTCTAGTTCTTTGTCCTGGAGAAAGACTTTTGAGCTGTCAGCTTTTCCGTCTCCGTTTGTATCTTCAAGTATCATGATGCGGTCACCTGCTGCTCTGCGACCTGCATTTCTTCTGTAGTTTACTCCTTCGAGCACCCAGATGCGACCGTGTTGGTCCACGTCCATGTTGGTTGGGTTGTAGAGCATGGGGGACTTCGCCCAGACGGTGACTTCTAGTTCGTTGGCTTTGTCTTCTGGGATGGAGAAGAGTTCCTTAGCTACGTGGGTGGGTGTGAGTGAGGGCTCCCAGGTCTCTTCACCATCGATGATTTTTAGCTCTACGCTGGCTTGAGATGGCTTGCCTTCGCGCACTGTGCCGGCGTCATCTATGCCTGCTGTGGTGCTGAATGTGACTGCGCCTGCTGGCACTTTAATGACAATAGCTGACGGTGCGTGGGTTCCGAGGTTGTTGGTCTTGGAGTAAGTTTTTCCACCGAGGGAGAGTTTTCCTCCTTCGCAGTTCTTGCCTATACCGAGCTTGCCCCAGCCCACTTTTGAGCTGATGATGAGGTCTTTTGTGAATAATTTTTTCCTACCCTTGGCATCTACGAAATGGATGTCTGTCCATGCTACCCAGTCTGAGTTGTTGTCACCTAGGGCATTGGCTGCTAGGGTGAGAGTTTTCTGTCCTTTGAGTGGGACGTTGAAGGTGTGTGTGGTTTTCTTGTCCGCCGCGCTGAGTCTGCCTGATCTGGCGAGGGTGTTGCTGTTTGCGTTCTTCTTTTTATTGGCTACTGTTTTGGCTTTCTTGTTTCCTTTTCTTGTTAGATCAGGTTGCTTCATCGGCTTCTGCTTGAGAAGTGCCTCGGTAGGTAGCTCTATCGGCTTGTTGGCTACTGGTCTGTCTAGGTTTTCATTGAGCATTTCCTTGGTGATAGATTTAGAATCTACTCCACCAGTGGGGACTTCTGCTCTGGCTGTCCAGACGATTGCATTGAGGACGAGTTTACGGAAGTCATCGATAGCCCAGTTGCGGTGGTAATGTCCGCCTACGAAGCCTACGCCTCTGCCTTCTAATTTACTACCATTCTTCACTTCTGGATTCACTTCTGGGTCTCGACACCACATCAGTGCTTGTTCCTTCCCGAAGCAATCTTCTCCGTGCTTGTTCCACATGTTGATGTAGCGGATAATCTTGTCCGGGGTGGGTGTGGCGACAGCGAGTGGGCGACAGCAGTCACATTCTTTTTTAGTAGGCCATTGCATGTTGAAGTAGAACTCATCGTAGGCTTGGAATGGTTTATCTAGACCACGCGCTACTTCTTCATTAGCTACGGCTTTGAGATCTGCGATCCAGTGCGGGTTCACTGAGATGTGGTCGTCCATGTAGGCTCCTATCCAGTGCTTGAAGTATTTTTCCCCTACTTTTTTGGATGGATGGACACCGTAGTGCATGAACATGATTCCCATGCCATCATTCTTCACTTTGTTGTTGAGGAATTCATATTTCTTACCAAATCTACCACCTGCGTCTGCGTAGATGATGCAGGCATCTACTCCATCGAAAATGGATTCATCCTTAGGCCATCCGTAGTAGTGGACTTTGGCTTCGATGCCTAGATTGCTTTCGTTTAGTGCGTTTGCAAGTAGCATGCAGCCAGCGCGGAACTCATGTTCGCCATTTGAGTGACTGGGATTTCCAGCAAGGAAGAGGACTTTCTTCTTAGCGGTGGCTGTGAAGCTTGTGAGTAGGCTCACTGTGAGGAGCAGGATGATGACTTTGGCGTGTTGTTTCATGATATAGATACGAAGATTATGGTGTAGTATTGCGGGTGGGTGAAAATTTTCCTAGTTAAAATTTGTCATTTTTCAGGATAAAATGTAGAACGAGGTTATGCCTAAATTATCTATTTCCGAAAAAATAGTGATCAATGTTCCGGTGGAGAAAGTTTACGCGAGTATTCATGACTTCAGGGAATGGAAGGAGTGGTCGCCTTGGTTAGTCTGCGAGAAAGATTGCGCACTGGAGTTTGCTGATGATGCGCGTGCCTGGTATAGCTGGGATGGAAAGTATGTGGGATCAGGAAAAATGTCTCTCAAAGGTACGGTGGAGAATGAGAAGTTTGAATATTTCCTAGAGTTTCTTAAACCGTGGAAGTCTAAAGCAGATGTGCAATTTAATCTAACAAAAACCTCTGAAGGAACAGAGGTGGAATGGGTAATGCAGAGTAGCCTGCCTTGGTTTATGTGGTGGATGAAGCCGATGATGCTGCGAATGGTCTCCATGGATTATAAGCGTGGCCTGAAGATGATGAAGGAGTATCTGGAGACGGGGAGTGTGGGCTCAAAGCTTGAGTATTCTGATGGGGAGGCGTTTCCAGCACGAGCATTTGTAGGGATCAAAAATGTGTGCGGAATGGATGATATGGAGAAATGTATGGGCGGTGATTTTGAGAAGCTGCTAGCCACTGTCAAAGAGAAGGGGGTAGAAGCGACAGAGTTTTTCACGGTTTATGAGAAATGGAATTTAGGTAGGGGAGAAGTGGCTTACACGGTGTGTGCAGCAGTGGATAATGAGGTAGAAGGATTAGGTGATGAATTTATCATGGGGCTACGCGAGGCTTGCGATGGCTTTGTAGTGACGCACACGGGTGAGTATCATCATTTAGGAAATGCTTGGTCTGCTGGCATGATGCGCGCTAGGTCAAAGCCGCCAGTGTTCAAGCAAAGCAAGCAACAAATGCCCTTCGAGATCTACCTGACCCAGCCTGGTAGCGGAGAAGAGGTAGTCACAAAAGTGGTGATGCCGAAGGTGTAGTGGATATTATTTCTTAGACAGATCCTTGATCTTCACATTGCGGAATGAGACGACGTTGCCGTGGTCTTGTAGGCTGATGTGACCTTTGGTTTCTTTACCAAATTTCGGAAATTTCACAAACTTACTAGCGGCTACTTTCTTGTCCCACTCTGGTGAGCCTTTGACGTACTCGCAGTATTTCTTGCCGTTGAGGTAGTGCTCACATTTTTCTGGCGTGATGATGATGTGCATGGAGTTCCACTCTCCGGCAGGGTTTGTGGCATCGATGGTGGCTGAGTAGAGTCCGTAGAGCCAGCCAGATTTCTGCGGATCGTGCCCATCCACGTTATCAATGATCTGGACTTCGGGGCCAGTCATCCATGGTGTGCCTTCAGATTCTGAGACATGATACATCAGCCCACTGTTGCCTTCTTTAGAAATTTTGTAGTCTAGTTTAAGTTCGAAGCTACTGTATTGCTTCTTAGTAATCAGATCTCCACCTCCACCGCCTGTGAGGGTAAAGACGCCATCTTTAACTACCCATTTTGGGTTCACATCTTGTTTCTTGAAATTACGAAAATTTGATAGATCCTTACCATCAAAGAGGACTTCCCAGTTGTCTTCATTCGTTGCTTCTGTTTTCTTTTCTTCGGTTCCGGCAGCATTGTCTTTGCACTGAGCCAGGGTAAGAAATGAGAGTGTGATGGCAGCTAGCTTAACGGAATTGATAAGGTCAATTTTCATGTGTGTAGTTTGAGATGCTGACCTTCTTTGTCAATTAATGATTTAATAATCGGAAAAAGGATGAAAATAAAAACACATTTTTTCAGGGGACTTACCTCTGAGTTACGACTAGTGTTATAGAGCCCCGTATTATTTTGGATTCCACACACACATATCAATCAGGCAGCGTTTCTTCTGAACAGAAAGAAGATGAGATAAATGAAGGTCTGAGCTGGGCATCCTTACTTAAGGAACACAGCAGTGATGTGCGCCAAATGGTAGCATCTAAACTGGGTAATGAAGCCACGGCTGCGGTCGAGGATGTAATGCAAGAAGTCCATCTTGCCGCACATGCCACCCCAGTAGATAGCATAGAAAAACCTATGATCAGAGCATGGTTACGCAAAGTCGCCACTCATAAGGTTCAGGATTACTGGCGTGCGGTCGAACGTAGGCGAAAGCTGAAACAGAGCATCACTGATCACTCTGTGAGTTCCACTGCACACTCGCCAGCAGACTGGGTTTTAAAAATAGAACAGCAACAACAAGTGCAGAAATGTCTGGGTAAACTTCCAGATGACGATCGACTTGTTCTAGAGCAGAAATATCTACACGGACGTTCCTATTCAGATATTGCCGATACTTTAGGCATCAGCATTAAGTCCGTAGAATACCGGCTGACCCGCGCACGAGAGGCGATGCGTGAGCTTATCACTTCCCCACCAAACAATACAAAATCATGAAAAATATAGAGCAACAGATTCAGCTTATGGTTGATAATGAACTTGATGCCAGCACTTCTAGTAAGCTTTTAAATGTTATCGAACGAGAGACTCCTGAGCATTGGAGGACACTCGCGCTTGCATACAGTGAAGCACAAATATTAAGAAATTCCTTTTTAGCGCTAGCTAATGAGAAGGCAGGCTTAGAGAAGGATCTGGTGAAGAAAAGCTATTCTCCCCTCTTTAAGTTTGCGGCGATGCTCCTTTTAGGGCTGATGCTAGGGTATCTCATAAGCCCACAAAAAACTGCTAAGAAAATTCTAGTGGATACAAAGGAAACGAATCCCACAGAGGTAGAAGATGTCCAAATGATTGAGGATTTTGTGGCTTTTGGGGAGTCTAATATGCAGTTGCCAATTTATGATGCAGTGATTGATCCCGATAAGGTGAAGTTAGCGGTCTCTAGATCTGCTACTGGGTTTAACAGAGCTAAAACGATAATGGATCGTCCAAACTCCAGGTCATTATCGAGCACTGCATACATTTCTGCAGACTTAGAAGATGGGTCAGAAATTATGATTCCAGTTACCTATCAAGTGAATCTACCAGAGCAATAATTTTACTAAAAATATTATTAACCAACAGAAAAATGAAAACAATGAAGATAAATAAAAAAAAGAGCACAGGAGTACTACTTATAAGTAGTTTAATGATTACATCTGGATTTGCGTGTGAAGTCCCAGAACAGACCGTGATTGATAAGCATACTAAGCAGGTTGAAGCGCTAGGATTAGAGCTAAAAAAGCTACAGGATGATATTAAGCAGCATGAGCTTCAAGAGAAGTTAAAGCTGAAGCAAGAATATGAAAAAGTGCGTAAAGAGATTCTAAAAGATATTGAGGCAGCATGGGAGTTAGGAAATGAAGAAAACGTTGTAAAGCCTGATAGAAAAACTAGTAACCTATTAGCTCAAAATCCAGCAGTACGTGATGTGTTGATCGGGAAGATGGCTGTGGCATGGAAAGATGCAGGGGATGAATTACTGCCAGCACATTCTAACTCAGTGTTAAGATTTCTTGGAATCTGCTTAAAAGAAGATGCGGATCTTGATCTCACGAAAGTAAAAATAAAGAGAATAAAGATGCTGAAACAAACACTTCTTATTCTACCTAGCGGTCATAGCCGTATTTTGTCAGACTCTGAACCTCAGAGCTTGATCATTGGACCTAACGGGAAAGTTCATTTTCATGGGAATCTCTCAGCGAAAAAAAATCAAGATGAGCTAGAGGATAAATTTAAGGAACTTAATAAGCATATAAATAAAAAGGAGATAGTTAAAGGCTTTATCCAGATTGTTGGACCTGATGGAAAAATCACCAAAAAAGAAATAGGTAAGGATTTCGGGATAGAAGAGTTAGAAAAAGCACTTAGTAATTCTTTTACTAAACTAAGAAACTTGGAGGATTTTAAAAAAGGTGATACTTTATTAGGGGTGGGTCCTGCTATTCGTCTGAGAAGTGCGGAACTCAAAGACTTACAGAATCTGCCTGAGTTGGGCTCCCTTTTTAAAGAAAGAAAAGAGGTGTCTAAAAAGGATAGTTCAGTCAGTGTTCAGCAACAGCTAGATACTCTTAAAAAACGCTTAGATGAACAGCAAAAGATAAATGAACTACTTCTTGAGAAGCTCTTAGAAAAAGAGTAAAAGATTAGCTAGGCTCTCACTTAAGGTGCTTCACGCATATCATTAATGTATTCAGATAATTGATCAGAATGTGAAGACCTTTGGTGGGCTATTGAGGGATGGCTTTGAGCATTTCTTGATAGACTTGCTGGGCTTCTTTGGCTGGGATGGCGAAGCTTTCTGCACGGTTTGCCCTAGCGATGTTTATGCCTACAGCTTTACCAGCGAGGTTGAGGAGTGGACCTCCGGTTTGGCGTGAGATTTGGTCTATGTCTGTCTGGAGTGCCATGGGGAAGCTATTTCTGCGCTCGGAATAGTCACCACTCAT
>CAKZMG010000309.1 GCA_937128235.1 uncultured Verrucomicrobiales bacterium
GCGTATCTTCTGATAGGACTAGTGAAATGGCAGTAGTCCATTTTAGCTAAACCATAATGCCCAAATGCATCTGTGCTATATGCCGCACGCTTTAGACTTTTCAACAACCCAATCTTGATGCTTTCCTCATTAGTTGTCCCCTTCACTTTATCTAACAATTCTTGGATATGCTTCTTATTGGTTAGGTCCCCTACTCGGTATCCTTGGGCTCTAGCTTTTTCCGCGAACTCATTGAGCTTATCGAAATCTGGATCTTCGTGGATTCTATAAATCGCATTTTTCCTATTCATTTTCAGAGCCACAGCCACGGCTTCATTTGCCGCCAGCATACACTCCTCCACCATCTGATGACTCTCATTATGCACCACCGCTACCACATCCACAGCCTTCAATTTATCATCGAGAACAATCTTAGTTTCCTCAAATTCGAGATCCAAAGCTCCATCCGCAAAGCGTCTCTTGCGTAGGATGCTCGCTAGCTCCCAAGTTAATTTCAAGCCATCAACAATCTCCTTCGGTAGTTTAGGAACTTTTATTTTATCCGCATTTTCAATAGGTAAGCCTAGTAAAACCTGAGCCTGCTCATAAGCCAGCCTAGCTTTACTGTGAATAACAGCATCACAAAATCTCGATGATAACCGGGTTCCATTCTTATCAAATGTCATCACAGCACACTTCGTCAGGCGATCCACCTCCGGTCGCAAACTACAAATATTGTTAGAAATCTGGAATGGTAACATTGGTAGAACTCGGTCCACAAGATAGGTACTATTTCCTCTCTGCACAGCCTCCTCATCTAGCGCGCTTCCTGGCTTAATATAATGCGAAACATCAGCAATGTGCACCGCAAGCTCATAGCCGCCACCCTTGATTTTCTTGACCGCTATCGCATCATCAAAGTCCTTCGCATCATCAGGGTCAACAGTGATCACCAATTCATCTCGCCAGTCCTCACGCCTCTTCAGTTCTTCAGCTGAAACATTGATGACTGGGCTTTCCTCGCCGTCTTCAGAGTTCTTAGAATCTTTAGCTCCACCTTTTTTAGCTCCATCTTGAAGTGATGCCAGCAGCTTCACCGCCTCGGCCTTCACATCACCGGGGAACCCAGCCCTTAGACTATGCTTGCTGATCACGCTTTCTATATCCACTCCGGGATCTTCTGGCCAGCCTAGCACCTTAGTGATTTTGCCAAACGGTGGTGCGGATTTACTTTCCCAGCGTATTAGTTCTGCCACCACCTTCTGCCCACTCTTGGCTCCCATTTCCTCACCCTCAAGCTCCAAGGGTCTCTGGAATCCTTTGAAATCTGGCTCAACATAGCGGAATTTCCCTCTCACTCTGAATGTGCCCAAAACAACATTACTCACGCGCCTGATCACATCTATAACCTTACCCTTAGCCTCATCGTCAAATCTACTACGCCTGCCTCCTCTGCCCTTTCCGCCTTTGCCTTTTTGAAATTTCCCTCCTTTTTTGCCCTTAAAATTCTTCCCCTTATACTTCGTGCTTGGAGGTTCCTCTTGGCTTGATTTTGGTAACTTTACATTCACGCTCACTCGGTCACCATCCAGAGCTAGCCCCGTATCGTAACTCTGGACGAATACTCTATCAAATTGATCCACATTCAGACCTGCTGCAATATTATCCTCATTTTTTAGATCAGGATAAAACCAAGCATTTCCACTGTTCTGGAATTTCAGCACACCCACCATCACACCACCGGTCCCGCTTCTAGCACCACCACGACCAGGGGCTTTCACCTTCGCACCAGGTGCTGCTAAGACATACCGGCGCTTCTTCCCAGATACGATCACGCCTTTGCGCTCTAGCTTATTGAGCGCCGCTCGCATAGCCGCTCTCGCATGGCTAGGCACATTCAGAGCTCTAGAAAATTCCGATTTATTCATCGGTTGATAGTTCCCGCTCTTCATCAAACCTAGTATTTTCTCCCTCATATTTTTCATGGCTAAACCATGCACCTATTAACACCACTGCACAACCTCCTTTTCTCATTGCCAGCTCCTATTTCCCATGCTAACTTGCGTGTGATGACATTGTAGATTCATAATTTCTACATAAATCACTCATATACATACAGAATCA
>CAKZMG010000310.1 GCA_937128235.1 uncultured Verrucomicrobiales bacterium
GCCTTTCATAAGCTCAACACCATGCACTGGCATCTAACAGAAGACCAAGGCTGGAGAATAGAGATCAAGAAATACCCTAAGCTCACTGAGATAGGCGGTTTTAGAAAATCAACACCTCCTTACTTAGACCGAGGTGGCTCAGATGGTAAGCGGTACGGAGGCTTCTATACTCAAGAGCAGATCAAGGACATCGTAGCTTACGCTCAGAAAAGACACGTTACCATCGTTCCAGAAATCGATATGCCTGGCCACATGGCTGCAGCCATCGCCGCCTATCCTGAACTAGGAAATACAGACATCCCAAACTACAATCCAGAAGTAAAATGTCACTGGGGTGTGCACCCCTACATCCTCTCTCCAAAGGAAGAAACCTTCAAGTGGGTGGATGACGTTCTGGAAGAAGTTTGTGAACTTTTCCCCTCCACCTACATCCACATCGGTGGTGACGAGGCTCCTAAGGGACAGTGGAAACAGTCGAAGTTTGCGCAATCAGTGATGAAGCGCGAGAAACTACATAACGAACATGACCTCCAGTCTTATTTCATAGGCAGACTAGAAAAAATGTTAGATAAGCGTGGCAGAAAGCTCATTGGCTGGGACGAAATTCGCGAAGGTGGACTATCTCCAAAGGCTACAATGATGCTCTGGAGAGGCTGGGATCACGCGATTAAATCTGTAGAAGAAGGTCACGATGTAGTGATGGCTCCAGGTAGCCATACTTATTTTGACCACTACCAGAATCACGCCGCTGCTGAATTAGCTAAAGGACCAGAGTTTGAGTGCATAGGTGGATATCGTCCCATTGATAGTGTTTATTCATTTAATCCTGTGCCGGAGCAGTTCCGTGGCACAGCGAAAGCGAAACACATTCTTGGATGCCAGGCTCAGCTCTGGACTGAGTATATGAAGACTTGGGACAAGGTGGAGTATCAGGCATTCCCACGTATCGCAGCTCTCGCTGAGGTAGCTTGGACTGAAACGAAGAATAAGAACTACGAGAACTTCACCACGCGTCTCAAACCAATGATCCAGCGATACCAGAAAGAAGGAATTAATTGTTTTGACCCCGCGAACGCATCGGCAATCAAAGTGAAAGACGGAGCTAAAGTCAGCACCAACATTGGTATCCATGGTGCGCATGTGGCAGAATTTATCTACGATGGAAAGCCCGCCACACACTTCTGGTCTAACACTGGAGTCAAAGCTGGAGATCACCTCACGATAGAATTAAAATCCCCCAGCAATGGTGGAGACATCACAGCATCCACTGGTGCGGTGAAAAAAGGAAAACTCACCGACACTCTCGAAAATGGTGAACTTGTAGTATCTGCAAATGGCAAAGACTGGACAAGCATTGCCACTTTCAAAGATGGTAAAGCGACAGGAGTAGCTTCTAAAGGCACGACCCACATCCGTATTAAGGTGACTAAGGAGCAGGGAAATTGGCTCATTGTGAATGAAGTAGAAATGAAATAAAGCTACTTTACATACTCTCAAAAATCTCCAAGCCTCCCATGACTCATCGGAGGCTTTTTATTATTTAGTAACAATGACTGATACACCACTAACGGAATCTACTGCGGCACGCTTTGGCGGGGTGGCTAGGCTCTATGGAACCACAGCACTGGAGAAATTTTCGCGCGCACACGTGATGATTATTGGAATAGGCGGAGTCGGATCCTGGGCAGTAGAAGCTCTCGCGCGTTCTGGCGTGGGCAAGATCACTATGGTGGATCTCGATGAAGTCTGCGTGACAAATATTAATCGCCAGCTGCATGCAATGGATGGCGAGATTGGGAAACAGAAAACGGATGCCATGGCGGAGCGCATCAAACTCATCAACCCTGAGTGTGAGATTATCTGTGAGCAGACATTTTATAATGAAAAAACTTCTGAGAGACTACTTTCAGGTGACATTGACTTCGTGATTGATGCCATTGACCTCATGATGCAGAAGACACTTCTCATAGCAGAGTGTAAAAAACGCAGTGTCCCTGTGGTGTGTTGTGGGGGAGCGGGAGGAAAGGCAGACCCCACTAAAATCAAAATCTCTGATATGACCAGAGTGACCCATGATGCCCTTATTCTAAAGGTGCGAACCCGGCTGAGAAGTCATTATGGATTCCCAAAGGCGGTAAACTTGAAAGCTAAAAAATTTAAGGTAGAAGCTATCTTTTTTGATGAACCAGCTGTGTTTCCTGATAGTTCCCATTGTGATACCGAGCAGTCTAACAGCATGAGGCTAAATTGTTCTTCTGGATTTGGCAGCGCTACGCACATGACTGCCACACTCGGATTATTTGCCGCACAGCGAGCTTTAAAGTATATTGCCAAATAACGTAGATGACAAACTATTTTCAACTATTAGATATTGAGCAAGCTACTCATATTGATTTAGAGACCCTCTCGAAACATCATAGCGAGCTGGCTGCCAAGCACCACCCAGACAACTCTGAACATGGTGATGACGCTCAATACCGTCTCCTCAACACAGCCTACGCCATCCTTCAGTCTCACTCTAAAAGACTGATTCATCTCATGGAGCTAGAAGGTATTCCCTACGAGAAACGTGGGACTGTTAGTGATCATCTGATGGATTTCTTTATGTCCACAGCTCAGATACTGCAAGATGCTGATGGCTTCCTGCGTAAGAAATCCGCCACCACTTCAGCACTGGCTATTGCTCTGTTAGAAAACGAATCCCAACAACTTCAGGACATCATTAGTAAACAGATTGACTACCTTGAGGCAGAAAAAGCCAGTACTCTAGAAGTGGCTTCTAATACCAATCAGCTCAGTAATGCTGCGCGTGATCTAGCTTTTCTCGAGAAATGGCAAGCTCAACTCAAAGAGCGCTACGCCAGCTTATTCTGATCCTCGTTAGCTCCCCGGTGCACCTCACAAATAATTAACACAATCGCCATCAAAGTCATTATTACTAATACTGCAATGTGCATGTAATAATTATCAAATGACAGAGCCTTCCCGAAGCAACCGCACTCAATGTTCAGTCCCCGCGCATTAGCGGATATTACTGCGACTAAAAAACCTGCGCTAAGGATAAACACACTCACCAAAGCACCTCTCAACAATACACCCAAAATCAATGTAACTCCCACCAAAATTTCAAATAATGGCAACATATAGCCAAGCCACATGTCCCAGGGTTCGCTATCAAATGGTGGTATCTCAAAAAACCCCACAGTCTCGACAAAGCTATCCACATCAAGAAACTTCATCGTTCCTGCCCACAAAAACAACGCTCCTAAAATAACCCTTAGCGAGATGCTTAATACAGTTTTCCCTTCATCCATGTCCCTCTTTAACTCTATTTCACTCAGGTGAAAAGGCAGATTATCAAACAGATCAGCCAAAAATCTAGAATTTAGTTAAGAAAGCTAAATAATCTTATTGACTTAATGAAATGGTCTGTCATATCTGATTTTACTATGAAACTAAATAAGAACCTCATCATCCCATTTTTAGCGCTTACCTCCGTGGCGAGTGCTCAAGTATATTCTTACGGACTCAACTCATCAAGTAACGGATGGGTTGATGATTCTGGATACGGAGACACATCTAATCCTAATTACATAGCAGGGAAATACTCCTCTACTGAATATCGTAACTACTTCAATTTTGATTTTTCAGGCGTGATCGGAAGCATTACAGATGCAACTATCACCATAGATACTCCATCAGGCTCTTTTAACTCAGTAGATTCCAATGAAGTTTTTGCTCTTTCACTCGTAGATACAACGATTGATTTCGATGCGCCTTCTATTTCTAGTTTAGATTTCTTCAATGATTTAGGTGACGGTAGCTTCATCGGTTCTACCATTATGTCAAACTCAACAGGTGGGTCTATTTCCATCCAGCTCAGCCAAGCATTCATTGATAGAGCTAATCAAAACGGTTTTGTAACCATAGGTGGAGCTAATATCAGTATTGGTAGTGATCCTGGCACAGGCACTGACTCAGAATACATGTTTGGTTCATCTGGATTAACATCAAATCCAGTTACACTAAATATCACTGTAGATCCAGATGGAGATGCAGTTCCTGAGCCAAGCTCAGCCCTTTTTCTCAGCTTTGCAAGCATCAGCTTGATAATAAGAAGGAAAAGATAGTTAATAAATATTAAATAAATTTTTAAGCCTTGCAGATATTTCTGCAGGGCTTTTTTGTGTCATAAAATATTGAATACAAGTATTATACATGTTTCACGGAGAATAAGTTTAATAAAATTTATTGTGAACTTAAGTTTATTTTTTTAAATAAATGATGATTCACACCCCCTAAACATGAATAAATACAAAATAATATTAACTCCATTTTGGAGCATTCCCATGTGGTTAGCTTCATCACTCAATTCTAGTGCCGTTATAGTTGCCGGCTCTAATGGTGCAAATGGCACAAATAGCAGCCCAGAACAGCTCAGACAAATCGCCAGCGGCTTTAACTATGAAAACAATGTCATAGCCATTGAAGGAGGAGCTGGCGTTTACCTAGGGCCGGGCACTAAAGGTGATACTGGCTACGTGCTCACAGCAGACCATTTGAAAGAATTAACGATAGGAAGCTCTATCACCATTGCTGGCGAGAACCATAAAGTAATTAGCAGGTCCCAGATCAACACCTCCGACTTAAGTCTTTATGAAATAGGTAAGAGCAGAGTTGGTAAATTGCCTGATCTGCCAACCGTTACCATTGCTTCCACACACCCATCCATTAATGACCAAATACTCATGACTGGCAGAGGCACGCGCGTCCAAGGAACAGATAACAACTCCAGAACTAGCGACATGATTAACAAAGGTGGATATGATGTCTATGAATGGGGACCAGCAAGCAAGACCATCAGCTTTGGCCTCAACAACGTGGCTGGTGACATCCCATGGGCAATGGGTAACGCTACTGCAGAATGGACAAATTCACTTGGGTATAAAGGAAGCGAATTTTACATACGCTTCGATGACCCTGGAGCAGGAAACTACACTACTAGCTGGGAAGGAATGGCCAGCAGAGGAGACTCCGGAGCACCAGTTTTCATCAAGAGAAATGGAATTTGGGAACTATCTGGCATAACTTCCGTAGCCCTAAGTAACGGAAACCAACCTAAAGACACTTCAGGATTTAAAAATGCTGCCAGCTTCTCCAACCTGGCTGAATATCATTCAGATATTTCTAAATATGGAAATTTCACCTTAGTTCCTGAGCCGAGCACCACATTTTTAGTAGCCACAGGAGCTACAGCCGCTCTTATCCGCAGGAAAAGAAAACAGATTCCCCCCAAATAATATCCCCCCAATAGATGTGAATCAGTGATTATTATTGTGTTTATAATCACAGAAAGGCTACGTCATGCGTGGCGTAGCCTTTCATTCACATAATTTTTTACCCTCAGACAAGAAAACTTCTTCACACATCAGCCCTCCTTGAATAAAAGTAGCTCAATAAACCGATGAGCAAATCCAAAAATATTGCACTACTACTGCCGCTTTTCTACGAATATGCGCGTAACATACGCAAAGGAGTAATCGATTGGATAGACCAAAATCCAGGTTGGAGAATTATTGAGCTAGACCCCCTAACCGCTGAAATTCCGCCCGACCTAAAAAAACACTTTGATGGCATTATCACGTGGTGCTTTCCTCAGCACCGCACAGCATCTGATCTGCCAGAGCTAAATCTCTATAGAATAGATTGCGGTGGGTATATAAATGACCTTCTTGATGATCCTATGGTCGCTGGAATAACCTATGAAAGGCTATCAATGGTGCAGTTATCCATTGATCATTTTCGACATCTGGGCATAGAAGCTATTGGTCATGTTGGCACAGAACTAAAAAATAGCCCAGTACACAATGAATCTACTCAACTTTTCACCGAACTAGCTGCAAAAAATAACATGAATTATGACATCTTTGAACTTCATGAATACGATCCTGCTAACAAACAGCAACTCATATGGCAGGGCAAAACCATTCCAGGCCTTGAAGACTTTCTAAGAGCTCAGCCTAAGCCGCTCGGGCTTTTTGCTACAGATGACTATGTTGGAGTAATGCTCTGTCAGACAGCGCTACAGATGGGATACAGAATTCCAGATGACATTGTAGTGCTCGGTCAGGGAAATCGTCTCGTAGGGAAATCAGGTAGTGTCGCTCTCTCTACCATCGAAATTCCAGGTGAAAAAATAGGCTGGGCAGTGGCGGAACAACTGAGTTCATGGATTCTAACAAATGAGCCACCAGAACCCCGATGGCAGAAGCTTCCCTGTACTAAGATTCATATACGAAAGAGCTCTGGCGGACAATCTAAAGACCTCAGTTTAGAACGAGCCAAGCGACATTTAGAGCGGCATGCCGTGCAAGGAGTCACACTCCAAGAACTAGCTAATGTAGCAGGCTATACCGAGAAAACACTGCGAGAAAAATTCCTCAGACACTATGGAATAAAGATCTCAGAACACATACGAAAGTTAAGATTAGATGAAGCTCTTTTACTGCTGAAGACAACTAAAGAGGACATTCACACTATTGCTAGCCGCTGTGGATTTAGCTCAGCTTCTAACTTTTTTAACTTCATACAAAGACAAACTGGAAAAGGTCCTGCTGAAATCCGTGATGCTTTACAGAAAGAATAAAAAGCCGTTTCCTCAACTAAATGAGAAAACGGCTCTAACACATATTAAGCGACGCCCATTTATGATTGACGTCGTCTGACTAATAAAAAAGACCTAGAAAGCCTGATTGCAATGTAGGTGAAGGTTCTAGAGCTCTCGTAGAATCTACAAATAATCAGAAAAAAATTCCCAAGTATCTGCTCCAGTTCACTTCACTCTCCAATAAATAAAAGAGAAACGGTAACACTACTTTCTGCGACGCAGAACAAGAGCTAAACCGCCTAGTCCGAGTAGAGCTGTGGATGATGGCTCAGGAACGATTGTAACAGTAAGTTCACCTGCATTGAGCGTGCCATAATCAACCGTAGCACTCTGTCCTGCTCCGAGACCTGTAGCATTAACATTTGTAAATGTTCCTACAGATCCAGCGAAACCACTAACATCAGTAGCTAGGGTAAATGTAGATCCAGTAGTAGGTGCAGCAGCAAAATTCAGATTCAGGTTAGCTCCCGCCCCTAACTCTACAGCGAGACTTTGACCAAGAATAGTTGAGTGAGTCAAGGCAGCATCAAAATCAAATGCAAGATTACTAGCATCACCAATGACTAGCTCATCACCAAGAAAGCCTACCCAACCAGAAGTTGCGCCGAGACTAAGTGTTCCACCGTTCAAGACTTCGAGAGCTTTACTGATTTGTGCATTGGATCCATTTAAAAAATTCAAAGCACCGCCATTAACGAAAACATCAGCAGCAGCTCCTGCAATATCAATAGTACCGCCGGAATCAACATTTAGAATACCAGTAGCTCCAATGGTAAGGTCTGATGTTCTTGGAACTGCTCCTGAGCGCAGTTGCAATTCATTAGCTCCCGTGTTGAGTGTTCCATTGACAATAATATCAGTGACAGAAGGCGAGCCCCCATTTGCCATGAGATAACTAGCACTCATGGTTGCTGTTGCGCCAGCATCAATGATGCCTTCAGCAGTAGCATCAGTTGGCAAACCAGAATCCCAGTTTCCTGCATTGTTGAAGTCGGTATCAACTGCATTAGTGAATGTAGAAGCTGCTGAAGCTGGAAGAGCCAGTAGTAATAGTGGTGTTAATTTATTTATCATAATATATATTGTTTGTTAATTGTTATAAAAATCACACTTAATCAGGTATGAGTCCTAATACAATAGCACCCTGCTTTAAAAATAAGCGAATTCTTTAAAAGGGAAACAAGTTCACTTTTTAGGTAATAAAAACCCCTGAAAGACTTTTTCAGATCTACCCTCGAACTATACACAAAATCACCCACTAATTCTGAAAATTTAACTGACACCTGAGCCAAAATAAATCACAATCACTGAGTGACAGAACTCTTACTCAACGAAGCCATTTACCAGCGCATCATCGCTGACTTAGTTCCGCAGGCTCAGAAATTTCTCTGGATCGTTACTGCGGACATCAAGGACCTTCATGTAGGTAAAGGGCTCAAAGGGAAAAAACAACGCTTCGTTCCGTTCCTAGAAATCCTCAGTGACCTTGTGCAGCAAGGAGTCGCCATTCGCCTCATGCACGCTAAAGAACCTGGCCCCAGATTTCGTAAGGACTTTGATAAATACCCAGCTCTGATTGAGAGCGACCTCTTCGAGCGCATCCTCTGCCCGCGTATTCACACCAAGGCAATTATTATCGATGGCAAATCAGCATTCATCACCTCAGCCAATCTAACAGGAGCCGGACTAGGAGCTAAATCTCCAGACAAACGCAATTTCGAAGCCGGCATCCTAACCGATGAAAAGCAACACATCGCTCCACTTATCGAATGGATAGACTCACTCTACCTCGGTGATCACTGTCTGAAATGCCAACGCAGAAAATTCTGTCCAGACCCGATTGCTTAATTGCTTAATTGCGTAGTTGCAAAATAGATTCGTCTCATATTAGATCGGTTCATGTCAGAAAATACATGCCCACTATGCACTATGGACGATGTCCTTACCCACGATAAAATTTATGAATGTATGACCTGTGGTCATGAGTGGGACAGAACCGACATCCCAGACGAAGACGCTCCAGAAGAACGTGTAGTGAAAGACGCTTATGGCAATGTGCTCGAAAAAGGCGATGTCGTGCAGATGATCAAGGACATCAAGATGAAAGGCTCATCCGATGTCTTAAAGAGCGGCACCAAGTCAAAGCCTATCAGCCTACAAGACGGCGACCATGAGATCTCCTGCCGCATGAACGGCATCGCCATCAATCTCAAGGCTCAGTTTGTCAAAAAAGTGCAGAGCTAAGAAAACTACTTCACTAATTTCAGCTGAGTCGCTCTCCCTGTCTTATTCCAGTCCTGCACATAGAGGTTTCCATCCTTATCGAATGAAAGACCATGCGGTGCTGAGAAGACACCCACTTTCTGATCCTTAGGCGCCACACCGAAGTTTGCCCAGTGCTTTCTGTTAGGGTTATCACCGAGGAATGAAATTGGTGTTCCGTTTTTATCTAGAATTGTGACGCGTGACTCTAGCTCCGCCACTGCGCACACATCACCGTGGATACTTATCGCGCATGGACGGCGCAAATGACTAGCATGCACTGAGATGAATTTTCCGTTGAGATCGAAATGTACGAGGCGGCGTTTTTCTCTATCACACACCAGCAGTCTCGGCTCACCGAAGCGAGTATCGATCCCCAGAGTATGCGGTGTTTTAAATTTATCCGTCGCTGCACCTCTACCACCAAAGGTCAGAAGATGTTTTCCTGTCTTATCAAATTTATGAATCAAGTTAGAACCATAACCCATGCTAGCGAAAATAGAACCGTCAGGAGCTACTGCCACACCTGTGATACCATTATAACCACCTTGAATTTTTACGGTCTTTGGAGTGATTTCCATGACAACTTTTCCATCTAAATCAAGCTTCACGATGCGTTTGTTATGCTGCAACTGTGCGCCATAGATAAATTCCTTATCACCTTCCTTCACAATTGTCATATGATGCATACCACGAGCTTCTGGTGCCATAGTCTTAATCAGCTTACCCGCAGCATCGAAAACGAAGAGTGAATCCGGTCCATCAGAAGAAACGTAAATCAGCCCCTTGCTATCCACCACCACACTCCCATGCGTAGGTCCGAGAGTCTTTCCATCCTTCATGCTCCCCCACTGCGCGTCTGCGATGTAGGTGTAGGCACCATTTCCAGTCTGCACTGGAGCTTGGATCACAGCTTGGTGCTCATGCTTTTCACCCTTCGCTACATCATGAGCGGAGAGTGGTTGGATCAATGCACTGATTGCAAAGATAGAGGTAAGTTTTAATTTTGTGGTAATCATTATACTCAGATACTTGTAGATACCGTGCTCTCTGTCAAAAAAAATTCTCTCCGCACTGGTAATTCCCACTAGATACGCTATGCCTCTCCGCAGAAATTAAATCACTCACACCTATTAGTCATGCTAGACATCAAAGACATCCGCGAAAACGCAGAAGCCATCAAAACCAGACTCGCCACACGTGGAGGCGATGCGCACACACTTATCGACGAAGTTCTCGTCAGTGATGAGTCTCGCAGAAAAATAGAAACCGAAAAGCAAGTCCTCCAATCTGAGCGCAACACCGCCTCAAAAAACATCGGAGCACTCATGGCTCAGGGGAAAAAAGATGAGGCTGAGACAGCGAAAGCAGCAGTCAAAGAAATAGGAGACCGCATCAAGGAACTAGACACTCAGAGCGATGAAGTCACTAGCCAGCTCAACCACCTGCTAATGACCATCCCTAACGTTCCCTACGCAGACTGCCCAGTAGGAAAAGACGAAGACGACAACCCAGAGGTAAGGATTTGGGGTGACAAGCCAGCCATCGATGATGCGCTAGATCACGTCCAGCTCGCTGAGAAACACGGCTTGATCGACTTCGAAGCTGCCGCTAAAATTTCAGGTTCAGGCTTCGCCATGTATCGTGGAAAAGGAGCTAAGTTAGAACGCGCCCTAATCAATTTTCTGTTAGATATCCAAACAGAAGAGCACGGCTACACAGAAGTAAACGTCCCACACATCATCCGCCGCTACTGCATGGAAGGCACAGGTCAACTCCCTAAATTTGAAGACGACATGTATGGCATCGAAGACAACGAAATGTTCCTCGCCCCTACAGCAGAAGTCCCAGTCACTAACCTCATGCGAGACACCATCTACGCAGAGTCAGACCTCCCCATCAAGATGACCGCCCACACCCCATGTTTCCGTCGTGAAGCAGGAAGCGCAGGTCGTGACAACAAAGGCATCATCCGCATGCACCAGTTTGATAAAATAGAACTCGTCCAGGCAGTACTCCCCGAGACTTCTATGCAAGTGTTAGAAGAACTCACTGGACACGCAGAAGCCGCACTTCAGAAGCTAGGTCTCCACTACCGCACCATCGAGCTCTGCACAGGAGACATCGGATTCAGCTCACTCAAAACCTACGACATCGAGGTCTGGGCACCTGGACAAGGCAAGTATTTAGAAGTCTCAAGCTGCTCAAACTTCGGCGACTACCAAGCCCGCCGCATGAAGCTCCGCTACAAAGATGCTGACGGAAAAAACCAATTCTGCCACACTCTAAACGGCTCAGGCACCGCCCTACCAAGACTCTACGTAGCCCTCATCGAGCAAAACCAACAACCAGACGGCAGCATAAAGATCCCAGAGGCACTCGTGCCATATTTTGGTGCTGAGGACATATCTTAGATAAGAGAGAATGCCCCTCTACATTGAATATGGTCTGCTTCTCAGTTTTATCAACATAGCATTGATTGCTCTTTGCATTGTCCTCCTCCTAAAGAAAATAACACCAGAAACCAGCAAGCGTATTTTATTATACCCTTGCCTTATCTTCGTAATATTTTGTGGCATCCTCATCTACAGCTATCTTTCTGATCTATTTATAGCCTACTACTCAGGTGCTAAATATGAACTAGAAGCACACAAACTCCGAATCGAAGGACCCTACGCCTGGCACTATCGCATGTATCTACTCGGAATCACTTTACCTCTCTTTTTGATTCTACCAAAGTACAGAAGTGTTCCCAAAATAGTACTTATCATAGCTTCCACCTCACTAGCCCTGAGACTTTTTGACTACTTCCCAATAACGTTAAACTAATTTTCAACTACCAGTAGTCTCTAGCTCTAATACTGCTCATCTTTCCATTTATAAAAAATAGAAATTAGATCTTCTTTGCAGATGCGTCTCCGGGACTCATCCTCTTTAAGAAATTTCTTATACATTGGATCTATTTTCACGACATCAGACACATGCTGTTCCACTATTTTCTCCTCATCTTTGCGCAGGCGAAAATTAGCATAATAACTAGAAAGCACAAAAAGAATCACAATAACTCTCCAACTCAGATCAAGGTGACTTTCAAAAGCTACATAATATAAATAGACCCCAAAGCATACAAAGCCAAAGAAGCTAGATAAATAAGTTAGATAAGAAGTCTTCACAAACAGCACAATAATTCACCCAACCCTAACTTGCAAGTCGATTTCCCATTCGTTAAACACAAACCCTCTATGGCGGATAAATTCAAAATATCTACAATGTCGGATAAATCACATTTTATCCGCCACAAAAAGCATTGACAACCTATGTCGGATAAATCACACTTTATCCGACATGTCTGATAAACCTAAATTTAACCGCCAAGAAAAAACTTACCTCTGGCAGCTAGATGACTTCCCACATTTCTATCATAATCCAGTAGCCATCGCTCCACTGGAGAAGAAATTCATTGCCGCGTTTAGAAAGCTAGTCAAATCCTTCCCGCTACGCAATCAAGACTTCGATGACCTCTTCACAGAAGAAATCATCGCCAACTCAAAGATCGAAGGCATCAAACTAGACCGGGAATCCGTGCACAGTTCCTTTGTAAAAAACATCGTTCCTGCAAAAGAGAAAGAACAGGGAGCGGTAGAACTTATGAAGATGTGTCTAGAGCACTGCGATAAACCACTCAGCCACCAGCGCATCAAATCCATGCACAAAGTAATCCTAAAAGGCTCAGCCTTCCCAGAGGAATCCATTGGAAACTATGTGGGTGACATGAAGATCATAAGCGGAAACGAGCTCTACCATGAATACGAAATCGTTCATGAAGGGGCACCAAAAGAACTCGTAGTCAAAAAAATGACTGAGTTTATTACTTGGTTTAACAACTGCAAACCTAGCACCCCACTCACCAACGCTATCCAAGGGCACATCCACTTTGAAACACTCCACCCCTTCTGTGATGGAAATGGGCGGATAGGGCGGAGCATCATCCTCATGGGGCTATGCCGAGATTTCAAAATCAAATCCCCTCTCGCAGTATCGCGTGCGTTTGGAAACAACATCAATGATTACTACAGTCAGTTCCGCAGCGGACTAGACCTCACAGAAATCA
>CAKZMG010000311.1 GCA_937128235.1 uncultured Verrucomicrobiales bacterium
AAGTCTGGTGATGAGTCTCTCCAGTCTGCTGCTCTTGCTACTATGAAATTTATGCATTCTGAAAAAGTAGTGGATGCTCTCATTGCGGCTGCTAAGTCAGCTACTGATGATGTTAAAAAGAAGATCGCTAACACGCTAATCAGACTACATCAGAAGGACACTGAATACGATGGCTCTACTTGGTGGTCCACACGTCCTGACCCTACAGGTCCTTATTATTATCCAGTAGACTGGTCTGCTTCAGACAAAATTTCATCTTATCTAATTGAACTGAACGATAGCTTAGATGATGCAGGTAAGGCTGAGCTCAAGAAAGAAATCGTCCGCAACCGAGCGTATGTGGATGGAATCAATCCTCGTCCTAGTAAAAAAGGGAAGGTTGCTAAGACCGTTGAAAAGACATCTATCGAGGATCTAGTTCTTTACGTTACTAAAAACAAAGGTAACGCTAAGAAGGGAGCTAAAGTTATCGGTAAAGTGGGCTGTGTAGGTTGTCACAATGTGAAAGCAGGAGACGTGGTTAAAGGACCTGACCTCGCTAAACTAAGTGGTCTCACTCGCACAGATTTAGCAGAATCTATTATCAAGCCAAACGCAACCATCGCTAAATCATGGGTGAACATAACTATGGAAGATGGAACGGCTCATTTAGGCACTATTGTGAAGAAGGATGCTAAGGAAGTAGTTCTACACAATATCGCAGGAATCCCGACTAAGCTGGATGCGACTAAGGTGAAGAAAACTGAACCAGGAATGGGCATGATGAGTCTGCACTTATGTGATCAGCTTACATTGCCGGAATTTGCTGATCTTCTAGCGTATCTGCATTCAATGGATCCGAATTTTAAAAGAAAAAAGAAATAATATGTTAGGTTTACTCGTAAGTGCGGCAGTTCTCTGTTTAATCATGTTTGTAGTCGCGAGACACGAAGCAGATTATTCATTTCCAAAAGTTGTTCTGATTTCATTCTGCTTAGGATTATGTAATTTGGCTCTCAGCCTTGCTGCAGGTCCATGGATAGCTTTAGTTATTGTTGTTGGTCTAACAGTCTGGGCTCTCCATCAGTTTTGCTACTTGCGCTGGGGGATGGCAGGAATAGTCACAGCTATCTATATAGCAGTGCAGATTCTATTGGCTCTAGCTCAGGGGATGTTAGCTTCTTAAGGTAGCTTCCATGCTGCCCGGTATTTCTTGTAATCACTAGCGGTGAGCAACACGTAAACGGGGTTTTTGTTAGGGTCGATTTTTGAGATCATGCCCGAAAGCTGGGCTGGATGCATGGTGGTGCAGCCGGCAGTGGGTTTACTGCCTCCGCCTCTCCAGATATGGAAAAAAATGGAGCTGCCAGCATTGGCGATTGCTCGTTTCTTGGATGTTCCTTCGTTGTGCGCGATGAAGAGCTTGAGCGAGTGAGCGTGATCACCTTGACGCATTTGTCCTTTTTTCTCCCAGGCTGATTTTGGCTGGTGAGCCAGCAGGATGTGCCGATTGTAGTATGGTGAGTTTGAATCTTCAACCCAGAGATCTCTAGTGGTGATCATTTTGTAGGGGAGAGCGGGGAGTTTCTTAATGGCTGGTGCGTATCCGAAGGCGTAACCAGACTCAGAGCCTATTTTGAAAATACCCGATGGTGAGCGGCCGTCTCCTTCTCGCTTTCTGATGCCCTCCATATTAGCTGGGTGAAGCCCGATGCCCCAAGCTAGACCAGATCTACCCAGTCTGCCTTTCCATGCTGAGCCATTCTGTTTCCATCCGCCATTGCCTTTCTCAAAGATGGAGAGAGTGACGTGAGATGAGTTTTTATCTGGTGCGATGCCAATGATGATTTGTCTCGTATTAGAAGGAACCTGGCTGAGGCTGACTGAGGTTGTGAATGCGATTAGTAGGGCAAATAATGGTAGTATTCTCATGAGGCTTTAGAATGGATTTCATTTTAATTTAAGCACAGAATGCCAAGACGGCAAAATACAAAGGGTTTTATTTTGTGTCTGATGATTACATTTCAGTGAAATAAACAATTGTGATTTCGGGGTTGCCTGTCATAGCAATAGGGGTTTTTCATATAGCAAAAAGAGTTTTTTGTATGACGAAACTGGATCATAGCTCTTTTTTCTTGACACACGGATTTGAGTGTAGAAGATACAATGTAAATACATTTTCTCAAATTGTACGTATGAAAACCAAACCCAACCTAAAACTTGCCTTTCTCTATTTTTCTAAACCAAAAGGTTTCGCTCTGATCTCTACGATTATGATTATGTCATTGCTCATGCTTATAGCCGTGGCAATGATGAGTTTTTCTGCGATTGAGACGCGCACGTCCAGATTTAGTAATGCCCAGTTTGAGGCTGAGCAGAATGCGAAATTAGCATTGACGCTCGCGATAGCCAAGCTCCAGCTCACGGCAGGGCAAGACCAAAGAATCACCTACACTGCTGACATGGCGGGGAAAGTAGACGGAACTAAGCTAGCAGCTGGAGCAGATCCCGGAAATAATGTTTCTTATGATGGGCAATCTAAGAAGCTCAGTATGTTGCAAAATGGCACACGCTACTGGACCGCGGTAGGAAGAAATCTGGAAACTGATCCAAGTGCAACCATTTATACAAAAACCCCGTCATCTGAGCAGATTGCTTGGCTAGTGAGTGGTGAGAATCCTCAGCCTAGCGATGCTGAGCTTGCATTAGATGCCCAGGGGCTACCCACAGATGAAGCTAAGGTGGCTATTTTAGTAGGCGAAAATACAGTGGGGTTATCTGGTAGCAATGGAAGCACTGGTGTTTCAAATTTTGTTTCAGCTCCGATGGTAGAGCTAGAAGAAAAAGGCAAGGTGACTGGACGCTATGCTTGGTGGGTAGGTGATGAAGGAGTGAAAGCTAGAACTAATGTTAGAGCAGATTATAAAAAAGACGATAAAGCTGATTACGAAGATTTAGTGGCAAATCGTAGTAGTTGGGAAAAAATTCCAGGGTTTGAAAGCTATCCTATACCTGGGAGTGATAAGGATTTTGATAAGATCATCGGTGATGGTGAATTAGAGCTGATAGAGACATCGCTACGTGGCAAGCCTCTTCATAGTGCATTCCACTCAGGTACTTCATACAGTGTGGGACTTGCTACAGATTCTCTTAACGGTGGATTAAAGGTTGATCTGAGCTATTATTTAGAAAATGGATTTGCTTCATCTGCTAATTTTTCCGGAGAGCCAGTATCCAATGAAAACATCATCCCTAAAACCATTGCTCCCAATATTAAGGGACCTACTTGGAAGCAGCTAGCTGACTTTTATAAGGTCGGAAAAGATCTAGGCTCTGGAAGTAAAGAGCTCATTGTCCAGGCAGGGAATGATTCGGGAAATACGGTTACCATTGCTCCTGTGCTCTCAGATATAAGAGTCCTCTTTGGTGCATTGCCTAAGCGGCATTCTGGTAATATTTATCAAATTTTTGCGACAACAAAGGTAGCGGTTTCAATAGCAAATCCTTACCCCTATCCGCTGCGCTGGAAGCAACCGCTTGAGTTTGAGCTATCTAGTGATACGCCAGCTGGAATCCGCCCATCTTGTATCTGGGACATCGGATCCTATTGCCAGTTTCTCCCACAGTATACCAGCAGTCCAGCCTGTCTAAATAATGCAGTGATGCGGATACCATCTGACGTCTTAGCGCCAGGTGAAGCTAGATCGTACACTATAGGGAGTAAAGTGGAGCGGTCGTGGGGCACAGCACGAGTGAATATCGATATGGTACCATTCAATAATACTGATCCCACTAATTATGAATACTGTATCGTTCAGAAAAATAATGTAGGCTTCGATTTAACCTCAGGCAGTGTGAGACTGGATGTGCGTGAATCTACGAATACAACTCAAATGATGGCGGAATTACGTCTAGCCAATACCAGTAGTGGTCTCCTGAGAAGGGTAAAAAGCTTTGAGCTGGATAATGGCTATTTTGTACAAACCACTCGTTGGTTGAATTCTTACTGGGCGAGTAGAATGACTAAGCCATTTGGGTTACAGCTATTCACATTCCAGATTAGCCAGCCAGGTGCAGACTATGGTTCTTATCTTGCTCATCCTAGTTACTTAGGAATTGCAGGTTCTACCATAAGAACATTTGCTGACTTTAATGTGCGTGCAAGTCATTTTAAAGCACCCATCACGAGTTATAATCCGCCTCCGTATTTCGGTAAAAGTGAAAATAGTTTCGCACAGATTCCTTACACGGCACCAGGAGGGAACACAGGCATTGCGTTCACGCGTAATCTAGCTATTGATCCTCTTCCATGGGGGCAGTCACCATTTGGACCTCAGAAGACAGTGCTTTTTTCTTTCCCAGAACAAATCCTTTCTCTGGCACAGTTCCAGCATGCAGACCTCACAGCAGATGATAGCCGAGTTTCGGTAGCAGATCAGCCGGGAAACGCCTTTGCTAATTCATACGCTCCTCCGCTCGTGAAAAGGCATTTATCAAGTGAGGAGAGAACTGATTATAAGATATTTAACCAGCAAAATGCCACACCATCACAGCATAGATATTATGATATTTCATATATGCTCAATGCTTCTCTATGGGATCGCTACTTCTTATCCAGCATTCCTGCATCAGGAGACTCCACGCCAGTTAATCCGAAAATAGCAGCGCTTTATTCTCAAGTAGAATCAGACCTAAGAAACCCTCAAAAAGCAGCAGCTAGTGTGGGGATAAAAGGTGCCTTTAATGTGAACAGCACGAACAAGCAAGCATGGGTGGCTCTGCTCTCATCGACTCGTCACCTGAAGCATCCAGCTGATGGTGCTGGCGATACAAGTGGGGCATTTTTTCCCAGAAGTCTGGAGCAGGTGGAAGCTTCTTCTGAAGAACCATCTGGAACAGATGATGACTCCTGGGGCGGATACCGTAGGTTGACTGATGCTGAGATCGATACTTTAGCCGATCATATTGTGAAGCAAGTAAGAACCAGAGGGCCGTTCACTTCACTGGCACATTTTACCAATAGAACTCTGATTCCGCTAAAAGAAAATGCTGAGTTGGGACGCTCTGGTCCATTGCAAGCCGCTATAGATAATGCGGCTCTGACTGTCACACCAGATAGAAGTAGCTCTGCCTTCAAAGATTTAGATTTAAATGAAGATAAGGTGAACTTCCAGAGGATTGGAAATTATCCTAGAGCAGATATTGAAGGGGGTAAATCAACTCGGATTAGTAACCCTGGACCTGATTATCTGTGGGCTCCTCGGAGTGCGGATTTGAATCCTGGATCTATTGCTTCGATTCTGTCTGACCGCCCAATGCTCATTGATAATAACTTACGTGATGAGCAGGGCAGTAGATCTACTGGAATTCCTGGATGGCTCACTCAAGCAGATGTTCTACAAGTGATAGGATCAGCTATCTCCGTGAGATCTGATACCTTCCGCATCAGGGCATATGGTGAATCCGTGGATTCTGGAACAGGGCAAGTGCAAGCCAAGGTATGGTGTGAAGCGATTGTTCAGAGAAATCCTAACTACGTTGACCCAACGAACACCGCTGAGGCTGATCCGGACACAATTACTGAGATGAATAAAAAATATGGTAGAAAGTTTAATATCATTAGTTTTAGATGGTTGAACAGAAATGAAATATAATCCTATGATTAATCGCGCTATTATTTATTTATTGCTTTTCCAATCGGCTCTATTTGCTCAGCAAGATAAGAAACAAGCAAAGGTGAACGTGAAGGTGGACCTCGTTTCACTAGCTGAGACGATCCCTAATCTCTACCTTGGTAAGAAGGAGGGAGATCCTGTGGATGCGCTCGCTTTTCGCTATGATAAAACGATAAAGTATCGTGGTAGCAGAATCATACTTATCAATCAGAGCAAATCTAAAGCAGTAGCTCCTGCTTCGGAGTTTGGGATTTTTTATGTCGTATTACTAAAGAAATAAAAAATATTTTCTTAGAAAGGTAAATTCCCCATATTTTAAAATATCTTTATAGGGCAAGAATACCTCTTCCCCCCTCTGTTTTTGCTATAAACAGTAACCATAAAAACTACAAATCATGAAAAATGCAACGCAATTCTTGCGGAATATGGCTGTGCTTGCCATTTTGACTTTTACATTCAGTTGTAACGAAACCGGTAAAGAAAAACCGCACGAGGAGGAAAAACCAGAAGTTCTTGCCCCAGCGGAGATTGTGAAAATCGGTGAGGCCAAATCAATGTATGACAACTATAGCACTCGTAGGGTACCACTGATTCAACGGTATGAAGATTCAATTAATCGTGGTGATAAAAAAGTACGCCAAAATATGCAAACAAAAGAAGGCGATCAGGAGGCATTTGATGTTGC
>CAKZMG010000312.1 GCA_937128235.1 uncultured Verrucomicrobiales bacterium
AGAAACTCAATGGCTCCTCTACAGCGGTAGGAGCGAGTTGTTGTCGATCTTTCGATGTTTCCCTTAGATTCAATTACAAACTGAGAAGACGCTTCTTTTTTGTATTCCTTAAAGAGTTTTTTCATGTCCTCGCTTAATGCTATTTCGCCAGCGGAGTCTTCGCTTTTTAACTGGTGATATTCTGTGTCCTCAATGATGAGTAATCCTGTAGAGAAATCAAAGGCGCCCCATAGCAGGTAATCAACCTCTGAGACTCGTAAGCCACACACGAGGGCAAGTAGGAGCATCTTATAAGATTCAGGCTCAGTTTCTTTTAATTCTTCATGAGCTTGAGCTAATACTGTCTTAGCGTCGATTTTACTGTGGTATCTCTGTGAAGAAGGTTTCTCCATGGTGATCCCGTCAAATGGCAATGGAGAGGGGAGAGCAATGTCTTTTTCTAAGAAACCAATTAGCTTTTTAGAGAATAGAGCTTTAGAGTTTCTGATTAGGCTATTTATGGTGGTGATAGCCTTCTTTTTAGCACTAGTGGTTTTGCTATTCTTTTTGAGATACAGTTGTTTCCAGCATTGAATCTTGTGAGGAGTGAGTTCGTCGAGAGTAATCGCATCTACTTGGATTCTCCATTCATCGTTACCACAGCTACTACGAGATAAGAAATCATTCGATTCATCCATAAGCATAACGCCTGACACAATACGACGAAATGCTTTCGTGTATGCTTGTAGAGTTTGTGGTCTAGCAGATGAATATTTTAGATTTGCGGTGATCAAGTCTCCGACAGTGTTCCCTAATGAAGGGAGAACTTCAGTAGATTTCTTAGTTTGCGGCTTATATTTCTCGATAGTATCTTCCCAGCCATTCTCAATAAGGAATGTGAAAATTTGAGCAGCTTTACTGGCAGCTGATTCTTTGTTCGATGTGTGGAGAGGGAAACGAACTCGTTTATTCTTGAACACAACTCGTACACTATAATCGGGAGAGGATGTTCCTTTTTTGCTTTTCACTTTTTCGAGTCTGGTTCTCCAGTATGCAACTTTTGTTCGTGAGAGAGTTTGTGCTGGCGACTGGGCAGAAACTGGGCAGATCCGTCGGCGTTCGTTTGTCTTAGGTTGTCTTTTCATGGCGAATGATTTAATCATTGTAAGTCCCTGTATTACAACATTAAAATGATCTAGAAATGCGTTTTAAAAGCCAAATTTAGACAAGCCGAGACAGCCCTGGAAACCGTTATTTAGCAGACTGTAAATCTGCTCACGTAAGTGTACGAAGGTTCGAATCCTTCTCTGCCCACCATTTTTTATTAAAAGAGTCGCTCATACCGAGTGACTCTTTTTTTTGTTCCAGCTGTGGATGTTTTTAATCTTTTTTTCTGTTATGAGCTTATGGGGGTGATTAGTCTTGTCAATACAAGGTCGGAAATCTGAACTCTAAGGGTAAGCATTATGGTTAATCACCAAGGGTAAGGTTTTTCAGAAAAATAATAAATTTAAATCATCATCTTATGAAACCACGATCAATCTCGCTCTCACTTATTACCTTATTCGCATCCACCAGCATTGGGTTTTCTGATACGCAGAAACCTAACATCATTGTGGTGCTTTCTGATGATCAAGGCTATGCGGATCTGGGGTGCTCGGAGTTTGCTAAGGATGATGTGAAGACGCCGAACTTGGATAAACTAGCTGCGGAGGGAGTGAGGTTTACGCAGGCATATAGCACGGCACCTATTTGTAATGCATCACGCGCTGGCTTGATCACGGGAGTGCATCAGGCTCGCATGGGGGTGTTTTGGTATAAGAATCCGGGGATTTCAAAAGACTACGAGACGATCCCTGAGAGCTTGAAAAAGGCAGGTTACGTCACGGGGTATGTTGGGAAAATTCATTATGGCAGTGGCTCAACCGAGTCTAGAGATTTCCCTAACAATCATGGCTTTGATTACTATTACGGATTCGTAGGTGGCAGAAAACACTACATGTTTCATGATGATGCGGATGAGAAAAAATTCCTAGAGCTTCAGAAAAATGCGGGTCGTAAAACGGATAACCCTGTCGAGGGTGAGGGCAGTATCGCTAAATTTGAGTCCCTGAAAATGGGAAGTTTGTGGGAGAATAAGAAGAAGGTGAGCAAGCGGGGACTTGCTACAGAGATTTTTGGTGAGAAGGCGAGAGAGTTTATTAGCGAGAATAAGGATAAGCCATTTTACTTACAGTTGTCCTTTAATGCGGTGCATAATTTCACCCACCAGCTGCCCGATAGCTATAAAAAGGCACATGGAATAACAGATAGGGTCAAGGACTGGAATCCTGCTGAGGAGGAATATCTAGATTGGTATCGTAAAGGACGCTTCCCTAATAATCCAGAAGGACGCGCTACGTATCTGGCGCATCTGCATTTTTTAGATGTTGAAATAGGTAAGCTCAGCAAGCATTTAGCTGACTTGGAGTTGACGAAAAATACCATCGTAATTTACATCAGTGACAATGGCGGATCTACCCCTATTTATGCTGATAATTCTCCCTTGCGTGGGAGTAAATACACGCTTTATGAGGGTGGTGTTAGGATACCGATGATTGTGCGCTGGCCCAGTCATGCCGTTGCTGGGAAAGTGGATCACAGCGTGGTGTCAACGCTAGATATTTTCCCCACGATTAATGAAGCTGTGGGAGTGAAGCCGTCAGATGATTTTGATGGAAAGAGTTTAGTCCCTTTATTTAAAAGCAAATTGAAATCAACTGCTTCGCGCAATCTTTTCTGGGATAGCGGTCACGAGAGAGCTGTCAGATCTGGTGATTGGAAATATCATGTGGTCACAGATACGAAAGATGCAGATCTAGAAATGGTGGAGCTCATCAAGGGTGAATTTCTCTATAACCTCAACGATGATCCGGGTGAGAAAAAGAATCTCGCGAAAGAGAACCCAGAAAAGTTAGAAGAAATGAGACAGCTTTATGATGAGTGGAAAAAGGAAGTGACTCATTAGCGTGCAAATCATTCTATTTTAAGACGGTGGAATAACTTGTTGCTGCTCGTGGCTGGGAAGGCTGGGATAGCCGTGGGCTCGCGCAGGATGATGGTCTCTGTCCCATCCCCATGATCTGTTAGTGATACTTGAACGAGGTCATTTGCATCAGTCCATGTGATTAGTTCTGTTGATCGCTGGACTTGAAGGCGGCTGGCATATCCTATTCTTCGTTTGTAGCTAATAGCAGCGTGTGGGTTGTTGTTAGATATTGCTATGCTTGCTTTTATCTCGCCTCGACTAAGCTCATTTTTTGGGTCAGAGAGTAAGATGAATTCCGCTAAATTACTCATCCCATCACCGTCAGGATCTGCGGATCTTCCAGAAGCGGATAGGTCTTCACGCTCGGCATCATTGAAGTGCTCACGTAGCCAGTCTTCCCATGCGGAGTTGCCTGCTGGAGCAAAGTTGTAGGCTTTGTCGCTTATTTTGATTTCATCGATTACACCATCCAGTGCCGCATAATTACTGACTTGTCGGTTCGCTATGGTTAGTGGTCTGGTATTATTTTTGATAGAGCTACCAGCAAATACTGTACTGGCAACGATCTGTCCGTTAACGTAGAGAGTGGAGGTGTCTGTATCTGCGTTCCAGGTTCCTGCTACGTGATACCATTGACCAATACTAAAACTTGGGGTGGCTGAGATGTTCATCGTTATAGTGCCGTCGCCTAGACGCCAGCGGAGTGAGTCATCGTTATCTAAATAAAGTCTATAGCCACCTGATAGATCATTGTAGCCATGTTTTTTATCGATTAAAAATTGCCTGATGCCTAGCTGATTAAATTTCACCCAGCATTCGACAGTTAAGCTCGGGTCATTTCCAGTGGGGAAAATGTGCACGGCATCTGAGGCGGGATCTATCACGCCGGCATCTGAGGGCTTGTCTGTGCCTCCAGAATTATGTAGCCCCCAGCCAAATTTTCCACCAGCGGCAAACACTGCGTCTAGGTCTGCATTGATAGATAGTGGATCGGGTCCGAGTTGATTATTATTTGTATCTACTTTATTGGCATCTACTGAGTCACCTGCATTTTTAGCTGCGTTTAGATCTGCTTGATCACAATGCCAGAGGTAGAGGGTGTGTGGGGATGTGCCGTCAGATGGCTGCACCCAGTGGCTATGTCCCGCACGGATGTAGGTCTTGACAGTCATTGTGTCAGTAGCTCCGTGTGAGTCAGTGACTCTAACAGTAAAGCTGAGATCGCCGCTTTGATCTGGGATGCCTGTGATGATTCCAGATGATGAAATACTGATCCATGATGGTCCGCTGGCTTTACTGAATGTGATGAGATCATTTAAATCTGGATCAAAGGCATCTTCTGAGATGGAGGTAAAGTAGGGTGAGCCAGTTTCTCCTTCATTTTTTTCTACTGAGTCGTAGTGAAATTCTGGTGGCTGGTTAGTAGAAGCTGAGCTGGGTGAAAAAAATCTGACTCGGTTAATGCCAGCAGAGATTGCCTTGTGGCTTCCGAAGGGATTGATTCTTACATAGCGAGCTGGACCTCCGGAGAAATAATGTCTGTCGTATCCATTAGTGGTGCCGGATGAATAATCTGTTAGAACGCGTCTCCATGTGGTGCCATTGTTAGAAAGCCAGATGGCAAATTGGTTTTTCTCTGAGTTTCCATTTACCCATGAAATATCGACTCGGTTCACTTGTTTCACAGAGCCTAAGTCAAACCTGAGCATGAGATCTTTTCTAGGTTGTTGAATTTTGGGGCCATTAGAGAACCAATAAGAGGAAGTGAAGCCATTGAGAACATTGCTAGCTACGTTTGAGCCAACGTGATGCGGTGAGGTAACACTGGAAACAGAGAGAGGAGTAGTGGCAAATGAGCCTGTGTAAAAGGTGATAGGTGCTCCAAAGCGACTGTATGTGGCTGAGGGTCCATTGGGATCTGTGCGGGTAACTTTAGCTCTTATTGTGTGAGTTCCTACGGGGACTCCTGTCCAGTCCCAGGTGTATGGGGCAGTGGTGTCTGTGCCTAGAAATTGGTTACCTTGGTAGAAATCCACCTTTGTGACAAGTGCGGCTATTTCTGAGGGGACATCAGCTGTTAGAGTGATAGCTCCTGTGTGGTTAATCCTGCTCTGATCCGCAGGATAGGTAATCACGGCTTTGGTGTTACTTCGTAGTGACCAAGCAGCTTTCTCTGCTGCAATCCAAGCAGGGGGCTGATTTAGACGTTTTTCGAGCTGGGCTTCATAGAGGGATTCTGGGGTGACGGGCTGATTGAGTGATTCTAATAATTGATACTGAGGAATGTTACCATTGGATGTGAGCAGTAGATTAGTGGTTCCACTTTCGCTGGAGAAGCCCACGTTTATTGGCTGGACGTATCCGGGAAAGCTATTGTTGTTAGATTTCCAAACTCGGTAGTCTGTGTAGGGGAACTGCCCGATATGTCTAAAGTTCCATAGTGTGTAGTATCCCAGATGGTTTGGTTGGGCTTGTGTGGCACCGGATGCCCCACGCTCGGGATGGAGACCTCCATTGGATTTATCTAACAGAGTGGCATATGGCTGGCTACCGTGGCCGCTGAACTCGGTGTGTTGATGATAGTTGTATCGCCAGAATGTAACACCTGAACTCCATCGAGAAACCTCAGGTCCATGAGAGAAGAGAGCGCTCTCATTGACTAATCCTGCTAGGGTGTGTGTGCCTCTTAGGATGATTCCGTTGTGTCCATTATTACCATCTATTTCTATCTGTAAGAGAGAGTTTGCGATACCATCACTCATGATAATAGCTCTGCTCCAGTCTTGAAATCTGCAGCGTCTTATCCATGAGTGGGCTGTGCGGCCCATGTTGACTGCACCCCAGGCACTATCACTAAAGTCATCTCGATGGTGGACGAATGGAGAAGTCCAGTTTCCTCTTAGGAAGAGGTCTTCCATGCCGACTCCTTCGATATGCCCAAAACGCTTAATTTTCCAGCCATCGGCAGAAACGACATCATGTTTGGTAGGAGCTACGAAGGTGATTTGGTTTCCGGAGATGGATTCTATTTCATGGACTTCCTGGACGTTGACTCCATTGTTATAAATGTCCCATGGGTTATCATCTGTTAGGTTTTTATAAGGTCCCATGTAGCGTTCTAATACGGATTGGCTCGCATTGTTTAAGTAGAGATAAACGCGCTGACCTACTGATAGACCACTAGTGCTTGCTACACTGAATGTGCGGGTTCCTCTATCACCGCCAGAGGTGACATTAGTGATATCCGTGAAGTTAGCACCCCCAGGGAGAAATGCGAAAAGATAGGGTGTGGAGTAGTCAAGGCCGGCAGGGTTATCATGGCGGTCATTCATGAATATTTCTGTTCCTCCTTCACCCGAGCCACTTCCTCGAATGACGATGTTGTTTTTTCTAATTCTGATGCTGCCATTATCTGTATCTTCAGGTTCTAGTAGTCTGAATTTTCCTGCGGGAAAAAAAATCACCGCTGGGGCATTACTGGCTTCAGCAGCAGCGATTGCATCGATAACAGCTTGGCGATCTGATAAACCATCGTTTGGGATAGCTCCATAGTCCGTGATATCAAAGACGGTGTGACCCAGATTGGTAACGTTAGGGATGGCGCTCCTGCCGAAATCGTATCCACAGTATGAAAAATCCGGGATGGTTGTTTTCTGGCCAGCATCCTTTTGTTGGACATAGGTAGTCCAGGCTGGAGTCTGCTGGAGCAGGACGGTGGAGGTTATTCTGGCATTAGATATATGGCTGATACAGATCAGACTCATCACAAGTAGAGTGATGAATCTGGATAAGGTGGAAGAGGTTTTTTCACTCATAATTCTATTCTATAGAATTTGGTTTTTCACGCAAAGAGATAGTTAGTAATACGTGCCAGATACGGATAATTTGATGACAGATTTTATCGTCCCATCCAGCCACCATCCACGACTAGGGTTTCTCCATTGACGTAGGATGCGGCTTCTGAGGCTAGGAAAACTGTTGGTCCTACGAAGTCTTCTGGCTTGCCCCATCTACCTGCTGGTATGCGGGAGAGGATCTGCTCGGACCTTACAGGGTCATCGCGGAGTGCCTCGGTGTTGTCAGTAGAGATGTAGCCAGGTGCGATCGCGTTGACGTTAACGCCTTTGCCTGCCCATTCGTTTGAGAGTGCTTTGGTGAGCTGTCCAATGGCACCCTTTGATGCTGCGTAGCCTGGCACGGTGATTCCACCCTGGAAGGTGAGGAGGGAGGCGGTGAAGATGATTTTTCCACTACCGCGTTCTACCATTTTGGCACCTAGGTCACGGGAGATGACGAACTGTGCGTTGAGGTTGACCTCGATGACTTTGTCCCAGTATTCATCTGAGTGCTCGGCTGCTGGAGCGCGTAGGATGGTGCCAGCGTTGTTTACTATGATGTCTGGTGCTCCATTCTCGGCTAGGACTTTTGCAGTGAATGCTTTCACTGCTTCACGGTCTGAGAAGTCGCATTGATAGGCGGTGAATTTACGCCCGAGCTTGGTGACTGCTTCTTCTATTTTTGAGCCAGAAGTTTCGAGTGAAGCGGATACTCCGATGACGTCGGCACCCGCTTTTGCGAGACCTTCTGCCATGGCAAAACCGATGCCGCGTTTGCAACCTGTGACGAGTGCTGTCTTTCCTGTTAGATTAAAGATGTTCATAGTGTTTTATATTTTATAGTGAATATTGATTATTGTTAATTTTCAAAGAGGCTGGGTAGCCATGTAGATAGCTCCGGGATGTAGGTGATGAGCATGAGGACGGCGACCATGGCGATGTAAAAGGGGAGCATTTGCTTGGAGACGCCAGCTATCTTTGCCTTGCCCACACTACAGCCTACGAAGAGGCATGTGCCTACGGGTGGAGTGCAGAGTCCGATCGATAAATTAGCGATCATGAGGATACCGAAGTGAATGGCGTTCATGTCTAACTCGATGGCTACGGGGAGGAAAATAGGAGTGAAGATCAGGATGGCGGGGGTGATGTCCATGAAGGTTCCTACGAGAAGTAAGATGACATTGATGATGAGTAGGATAATGATTTTATTATCGGAAATAGCAAGGAGTGCCGCACTGATCATCTGTGGAACTTGCTCAGCAGTGAGTAGCCGGCTCATAGCCTGACTAGTAGCTACGAGGAGTAAAACGACTCCAGTGGTGCGTGCTGCTCTGGCGAAGATTTCCGGAAGTTGTTTTGATGGTAGATCACGGTACCAGATGCATGCTAGAAAGAGTGACCAGACTACAGCTACGGCAGATGCCTGAGTGGGGGTGAAGAAGCCTGAGAAGATGCCTCCTAGAACGATGACTACTAGCATTAAGGCAGGGTAAGCGCCTTTGAATGAGGGCATAAATTTTGGAACTACTCCATCGACTACCTGTCCATATCCACGCTTACGGCAGACGATGATACAGACTGCCATGATGGCTAGACCGAGTAAAAGCCCTGGGATGATTCCCGCCAGGAAGAGTGCGGAAACAGAGACTCCAGAGGCGACCACTGCATAGACGATCATTACGTTACTTGGAGGGATGAGTAGCCCAGTGATCGATCCTGCTACGGTCACTGCGACGTTGAAATCTTTATCGTAACCCTTTTTATTCATTTCCGGAATGAGTGTGCCACCGATGGATGAAACTGCGGCTGCTGCTGATCCGGAGATGGAGCCGAATAACATGCAGGTTGCGGTATTGACCAGAGAGAGACCGCCTGGGAAGCGACCGATGATTGAGGCAGCGAAGTTGATCAGGCGCATGGCTAGTCCGCCCGCTCCCATGACTTCACCAGCGAGGATGAAGAAGGGGATGGCTAAGAGCGAGAATGAATCCACGCCGTTGAGCATGTCGCTGGCGACGTTCTGCCAGACGTTGGCTTCACCGAGTGAAATGGATGCGAGCAGTGTGGCGATGCCGACTGCGAAGGCGATGGGAACTTCTAACAGAAGTAAGCAAATGAATGCGATGATGAGGATAGCGAGAAACATCGGTTATTAGTTGTTAGGGCTGTTAGAAGATTCTGGACGAGAGAACAAATGTGCAATCGCGGTGAATGAGATAAGCACTCCAGCAAGGGGCAAGCTGGCGTAGAACCATCCTCTAGAGATTTTCAACGCGGGCATGGTTTGTCCCATATCTACTCTGCCTTGGACGAGTAGGTAGCCGCCATAGACCATCACGCTGAGGGCAAATAGCAGGACGAGAATATGACTGATCATGTAGCTTGCTCGTTTAGTTGGCTCGTCAAATTGATCTACTAAAATATCTAGCCCTAAATGACTGTGCTCAGCATAGGCGAGCGTGCCACCGAGCATGATGATCCAGACGAGCAGGAAGCGTGCGAGCTCATTTGCCCAGACGGCTTTGAGGTCTAGCTTGTTGTCGGCAATAATCAGAATAACTACGAGTAGCAGTAGTGCTAGACTGATGGCGCTCGCGAGTTTGAGAGTTTTGATGGTGAGCTTGAGCATGATGCAGGTAGATTAAAGTTGTTTGATTTTTTCTTTGATCTCATCGACCTCGCTATCTCCGCTAGTTTTAAAAGCATCACTGATAGCCGCTTCAAAGTCACTGACATTAGGCTTATAAATGGTGACTCCTTTTTCCTTCATGAAGGTGATAGCTTTTTGTGTTTTCTCCTCCCAGAGCTTGCGCTGGAATCTGCTTGCGTCATCAGCCGCTGTGGTGAACCATTCTTTTTCTTGGTCGCTGAGGCTATCCCAGAGCTGGCTAGAAATCTGCAAGATGTCTGGGATGCGGGAGTGGTGATCGAAGGTGAAATGCTTGCACACCTCAAAGTGTGCTTGAGCTACAAATGTCGGTGGGTTGTTCTCCGCACCATTGATATTTCCACGCTGGAGAGCACCGTAGATTTCCCCGCCAGCCATCGGATTAGGAGTGGCTTCGAAGGTCTGCATCATCTTGATCGCTACAGGATCTTGCATGACTCGTATTGCCTTGCCTTTCAGATCAGCCGGAGTTTTGATCGGCTCTACTGAGTAGAAATTTCTACTACCTGCGTCGAAGTAACACAACCCACGAAAGCCAGAAGATTTACCCTCGCCACGGTCGGAAAGTTTCTCTAACAGCTCGCGTCCGAGTTCACCATTAAGGACATCCCAGTAATGCTCAGAGTCTCTGAAAAGATACGGAGTGGAAAAGACCTTCATTCTGGGAACGAAACTAGCAACGGGAGCGGCACTGGTTTTAGCGATGTCGAGGCTGCCAGTCTGCATTTTCTCCAGATACTCGGTCTCAGATCCGAGCTGCCCATTAGGATAGATTGAGCAGGTGATTTTCCCTCCAGATAGAGCGTTAAGACGTTCTGAGAAACGCTCAATACCGAGATGAACAGGGTGATCAGTGGGGAGTGAGTGCGCAATTTTTACTTTGCGCTCTTGTCCTGCTCCATCAGCTGTGGCTCCAGATTTGAGACCGCCTAGGCTAGCGAAAATGGCACTTGCTAGAAGCGCACCGCAGAGGATGCCGAAAATGAGACTACTTTTTTTCATAGAAGTTAGGTTATGGATTAGATTTTAGTGAAAGGGTTTTCCGTGAGTTTATAAATGTTGAAATCATCGTAAAGTCCGCTTGCTGTCGCCATGAGACGCAGTGAAAAATAGCCGCTCTTGAGTGGGTTTTCGGTATCAGTCCAGTCTGTTAGGATGGCATTGTCGCACTTGAACTGAACGCGTCCCTTCCAGCGGATAATCTCTAACAATACGGGTTTGTTTAGAGCAGATTCTGGTAGTTCATTAGTGTCATCCGCTAGTAGGATACGACCTGGTGCTTTACGCGAATTACAGGTTTTTCTAGTGCCGGACCAGTAGCTGATTCTGTAGTTGCTGATGTCTCCGCGCATGTATTGAGAAGCGAGACCATAGCGGCTTTTGAGCTTGGGGCTGAATAAGTCCTCGCCATTCGTCCCATTTCCACAAAATGAAACCATATGGAGAGGGTAGGGATTGAGTGCTTGGAACTTGATGGTGATTTTGAAGTTTTCAGGGTGGACTCTGGTGTTCCAGTATTGGATGTGTCCTCCTACAAATTTAGCAGTCGGTTGGTCTGTTCTTTTGAATTTATATTTAGCGAGATTTTGAGGCTCTTTTTCTGTAACCCATTTTTCTAGGTACTGATAATAGCTTTGTCCTCCTGGGATGTTGAGATTGATGGGGATTTCTTTTTGTAGGTCAGTGAGAGCGTTCATCCATTTTGAGTGAATGAGTAATTTACCGTCTTGAATTTCAGCTATCCCGGGACCTTCCATTTTCCAGTCTTTTAGATCATCAGCTGAGTCGAAGCTATTGCTGTAGATGAGCTCAGGAGCAGTTTCTTGTTGCTGGTTAGTGATGGTTTCTGGATTTTGCTTACAACTTGCTGTTAGAAAAATGATAGAGATACCAGCGAGCATCCACCAGTGGTTCGCGCTACGTTTGCTTGTAGCGGAACTGTTAGAGTGGGGGATGCTGCTGTAGGGTTGTTGCATTTACTTACTAATGATAAAATGACTAGCGGAGTTCAGTGATGGGGAAGCCGTCCATGTCATCGAAACGCTGATTTTCTCCACCCATGCCCCAGACGAAGGCGTAGGAGCCGGTGCCGGCTCCGGAATGGATGGACCAGGATGGGGAGAGGGCGATGTCTTTTTCGCCGAGCCAGAGTGCGCGGGTTTCTTGTGGCTCGCCCATGAAATGGCTGATTTTGTGACCTTCCGCTACGTCGAAATAACAGTAAACTTCTGATCTTCGGTCGTGCGTGTGTGGTGGCATAGTGTTCCAGATGCTGCCTGTCTGGAGGACGGTGTAGCCCATCACTAGCTGGCATGACTGGATGCGTGCCTCGCAGATGTACTGGTAGAGGTGACGCTCGTTGGCTTCTTCTGGTGAGCCGAGTTCTAGCTTGTTGGCATCTTCTACTTTCGCGTGAGTGGTTGGGTATTCTTTATGGGCAGGGTAACTGAGTAGATAAAACTGGGCTGGTGACTGAGCCTCTGCTGAGGAAAATTCTATTTCCTTGGAGCCGCGACCTATGTAGAGGCACTCGCGGTTTTCTAGGGTGTAGGTGGTGCCATCTACGGTGATGTCTCCTTTTTGACCTAGGTTAATGACTCCTAGCTCACGGCGTTCGCAGAAGTAGTCTGAGCGGAGCTGGTCGCCAGCTTCGAGGGTGAGTGGTGAGGTGGTAGGCACTGCTGATCCTACAATAGCGCGGTCGAGGTCTGTGTAAACGAGGTCGAGTTGACCGTCATTGAAGAGTGACTCAAGCAAGTATGAGTTTCTAAGTTCCGCGGTATTGAAGTGGGTGTAGCTGTCTGCACTGGTTGTTCTGTGGTTTGTCATTTTCATTTAGTTTAAAGGGTTGAGATTTAAGTTTAAAGTTGGGTGAATGGTGTTATCGAGATTCTTGTGAGTGTTTGGCATTCATTAGCTGGTAAACGTCTTGGGCTGAGCAGAGGACGGCATCGCCCGGGGTGCTCATAGTGAGAGCGGCTGCGGCACTGCCCTGGAGGATGGCGGTTTGCGGTGACGGTTCATTTCCTAACATCTGCGAGATGTAGCCAGCGGCAAATGCGTCTCCACTGCCGATGCGGTCTAGGACTTGAATGTTTTTGTATCCATCGATGTGAGTGATATTGCCATTTTCCCAGACGGTAGCAGCATAGTCGTGAGTGCTGGCGGAATGGATGTGCCTTCTTCCGAGAGCTATTTGTTTTACTTGCGGAAATGTAGTGGCTGTTTTTTCTATTAAATTTTCTAGTTCTGTTAGATCTTGTGGTGGTGCTGAGTGAGTAAGTATGGGGGCGACTCCGAAGAGGGTGTCTGCATACTGGGCGAGTTCTGAGTTTAGCTGTGCCGCAGCGGCTACTCCACCTCTGTCTTTAGCCTGCCAGAGTGAGGCACGGTAGTTAGGGTCATAGGATACGTGTATGCCATGGTTGCGTGCACTGATCATGGCTTGTTTAGCGACTTCAGCAGTGGATATTGATAGCCCCGCAAAGATACCTCCTGTGTGAAACCAGCGGATTTCTCCAGTGGCAAAAATTTCATCCCAATCGAAGTCTGAGGTAGTGAGCTGGCTGGGTGCTGAGTGTCCGCGGTCCATACAGGCTTTTGGTGCTCTGTGCCCGAAGCCACGCTCGGCAAAGTAGAGTGGGTTTCGCACTTCCTTGCCAATACCATCGAAGTCTCTCCACAAAATGTTAGATGTATCGACTCCTGAGCTACGGATCATCTGATGGACGAGGTGACCTAGTTCATTGTCAACGAGTGCAGTGGCAACGCTGGCGGGAATACCGAAGCAGCGGCTGATGCCACGAGCTACATTATACTCGCCACCACCTTCTGAAAAAGTGAACTGCGTCGCAGCCCTCAGAGGATGATCTCCGGGGCAAAAGCGCAGCATGATTTCTCCGAGACTAAGGAACATGTTGGTCAGTTATTGGGTTACTTGGTTACTGGTTATGATCTTGGAGTGAAGAACGATGCGGCTTTGATGAGCTGACCGATCTGGTCGAATGCGTCTTGCTTGAGCAAATGGGATGGAGTTAGCCATGAGCCTCCACAAGCAATGACATTTGGCAGGGCGAGGTAATCGCTCACATTGTGCGGTGAGATGCCACCAGTGGGCATGAATTTTACATTTGGATAGACGCTGGCGTAGGCATGGAGGAGATTCGCACCACCTACTGCCTCTGCTGGGAAGAGCTTCACTAGATCTAGCCCTAGGTCGATGGCTTGTTCAACTTCTGTTGGGGTGACGACTCCCGGGATGATGGGAGTGTTCACGGACTGAGCGAACTTTACGACTTTTTCATTTAGCCCGGGGCTGACGAGGAATTTTGCTCCTGCATCGACTGCTGCTTTGGCTTGGTCAACGGTGATGACTGTGCCGGCACCTGTGACGAGGTTTTCTATGCCGGACATGATCTTGATTGACTCTATTGCTCTATCTGTACGTAAGGTGACTTCCGCTACAGGTAAGTTATTTTCTATGAGACAATTTCCGAGTGGTAGTGCTCTCTGAGGCTCTTCGATGACGATGACGGGGATAATTTTGCTAGGAAACATGGTTTTTGTGTGTGTTGATTATTGTTGTTGGAGTGTTAGTTCTTGAGACATTCCCATGGCGTTCTTTTCGCCAGAGAATGTGATGATCGTTGTGTTGCTTTCAATCTTCACATTACAGTCCTGAGCGTTTTTGTCAGTGATTTTCCATTTCCCTTTGAGGGTGACTGATGCTGTGGATGATTTTTGACCTATTCCATCGATGTTTACGTTGGTGTGGCTGAGCTTGATTTGGGTAGGAGACTCTTGCTTGATAAGCACGACACAGCTATGCGTGGTGGCTGCGATGTATGATTTTTTAGCAGATGTGCTACATGCACCGAATGAGGTGAGAGCTTCTAGTTTTTGCTCAGAGTCTATGATGTGGTGAGCAGTTTCGTTTTGTTGGAGGACCTTGATCCGGTCTGCGTAGCTATTTTTCCAAGCTTTCATCTTCTCGGGAGTTGCATTGAGGAGAACGTGGAATTGGTAAGAAGCGTCTTTAGCGGTTGTCCCGTGATTGATCCAGCCTTTGTTGAAGTAGCCTTTGGTCTCTGCACGGGTTTTGTTGTGTTTTGATGTTTGCTCACCGCTGGTGGTTTTGAATGCTTGTTTACCCGGGAGGAAGTAACCTGTTTCGTAGCTATTGATGATCCATGATCCATTTTCTGTTAGAGAGGATTTAAGAGCATCTGTATTTCCGCCGAGCGGGATGGTCTGGAAGAGGGTGGTGATGGTTGGGTATTCGGTGGAGTCGTTAGAAATGTTGCTACCGAGACAGATGAGGGAGTCATTGATGACGAAGACGGATTTTCTAACAGTGAGTGACTCGTCATCAGTAGTATTGTCCAGTTGAAATAGGAAGGCACCGTATTTGCCATTGAGTACACCTGCACCGGATGGGTGGTGTTTCTGTTTGGTTTTCTTTCCGTAGAATCCTTTTCCGCCTTCTAACACATCGTGAGGTTGGAGTAGGGAGGTAGTTCCTGGGATGGAGCTCCAGTCCCAGCCGTCTTGCTCATTACCACTGGTGTGATCTGTGGTGTGCTTGAATATTTGGATTGATCCGTGAGTGAGGTAGTTTCCGTAGCGGTTGTCTTTTTTGTAGGTTTCGCCGCGTTTTATTCCATCGCCCCAGCCTTTGATATGCACGGTGTTGCCATCTTTCTTTAAACTGAGTGAGGCGTTGTGGTTCATGACGATGATGTTCGGCATCGATGGACTTTGCTGGTTGTGTGGGTAGTCGAAAATATCGGAATAGATACGCGCTAGTTCAGAGTCAGTCTCGGTTGTGCCTGGTTTGCTTTTCGCTAATTTAAGTAGTGCGCTCTTCATTTTCTCACCACTAGCTGTGAGGGGGTGTCTGCCGCAGGAGTTGAACCCAGCGTGCGGGTATGCCCAGTAGCTGGCGGCGATGTAGCGCATTTTCAACGCTGCGTAGGCTTCATTAGAAATTTCAAATGGAGTTCCATCGAACGGAGCTACGACTTTATGCACGATGTTGGTGATGGCAGGGATGCCGTAGCCGAAGTAGTGCATGTTGTGGTGGTAGAGTGAGCCATCAGGCTTGAATCCTTGCGCATTTCCGGGGGTGTTTTCACTTAGCATCTTGCTGATCCATTTTGAGAACTGGTGGAGTCTGGCAGCTTTTTCTGGTCCGTCTTTTCCGAGGGCGAGGATTCTGAGGTCAGATGCGGCTAGAGTATTGAGGTAGTCCATGTCTGCAACGGCGGATTTCTCATCGTAAATTTTGTTGCAGTTATAGAACCAGATGAGTGATTGGAGCATGGGTTCTAGCAGATCTTTCTGTTGGAGTGGCTGCTGCATGAGTTCTACAGATGGTGCCCATGAGCGTGCTGTGTATCCGAAGTGGTGCATGGTTCCTTGCGCACTACCTGCGGCGAATCCTTGATCTAACAGATGCTCGCTCATGAGGCAGTAGATTTCAGCGAGTCTTTTGCCATTGTCTGAGTGTTGTTCATCATTGGTTAGCTTGCTCCATTTTTTTGCAATCTGGAGCATCTCTGTGGTGTATGGCTTGAGCAGGTGACCATCTTGAGTTTTGTTTGCTGGTGCTGCATCCAGGTGATGAGTCATATAGACGTGATCTCCGGTGATGGCTCCATTGGCTGTTCTGCTGATGTTGTATTTCTTAAAGCTTTCTTCAAATTTTGCTAAGCTATCAGCGGACAGTTTTTCAGTCTGCTCGATGCTAGGACGCAGGCTTTCAAATGCCTTGGAATAGGAATCTGTTAGAGCTGGGCCTGCTTTGGCATTTTTTCCTAACTCATACCAATACATGATGGGATCCCAGTGACCCTTCTTGAGTTGGTCTGCCTTTTTAACGAAAGGAACCTGGTAGTCGCCATGTCGGTGGCGGGAGTCAACTATCTTGGAAAGAACCATGTCGCCTAGCCATAGTGTGCCATTTTCAACACCCTTAGGGGCGACGATGGTGAGGTAATCCATAGGGCCAGTGGGGGTGCCTTGCATCTCTGTGTCAAAGGAGACGCGTGCGGTGCGCCAGCCAGTGAAGTTTAGGTTGAAGGGGAAGCTACAGACTTTGTTGTTTTTATTGTAGAACTGAAATTCTAACTGTGCGTCTGGTAGTGCCTTGGCGTTATAAATCCAGACTGAAGATAAAGTTTCGACGGTGTGGAAGTGTTTTGTTAGAGCGCGCGCTTGTTTAGGGTTATTCCATGGGATAGGGCGGTGAAAGGTGATTTCTGATCCTTGTTTCCAATCCCATTTGAGTGAGTGGTCACTCCAGATGGAGCGTTGGGGATCGAGTGAGATTGCGCTGTCTTTCCACACCATTCCTTGTGGGAGTTTATTAGTGAAAACGATACTGGATTCGTGTGGAGATGGTAGCTCGCCAGTGAATGGGGCGGTGTCGCTAGTTCCGTAGCTTATTTCAGTTTCAGAAGAGGGAATGGGTTTGGCATCATTTGATTTAGTTGTTTCAGTTGTTGATGGCGATGATTGCTCCGTTGAAGGATGTTCCTTTTCTTTACAACTAGAGAGGAATGCTGATCCTGTGACGAGCGTGATGGTAAGTGATTTGGAAATTTTCATAGAGGTAAGTTTTTAGGGTGAGACTGGAGTTAGGGTGCATTGTAGCGTGCGACCTCTCTTGGTGGTGAAGGTTAGTTCTGTAATGTTGTTGATTTGTTTTAAAGTGATGTTAGGTGAGTCACTTTGGTAGGTTCCTTTGAGAGTGACAGTGAGTTTGGCTTCTTCAGGAATATCGCTTTTTTCGAGGTAGATTTCACCGTGTAAGGTGCCACCATTTCCGCCAGGGAAACGGAGATCTGGGTCTGTTAGGTTGAGTTTTATTTGCTTGCCAGCATGTTTGGTGATGATGGCGCATGGGGCGGTGACTGAGGCTATGAGTTGGTGGTTGATCGCTTTTCCTGTGAAGAGGCTGAAGCATTCTGTGTCACCAGATTTTACGATGTGTGCGTTTGCATCATGCTGGATGATTTGGTAGCTCGGTTTCCAGTTTTTGATTTGTTCAGCGGCTGGATTCACGATGATTGCGTACTCGTAGCTGGCACCCTTTGGCTGGATGCCGTGGTCGAGCCATGCTGTGGCGTAGTCTGCTTGAGTGGCTGGATTTTGCTTGGCTCTGGCGACTGATTTCGGGCGGGTCTTGATGGTTGGGTAATGGTATCGCGAATGTTGAGTTGATCTACTGAGATTTAAATTCTGAGCCGCTTTTTTCTGAGGAACATAGTAGTAATTTCCGACCACATCTTTGAGAAGAGCAGGGGAGTTTACTTTTTCTTTCCATGGTAGTGCGGTGACTACTTTAGCATTGATTGAAGTTGGAGTGTCAGCTGTTTTGAGAAATTGCTGGTAGAGGTTGGTCTGCACGGGATGGTCTGGGCTTGGTCCGTGGATGTCGCTTCCTAGGCAGACGATGACGTTGTCGAAGAAGCTATAACTCTTCCTAGCTCTGAGACCAAATTCAGTTCTGTTAGGCTCCGCTTTTTCTGCGAGCTGGAGCGCGAAGAGTCCGTTTTCATTATCCATGTGCACTGATGCGGCATAGGTGGTGAGCGAGGTAGGCATCATGATGACGCTATCGAATGGAATCTGCTCTGTGGGCAGATAGGTGACGGTGGAGCCTGGCGGTCTCGCCCAGTCCCAGCCCATTTCATTGACACCAGATCCTGTGAGTCCGTCATTGGGTAAAATTTCTAGTGTGCCGTGGCTCTGGTATCTGCCGTAGAGATTTACCGCTCCGTAGATCTCAGATGCCCAGACGTTCTTGCTGTGACCTCGGGCTACTGCTAACCACTCGCCCCGACGGTGCGCGCTGGTGGCTGCGTAGGGGAATGACCAGTGCCCAGATGGGGTGGTTTCTGCTGAGCTGTTAGGGAGCTTAGCTGCGGCTTCTGGATAGAGTCTGAGTGCTGCTGAGGCTACTGTTTGATTGATCGTTTCTTTTCCGTCAGCAGTTCCAGAGAGGGCGAATTTTATGAAAGCATCTTTCACGGCGAGCAGTCCAAATTTACCATCGCTCGGCATAGGGTGACGACCGCTGAGTGAGCGAGGGAAATTATATTTATTACTCCAGATTAGCATGTTTAGAAGAGATTTCTGGTAGTTTGTGTATGCTTCTGGTGAGAGCCTGAATGGTGTGTCGCGGAAGTGGTAGAATAGCTTGGCAATGGAACTCATCGCTCCTACTTGGTAGGCGGGATAGTGTCCCCAGTGGTGGAAGGCTGAGCCGTCTTCTTTGAAGCCGCCATTTAGGCTGTGTGACTGGAGGGCGATGCTTTCGCTGAGCATGTTTGTCCACTGCACTGTCGCGTGATAGCGCTGGCTATCGTCTTTAGTCATGAGGATGGCGAGGAGTTGTTCTAGTGCGAGGGTGTTGTAGAAATCTAGGTTTGCGTAGTGCTGAGCGGCTCCTTGTTCGTAGCAGTAGAGCGCGTCATTGAACCACTGCATGGCGGCAGCCACGGGTGCTCGGAGATTATGCTTTTCTAACAGTTCTCGCGCAATGAAGCTGGCACGATAATATCCTCTGCTGTTGTATCCAAAGTGGTGCATGGTGCCGTGGGAGTGACCTTTATTCCAGCCAGATTTAATCAGCGTCTTGTGCATGGAAATGATCATATTTTCTAGCTCATTTTTTACTTCTGTATACTCGGCATGATACCACGCTTGAGTTAGTTTTAGTAAAAACTTCCCTGTCTTTTTGATGTCAAATTTGAGTTGTTCCTTGATGTCATTTTCAACAGATAGACCTTTATAAATGTCAGTGGTGTGGAGAAAGAAAATGTGCTCAGCAACTTGATCGGTTTTATAAGTGTTAAAAGTCTTGGTGAGAGACTCTAGATTGATCTTTTTCTTTGCTCCAATGATCGATTTCTGCATGGTTTCCTCTAGTGCCTTGATCGCTTCGCATTGCTCGGCAGTGATCGGCTTAGTAGGGATTTCTCGGTATCCTTGATGGTAGAGATCAATGGGTTCTCCTTTACGGTTTCTGGAGTGTTCATCATCTTTGGCGAACTGGTAGCTTTCGTCTTCTGTAGCGTGTCTTCGGTCATACTGGACAGCAGGGAGCAATAGGTCGAGATAGGCTTCTCCAGACTTGCCTTTAGGAGCAGAAATTTTCATCCATTGTAGCTCATCGCCATGTTTTCCAGTCATTCTATTAAATGGATAGAACACGGTTCTCCAGCCTTGGTGACCGAGGTGGTAGGTGAATGATGTCTGTGCTTTTGATTGGTCTTTCTTTCCGAACTCAAAGGTAAGTTTTTGATCACTTAGAGCTGTATTTTGGTAAATCCAGGTAGAGAACACCGCGGCATGTTTTCTTTTTTCAATGAGCTGGTTCCTAGTCTTGATAGTCACAGGGATGGTGATGCTGCCACCATCCGCGGACCATTTCAGATGGAGGGATTTTTTTCCGAGAACAGCTTGTTTGTCTGAGACACTCACGGTCATTCCCGCGCTAGTTTTATACTTAGCTTGGAATCCATCCTCAAACGAGAAGACGTCTGCTCCCTGTGAACAAGTCAGGAGACTGATAAAACAGAGAGCGTTGATGAGTGAGTGCTTCATGTGGGTCGATTCTGAGAGACTAGAATTTAACTTCGATAGGTTGATCGATCGCTTTGTGGATGTGCTTGAAGACTCTGCTGCGGAAGATCATTTCGTTTGGACAATCTACTTGTTCCCATGATGTGCCGACTTGCCATTCTACTGGCTTTTCTAGTGATGCCGCGAGTGGTGCGTAAACATGTTTTTCATCGCGGCGGACTACGAAGCTTTCTGGCTTTTCCTTGTTTGGCTTAGAGACGATGCCTCCGTGAGGAAAGATAACTGCGGTTCCGATGTTGCCGGCTTTATATTCTTCTTTACCGAGCATTTCCCAGAGAGCGATGGCGTGTGAGCTCTGCATGATGACTTGTTCGTCTTCAAATCCTTTGAGCTTGAGCATTTCAGGATTATGAACGTAGAGACCAGTTGCTGGGCGGATGCCTGTGACGTCTCCCTCAGTTTTAAATTCTGATTTAGTGGTGAAGAAATGTGAGCCTGCATTCATAGAAATGGTGCGAGTTTCAGAAACCTTACCTCCGTTTTTACCAATTTCTATCGGTGCGTAGGTGAGTTGAAAACGTAGGCGGAGTGGTCCTTTGTCGAGGATTTTCCAGGTGTCGTATTGTGGTCCGACAACGAGTTTATTTTCTGCATCCATGAATCCAACTCCGCCAGCACCGAGCGTGTAGCCTACTTTGTAAGCGTCCATTCCATTACCGCGATCTGTGTGGTATTTCGTAGGTCCGTCTTTATACCAGTCATCAATGACGAGTCCTCGGGAACGCTTGTTCCAGATGTCCACGCCGCTGCTAGGCTTTTCTTTTTTAGCTAGGGCTGGACCATACATGCGGAATGCTTGGCGGTCATTTTCCCATGCGAAGTCATCATCACGCTCGGGGACGAATCTTAGGTGGAGTCGTGATGGTAAGAACGCTGGTTGTTTTTTAGCGAGCTTGTAAACGCGTAGTGTGTTGGTCTCGTTAGGGGTAAGGTTTACTTGGGTGAGCAGTGTTTCTGCGGTTCCATCGAGATCTTTATCTAACAGCTGAACTGGTAAGAATAATCCAGTTTTTGTGTCTTGGATTGCGATGTTTTCAGCAGTGACTCCAGAGAGTTTAGCTGTGGTTTGTTTCCAGTCTAGTTCGATGACGCTGTTGAGGCGGTGTTGTGAGCTTGGGTTTTTGATTGAAACATCATGACTGGTAGATCCTTCGGTGAGTGTGAGTTTATAGAGCTCGTGTCCTACTTGTAGGAAGCCGCCTACTCCATAGACGTCTGTCTCATCCATGGTGACTGCCTGTGGGTCTTTACCGATGGCTTGGACGAATCCGAGCTTTCCATTTGGGTGAACATTTTTGACGAGTCGTGACCAAGCTTTATTGATGCTGGGCATGTATTCGTCTTTGTCTAACAGACCTTGATTGACTCCCCATGTGAATGCGTAGGCGAAGAATGCGGTGCCGCTGGACTCTGGTGAGGTGTATGTCTCTGAATCTAACAGAGCGGCGTGCCAAGAGCCGTCATCGCACTGGATGGACTTTAGTTTGGCTGCCATTTCCTTGAATAATTTTTCGTACTTTGGGCGTGAGGGGTGTTCTGCGGGTAAGTTCTGCATGATGTGGCAGAGTCCAGCGATGACCCAGCCATTGCCGCGTGACCAGAAGACTTTTTCGCCGTTCTTTTCTTTACGGTTGAAATAGTTTGAGTCTCTCCAGAAGAGGTGGCTTTCTTTATCGTAGAGATAGTCAGTGGTCTTCCACCATAGCTTGTCCATGGTTTCGAGGTAATCTTCATTTCCTGTCGCTGAGTAGAGCATGGCGAGGGTGGGGGGAGACATGTAAAGTGAGTCACACCATGCCCATTCGCGGAGGTGGATTTGATTTACCCAGAAGAGTGATTCTTCATGCGGGCGGGAGATGAACTCTTTTAGAATGTACTTAGTAGGGGCGAGTTGCGCGGGGATTTCATCCTGCATGTATTGCCAGATGTGAGCGCGTCCTACGATGTGATCATCGCCAAATCCGTGACGCGGTCCGAGCTTGTATTCATTGCGCTTAGACATTTCGCGGAGATAGTCGCTGTATTTCTTGTTGCCAGTGGTGTGCGCGTGAGCGATGAGCCCTGTCCAGAGCGTGCCGCTGGTCCAGTCGGTATCAGGGTGTTTAGATGGGTTATCGAGCTGCCAGTCAGCGACTGCGTTGGTGACTTTGAGGATTTCAGCAGTGGTGAGACTCGCACTATAAGGAGACGCTGGCTTCACTTCTGCTGTAGCCTCTGCTACTCCTTGTGCGTGGACAGAGGGCTGAGTTAGTAGGAAGGTGCTAGCGAATGTAGTGAGTAGTAGTGTGGATTTATTCATAATGTTAGTGGTGAGTATGGTTTAAATTTTACCGAATTTTTTAGAGAGTTCATTAGCCGCGGCACAGACTTTTTTAGCCACTTCTGGGACTTTGGATTTAGGGAATCTGGATGTAGCAGCAGTGGTGCCAATAGCGCCAACAATCTGCCCTGAAGCGTTAAACACTGGAGCAGCTAGGCAGCGAATGTGCTCATTATATTCTATGTCATCTATGGCATAACCTTTTCGTTTGATGCTGGGGAGTTCTTTTTTTAGAGATTCCTTTGAGGTGTGAGTTTTTTCTGTTCGCTTAGTGTAGTCGAGACGATCCATGAGTTCTTCTGCTGCTTCTTCTGGAGCGTATGCTAAGAAACATTTTCCAGATGCTGAACAGTGAATGTCAGCTAGTGATCCTGGTCTGCTGGCTACTTTGAGCGCATGTGGGCTATCGCATACTTCGATGAGTAGCATGTTACGTCCAGAGAGGATGGCAAAGTGAGTGGACTCATTCAGCTGCATAGTGAGTTCTTGAAGAATAGGAACGCATAGCTGGCGCTCAGGAATCTTGGATACTACTTGCAGTCCCAGATTGATAAGACGGTGTCCCATGACGTAACCTTTTCCTACAGTGCGAACCATGTTTTCACTTTCTAGGGTTTTGAGGATGCGATAAACAGAGGTACGTGGAAGTCCCAGCTCTTTTGCTATTTCACTGGAGTTCATGATCTTTTTAGAGCGCACGAGCAACTGAAAGATATGACAAGTATTGGCTATGTTTGGAATTTTGTAGTCACTCATGATTTTAGTGATGCAGACCCTTAAAGTATCGTTTTAAACTACTTTGAATTTAGAAAAGGGGAAGTAATGATTCATTGTGTGTACCATATATGGATAGTTGTGGTTTATATATGAACAGTTTTTTTGAGAGGAGTGAACATAAAAAAACGCGCTGAACCAGAGGAACAGCGCGTTTGAGAAATTATAATACAATTACTTTTTTCTACGTAGTAGTAGAGCGAGTCCACCAAGACCTAGTAGAGCAGTTGATGATGGCTCTGGGATAGGAGCTACGTCTGCTAGAGTAGTTCCAATACGAATTTCATCGATAGTTCCAGCTTCTTGTCCACCAAGACTGAAGATGAAGTGTGACATGTCACCCCAAGTTGAAGTAGCAGACTCAGAGATCGTATGCGTAGCAGTGCCTGCGATGTTTGTGAGATCCGTTGGATTAAGATATCCAGTCATCGTTTCAGTATCCATATTTAGCTCTGCTACGAAAAAGTAGAGACCAGTTCCTGTAGAAGGACCTGTTCTTTCATCAATTCCTGTTCCGTCAGCATAAATACCAAGATTCGTAGAAGTGGATCTGAAAATAGCCTCGTTAGCTGATGTTGGAGAGGAACTATTACCTACTTCTGAATCTTGTAAGCCACCATTCACACCGAAAGAAGTTACTGCAGTAATATCTATCAAAAAGCTCATGTAAACGGTTCCTGAGTTTGTGATGGTAGAGTTGAGAGCAAGCTGTAAATTCTGAGTTCCTCCCACGGCAGTATCCATACCTGCTGATCTACCTGTAGAGACGAGTGTGTTACCTGAACCGTCAGTGTAGCTTAAGCCTGCTTCCAGGTCCATTCTGAAGTTAGTGTTTCCATATCCACTAAAGCCGCTACCAGTAACACCAGTTGCAGAGGCGTCAGATGCGATAGCATTAGTAGTGTCAAATCCTTCATAAGCGATTAGTGTCGCTTGTGCTTGTAGTGTCGCTAATGCTCCTGTAGCGAACATTGCTGTTAGTGTTTTTCGTGTTTTCATAAGTATAGTTACGTTTTTATTAGGAAATCAGATTAAATTGCTTCATGATTTATAGTTGCCTATACTATTGAGTGACTGAGTTTTGTCACGATAAAAAAGAATTGTCCGTTTCATATATGAAAAAAACGGGATCGAAACAGCTCCTTTAATTAAGGAGTAAGAATGATAGGGCTATGATTTGTCTCAGAATGGAGTGCTAAAGTTTCACATGCGAAACGTACCTCATGAAACATAGAATTATCATTTGAACTGAGAGGTAGTCAGAGGTAACATTGAAATATCATGAAAATCAAACACATCACACCACTCGTTGTAGCGTTAGCTTGTTCTCAGTCTGCTTTGGCAGAAATTAAAACACTTAAAGTAGATAAGAAGAATGATCTTAAAGAGGTGATGACAGGATACTCTATTGTGGGAGAAGGGGAGAGTGAAAAGGTGGAAACGGAAGGGTCAGAAGTTCCACAGATCAAGACAGTTCAGAATGATCCTGAGGGTGGAGATGGGAAGTCTGATGGGGGTGTGAAGATCAACAGTATGACGACTGGCGGACAGTTCGGTGCACAGATGCTATTAGGGAAGGCGGGTGAGAAGAATGGTAAGCTTTCACTGAGCACTCATGTTTTCAATGTGAACTCATCCTATGTAAAGTATGAGGTGCAGTTTTATAATAAAACCGATAAAAAGGTGTTGGCTACTTCTGGGGTAAAAATGTTAGAACCAAAGAAGAAAGTCTTAGATGAAACGATAAAGCTGGATTACAAGCTAACCAAGGATGATTTAGGAGATGAGATTTTTGTGCGCTGGGTGCAGTTGTCCACCGATAGCACTGCGAGAGATATTTATGTGGATAATGTGAGTGTGGTTGCTAGCGAGGTAGAGGCTAAGAAATAATAGAGTTATTTATAGCAAGGTTAATGGCTAAGCTACTTATTGTGGTGTAGCTAATTTTTTGTTTTTATTTTCTTGAATTGTCGCAAAGTCAGAGGAGAGATGCCATCCTGTGAGTTTGTCATAGCCAAACAGTTTATGTTGAGTTATGCTTTAATCATCACATGAAATTTATCAATATTTATGCACTAGTTTTACTCTGCTTTTCTGGAAGCGTTTTTGGGTCTCCAATCTTTGATGGGAAAACTCTGGACGGCTGGGAAGGGGAGAGAGGGCTTTGGAATATAGAGAATGGTGTGATCACTGCTGAGATTAAGGAAGGTAGATCACTAAATAAAAATGCCTTTCTTTTCTACAAGGAAACTGTGGGCGATTTTGAACTTAGTTTAGAATATAAAATCACAGGTGCAACCACTGCGAATTCAGGTATTCAGATACGGAGTAAAAATAAGAACGGTCAGGCGATCGGGTATCAATGTGATTTAGATGACGGAAAGACGTGGTTAGGTAGAGTGTATGATGAGCATGGGAGGGCTCTCATTGCTGAAAGAGGAGAGTTAACGATCATTGATGAAGCTGGGAAACCTACTAAGTTGCCATTTCAAAAGAGCCCTAGTGACCTTGCTAAATTCGTTAAGAAAGATGACTGGAATCGCTACAGAATCATTGCCAAAGGTCATAGGATAGAAATTCATATCAATGGGGTGCATTTTACCACACTAGAAGACTATCAAAGAGGTGAGTTTGACAAGGAAGGTTTGATTGCGCTCCAGCTCCACAGTGGCAAGGGAGCTGCAAAGGTTCAGTTTAAAAATATATCCCTTAAGAAATTCTCAAGCACCAATTCTCAACTGGGAGCTACTACTCAAAGAAAAACAGAAACAGGCATAGTCCCTAAAGATTTTCCTAACATCGGATTTGAAAAAGGGAATTTAGAGGGCTGGAAAATAGCAGGAAAAGCCTTCGATGGGCAACCGATGAAGTATGGCGTTTTGAGCCAAAGATTAGGTTACAGCAGTGCGTGTGATGGCAAGTTCTGGCTAGGTGGTTACGAGGTGATTAAGAGTGATATTCATATCGGTTCGCTCACCAGTAAGGCGTTCACCGTCACGCACGATTGGGCTGGTGTGAGGCTGGGCGGAGGCAATACCAATGTGAAGCTAGAGATCGTAAATGCTGAAGATAATGCAACGATTAAAACACTCACTGGCAATACTAATTCAGGCAGCCAAATCGCTGAAATTTTGATTATCAAGGCAGTGAATCTCAGAGCATTTAGAGGAAAAAAGATTTACCTTCGTATCATTGATAATAATTCCAAAGGATGGGGGCACATCAACTACGATGACTTTCGTTTTTACAACAAAGAACCCAAGCAAAAAGCCCAACAGCAGGGATATAGCCAGAGCCCGTTGTTGCTGAGCCTGGAGGAAAATCCGAACCAATTAGATAAGCTAAAAACCGTAAGGAATATGCGCGTTCCCGAAGGATTTAGCGTAGAAACTATCGCTTCAGAGCCAGATATCACTCAGCCGATCAGCTTTGAATTTGATGCAAAAGGTCGCCTCTGGGTAGCGGAGGCTGTTGAATATCCGCGTAGAGCCAAAGCAGGTGAAGGCAAGGATCGGTTGATCATTTTTGAAGACAAAAATGGTGATGGAAAATACGAATCAAAGAAGGTTTTTGCTGATAATCTCAACTTGATTAGTGGCTTTGCGATTGGCTATGGCGGTGTCTTTATCGGTTCGGCTCCAGAGATCTATTTCATCCCAGATAAGAATGGCGATGATATCCCAGATGGTCCGAAGCAAGTATTGTTAGATGGCTTCAATATCGAAGATACACACGAGACTCCAAATTCATTTATGTGGGGAAATGATGGCTGGCTGTATGGCTGTCACGGTGTTTTTAATCCGTCATGGATCGGTAAACCTGGCAGTAAAAAGGAGGAACGGGTTTATCTCGAATCCGCTGTCTGGAGACTGCACCCCGTGACGCATAAATTTGAAATCTATGCCAATGGTGGCTCCAATCAATGGGGACTCAGCTATAATGCAGTAGGTGATATGTTTATGACTCACTGCCGTAGCTCATGGGGCTTAGGACCTGTATCTCAGGTATTTCGCGATGGGCAATATTGGTCGCAAGCGAACAGAAATCACCAACCCTATGTTGCCTCACCACCTCGTGGTTATCATAATAAATCTCTCGCTGGGAATAACTACATGACCTCAATCGCAGCCTACGGACACGGAGAAGGTGGCGCAGGGAGACCTAAGTCACGCACGATATTCGGCGGTCACTCACATGTAGGAGCCATGGTTTATCTCGGCGATAATTGGCCAGATGAATACCGTGGAAATCTCTTCACGCTGAACCTGCATGGTAGCCAGATGAATAGGGAGATCCTGAGAAAAGAAGACTCGGCCTGGCTTTCGCATTCACATGGTCGTGATCAACTCTACTCTAGCGATCCTGAGTTCCTAGGTGTGCATTTAAAATACGGTCCCGATGGAGCCGTGTATTTCTCAGACTGGGCAGACAAACAGCAATGCCATAATAAGAAGCATAATATATGGAATAGAACCAATGGGAGAATCTACAGAATGGCATGGGAGAAAACCTACAAGCCAGTCAAAGTGGATTTGGAAAACGCCTCTAAGGAAGAACTGTTAGATTATTTGAATCATAAAAACGAATGGTTCTCGAACATGGTTCAGCACATCATCCGTCAGCGTCGATTAGCGGGTGGTGATTTCGGTAAAGAAATAATACTCATAAAAAAGGCATTGTTAGATAAAACAACATCACATCGATTCCGCTATATCATTGCCCTAGAAGCTGCTGGTGGTCTAAATGAAGAGCTTTATAAGAAATTACTCAATGATTCTGATGAACACATCGTGAAACAGGCAGTGATTTTTCTCACTAGCGAAAAGAAAAACCTTACCTCTACACTCAATCAGAAACTTATCGAGCTGGCAAAAAATACTGCGTCATCTTCAGTGAGATTGCGCCTAGCTCTCGCTTGTATTAATAAAATACCAGAGCCTCAGGCAAAGCAGATTATTGAAATTCTAGCGTCCAAGCAGGAAGATGCTCACGATAGGTTTATCCCCAAAGCGGTGTGGTATGCCTATAGTAAGTTTGCAAAAAAAGATCCCAACAAGGCTCTATCACTGGCTCTGAAAACTCCTCTTTCATCGCTCCGTAGATCGATTTTCTGGTCAGTAGCTCAGGATGATTTGTCATTGGCTATGTCCCATGCGCTGAAACTACCAGAGAACGAACTCACTGGTGTCATCGGAGCTCTAGGTCAGTCACAGCTCAATAAAAAAGATGGGCAAGTAACCGCTCCTTCTCAATGGGTAGCATTACAAAAGAAAGCCTTACTCACTGGTGATCCTGCTGCGAAAAAATACATTGATGAACTCAACGTGAAATTTGGCACGAAAACAGTAAACCCAGCTGAGATCGCTAAGTTAAGGATAGAATCTGGCAAGGCGATTTTTAAGACCTGTGCTACCTGTCATGTCCCTGGCAAGGTTCAGGTAGGCCCTTCCCTAGAAGACATCGCCATGGCCTATGATAATAAAAAAGACCTCATTAAGTGGATCAGGTATCCTGGGAAAAAGCGCAAAAATTTCCCTCAGATGCCAGCATTTAAACACATGGAATACCATGATCTAGTGCTGGTTTCAGAGTATATACTTTCCCTCAGAGGGACACAGCCTGATACAACAAAAGTAAGATTCAAGAAAGTAAAACTGTTAGATAAATACATCACCGAAGGAGCATCTATCGGTGATGTGAATGCAGATGGTAAGCCGGACATCATCGCTGGTCCACTATGGTGGGAGGGACCTGAATTTAAAAAATCATACGCCTATGCTCCAGTAAACGTCTATCCGATCAAGGGACCAGGCTTAAGTGGATACTCTAACAATTTCTTCACCTTTCCAGACCTCATCACCAAAGACAAGTGGGCTGATATTCTCAAAGTAGGGCTGCCGAATCAACCTGCTCACTTAGCGATCAACCCAGGCAAAAAACCACTACCTGCGGACAACAAAAAACACCAATGCGAGCACTGCCTAGCGCAGAAAAATATCTGCAATGAATCTCCTCAGTATGTCCAAGTTCTGGGGGGCGACAAGAAGCAGCTCTTAGCATTCAGCAATAATTTCATCACCCTTTCAGTCCCCTCCGAAGATCCTAAAAAGCCGTGGATTGTGTATCGAGTTTCACCGAAAGATAGCGCACTACAGATGTACACACATGGACTAGGTGTGGGCGACATCAATGGCGATAAACTCACCGATATTCTGGAGAAACGTGGATGGTGGGAGCAGCCTAAGGACTGGGATAAAAAAACACCGTGGAAGTTTCACGCGTATCCATTTGCGCCTCAGCAAGGCGGAGCACAGATGTTTGCCTATGATGTAGATGGCGATGGCGATAATGATGTGGTGACAGCACTAAACGCACACTCATGGGGTATGAACTGGTATGAACAGGTGAAAGAAGGAGATAAAATCACCTTTAAACCGCACACCATAATGACCGATAAGCCGGAGGGAAATCCCTACGGAGTTGCCTTCTCTCAGCCTCATGCGATGGCATGCACAGACATAGATGGCGATGGCATCAAGGACATTGTCACTGGAAAATGCTACTACGCTCACAATGGGAGAGACCCAGGAGCAGAGCAGCCTGCGGTACTCTATTGGTTCAAGACCACTCGTCATAAGGATGGAACAGCGGAGCTAGTGCCTCATCTGATCGACACTGACTCGGGCGTAGGCAGACAAATCTCTACAGGGGATCTCAATGGAGATGGCAAGATGGATATTGTAGTAGGAAATAAGAAGGGTGTCTTCGCCTTCATCCAAGAAGCTGAATAGCCTAAATAGATCATTATTTTATACTGCTAGAGTCGTAACAGGTGAGATTCATAGATGGTGACCAGTTGAAATCTTTGTCTAGTGGGAACATCGGGCGTTGTATGTTAGAGTAAGGGATATTTGGGATATCTGGATTCACTCCGCCATCACTGAGTAGGAGAATGTGGTTCTTTGCCATGGCTTTTAGCTCTGGCTCTAGGTAGCCAATTTTTACTACGACAATATCCATTTCTAATGGTTCCAAGTCTAGTCCGAGGTAGTCATTGCGCTCATGGTAGGGGCGCCTTTTTGAGGATAGGATGACGGATACTCCGTTGCAGTCTATGACAGCTTCTTCGCAGTTCCATCTGTTTTCTCTTTTACCAGCATAACGCACAATGCCCGATATTTCTAGTGGTTCTGAATGAATGTGGTCTAGTTTTCCTCCGACTAGCGTAGTGACTGTGTTTCCCACGCCGGCTTGAGTAGCTGCTTCTACTGCATCAGTATCAGGGATGTTGGCGAAGATTGCTTTGTGTTTCTCATTCTGACAGCTCCAGTCTAACAGATGCTTTAACACGTTCGTGGTGTCGCCTGCACCTCCAGCTGTAGGGTTGTCGCCAGCATCGCTTAGGAAGAGTGGTTTGTTCTCTAACAGATCGCCATTTGTTAGAGCATCAAAACAGAGATCGACTGACATGGCAGGGGAGAGGAATTGGAATTCATGCCGAGCATTCCAGAAACGTTGAGCTACTTTGGATGCCGCAGCATTGACTTTTTCTTGATCCATTCCACAGACAACCACGGATGCCATCGCGCGTGGTTGATCCGCCCA
>CAKZMG010000313.1 GCA_937128235.1 uncultured Verrucomicrobiales bacterium
ATCCTGCCATTGTTAAACAGCTAAAATCCTTGTACAAGGCTAAATCCCAACTATTTTCCCTAGTGTAAAGTCCCTACTCCTAGAATTATTCTGTTACTCTTAGAGGATGCAGCAAAGCACTTAGACTGTGATTTCTTGAAGCAAGCACTTAACTTACCAGAACCAAAAGAAGTCAAATTTGATATAGCTGCCATCAAATTAATTTTGCCTGATTATGTAGAAAAAGAAGAGGATGAAGGTGAATTCTATGCAAAGTTAAAGGGGTTATATGATGCTATTATTGAGCTTGAAAATCTTTTGGCTAGAAATAAAAGTATTCTTAAAGAGAAGTTAGACGCGAATAACTAAATAAGAATTACTCAACTTTGACTACTTTTTTGATCCAGCACGGAAACTCTTCTGCTTTGATTTCTAATCTGGTTGATTCTTCATTTCTTAGGTTTGCCGACTCAGCAATCCATTCAACATCATCGCCCGAGTTATCAAACACGTATCCTCTATCTACTACTTTCAAAGCCGTAGGCAGGAGCTTTATTGCTCTGTGGTATCGATTTATAATTTTGTCTTTAGGAACATCATGACCACCTGATTCTACACGCTTTGCTACGCGTGAGACATTGATCTGAGGATCTTCTGTGGCGATGAAATATAGATAGGTTCTGAAGCCTTTTTCTTTGGCTAATTTTAGAAAAGCTACTTTACTCCCATGAGACATAACGGTTTCAAATGTGAACGATATCCTCTTTTGAAGTAAATAGAATCTAATGAGTTCAGCAATCATCGCAGCGTAGTAAGAGTTAATCTCTTTGCCGTTCACTTTTACTAGACCATGTTTACAACTAATCCCTGGTAGCTCTTGATTTCTAGAAGAACACGTTTCTTTAAATCCAACCAAGAAAGTAGAATCATCTAATTCGACTTGAAAGTCCTTTAGTAGAACACCATTTTCATGAAGCTGTTTCTCTATTTCATCGGCATTAACATAAACGCCAAGCCACTTCTTGTGCACATAGTTATTCAAACGACTTTTACCTGAACCGTTAGGTCCAGCAAACATTCTCACTCTGGGAACGCGTCCAGACATGATAAGCTATGCATTAAGAGTATAGACTTTGTTGCGATCAAGTTTGATTCTAGGGGGAATATCCTTAATCTTCTTCTTCGTTCCATCCTTAAACACCTGATACAGCGCACCGTCAACAACTGCTGTGACGCCATCCTCAGAAGCTAGTGCTTCTTTGTAGGCAGCGCTGAATGCTTTTCTAGCGAGCTCTGCAATACGGCTATTCACCATGTCGCGCTCATCTATATCTATCATCTTTTCGGACATGTTCTTATATTAACTAGGCATCTGCCCTCTGTCAAACTTGGTTTGAAAAGGACTGAAGATATAGGGAATCGACACTAGGGGTATTTCTGCCTGCGGCACTAGACAGAATTAACAAAATGGACAGAATTGTTTGCTAATCCAATGAAACTCTTCAGAAGATGAACTCAAAAACGATAAAAATGTGTTTCTCATAAATTACTTGATCCAGAAATTTTGTTCATTCTGAAAAATTATGATAATTCTGTATAAAAATCCCCTAGTATAAAGCCCCTGCCTTGTTCATTCTCTTATATTGAAACATACTCCGTTCACTCCGCCAGCAACCAGTCTTTCACCGCCTCTACATTTTCGAACTCTGGGATCCAGCTTAGTTCTTCTGGGAGGTCGGTGGTGAACTCGCAGCGGAGGCGCACGGGGTGGGCACCGGAGTCTATGGCTGCGTGTTGATTGTAGATCCGGTCATCTACCAAGATCGTCTCCTCTGGGTTGATTCCATATTTCTCATAGCACTCTCGTAGCCGATCCACCTTGGCGGTGTCATGCATGAACTCTCCGTGTTTCACACATTCGATGGTGAGGAAATCTCTGACAGGCGCGAGGATGTCATTGAGATACGCGGTCTTCGCCTCGACATCAAAAGTCGAACAATACAAGTAGCCACCCACGTAGTTGAAAATGCTGTTGACTCCCTGCTGGATATTTAATATGAATTACTTATGAGAAAACGACGTGAAACTATTTTGTCGCCTTTTAGGGAGGAAAAGTCTGCTATTTATCATTGCGTTTC
>CAKZMG010000314.1 GCA_937128235.1 uncultured Verrucomicrobiales bacterium
GAGCGAGAGGTGAACGTGCAGATGATGCTGGCAAAGTCATAGAGGTGAAGCATCTCGTCATTGAATAGTAGATCGACTGCAACAACGCTGCATCCGACCGCAGATCGTCTCACGCGAGACGACTGTGGAGAGAAACATTGATGTTTAGGGTGATTTAGCTGTTTGCATGGCGGTCGCTTGAGCTCTACGTTGACTTAAATGAACCCAAAGCGTCCAACATCTATATGAGGAGGCTGAATGTAGCCCCTACTCTACTGTTCATTTTGAGATGAGTATTTAGTTAGAGTTAGTTGTAGTAGACTTGGGTGTTATATAAATTTCACATCACAGAAATTAATACGATTTTATAAAAAGTTAATTTTTACATAATCACAATTATTTAAGAAACTTTAGTAATTAAAAGGTCATAATTAATTTAGCAGCCTATATTATGTACTAAAAAATTCTCTGAAATAAAAAATTGTGAACAACTTTTAAAAATCAATGGTAGCACAACACACAGTAAACTTACCACTATTAAAAAACCTTTTTTTTGATCGCATTGCCTTTATCTATAGTGATTTAAATAGCTGTAAGGGTATCCAGAAACGCATCTTCACTGGAGACTACACACATGATATTTGCTCAGAAACGAAGAGTTACCATGAATGTATCCAGCACCTTGAGCTCACAGAACATTTTTCCTCAGGCGCTCAGTTTTATGAACAAGGTAAGCTGCGAAACCTCGCCCTTATCGAACGCTATCTCACACATTGGTTATCCTGGTTCAAGAGTAAGCGAGCGGGCATAGCTTTATCAGAATCCTTTTTCCTGGGAGGCAATCGCCAGAAAATTACAGGAAATATGTTACGAGACCGCATGTGGGATGACATCACTTTTTGCTCAATGGATGAACCGTTGGGTAGATCAACTAGAAACAAATAGAACAAATGAAAACTATGAAAAAAATAAGAAACAAAATGTTAGTCATCCCCGTGGCAGTCAGCATTCTGTATGTGAATAATGCGAGTGCACAGAATTTACTGGTTAACGGTGATTTCAATGATACTACTGGCATGGATCCTTTCATTCCTACAGCCCCGGGTGATGTCACCGCTTACTGGTCTGATTTTACTCCTGAAGTGCCTGGGTGGCATGATGCGTTAATCGGCACAGGCTATGCTTTCCACGGGAACCTTTCTTTTGATTATAGCAATGTTCAATTAAGCCCGGGCTGGCTCACAGTCGATGAAGGTGTTGGCGCCTTTGTGGATCATGGGCTATCGTCGGGTGTTTACGGAGGTTTGAATGTCTACTCCAACGAATCAGCCGCCATGTGCCAAACGGTTGCTACTAATATTGGAACTGATTATGTTTTTTCCGGGCTTGTCTCGAACCCATCGACCGATAATGCCGAAGGCGAAGAAGTGAACGCAAATGCTAAAGGATTAGTGTATTATAGTACATTACTTGGCGGGGTTGAGGTGAGCTCTAATGTCGTCGTAGCGACCGTTTATGACCAAGATACTATCTCTTTCTCGCAAGTTATCTCTCAGGCTTCTGGTGCTTTTGATTCAATTGAGGTGTGTTACTCTATTGAATCGCTTGATGGTGGGTCATCATTTGTTGCCGTTGACGGCTTTTCCCTCACGGCAGTGCCGGAAGCTTCTTCAGCAATTCTATTAGGTCTAGGATCTCTAGGTCTACTCGCACGCCGTAAGCGAGTCTACAATTAAAGAAAATATCAAAATAGCTGTTTCTCTCAGGAGGAACAGCTCAGATTGTTGACGAATCTCACTTTGATACCGTAAAAATAGCCACCCACGTAGTCACTGTGCCTGTTGTTAAGAAGCTCAGTAGAAGTTGGAGAAAGTATTTATACTGGTCATATCCGATTACAAAACTGATCATATATTATAATAGCCTACATTTGATAAGTAAGGCAGAGTAGTTTTCATGAAGATTCAATTAGGGAGCATCGGTAATAAAGTATGGAGTGTGAGTAAACAGAAAGTAACCGCTTTTTGGAAAGAAAATAAGAAATTCTTACTCATTTGTGCCTTTGTAGTTACGCCCATAAAATCTGTGTTAGCGGACTGGAATTGGGTTCCTACAGGTTCTATGAATCCCACTATCATGGAGGGTGATTTGGTGTATGTAGATAAGGCTGCCTATGATCTGAGAGTTCCTCTAACAATGAAACGTATTGCTAAATGGGCTGATCCAGAGAGAGGGGACATAGTGGTATTTTTCTCTCCTCAAGATGGGGTGCGTATCGTTAAGCGCGTGATAGGAGTGCCTGGAGATGAGCTAGAAATAGTGAACCATGTGGTCTACCTGAATGGAGGAAAACTAAGCTATGAAGTATTACCCACAAAAGACAGTGCTAGCTTTAAACCAGATTTGAAAGGTGAAGTTCTGTTTGCAGAAGAAAACCTGCCTAATCATAGCCATGAAATAATGCTGACACCTAGACTCACTCAAAATACAAAGCTAGCTAATCTGTCTAAAACGACGCTGCCTGAAGGGAAGTATTTCATCATCGGAGACAATAGAGATAACAGTTTAGATTCTAGAACCTACGGATTTGTAGATAGAGATCTGATCGTTGGCAAGGTGAGCCATGTGATAGCTTCCTTTAACACCTTTAATTATTGCATACCTCGTTGTGAGCGATTCTTTAGTAAGTTGAAATAATAGCGTACTACTTTGACTGCTCAACCATCTCTGCAAGGGTTTTTGTGTGTTATAGATAGTCATCTTTTAATTCTGCGGTTCTTTTTAGAAAATCCTTTCTGATAGCCGCATTTTTACTGAGCTTGTTTATGAAGATAGCTATTTTCCAAATCTACATCTCGCAACATGAGAAGGTAAATAAGCTTGCCGATATTGTTAGGACACATATTGATTTTTATGTCTGCGATGTCTCAAAACAAGGGCTCTCCGTCAGTTTTGCATGACGTAAAAGTTGGATATACCGCTTCTACTTTGGTGTAAACAAATGTGTGAAGATAAGAAACATCAAAGCTCTGTGTAGATTCGAAGGGTATATCCTCAAGGAGTTAATCATAAATGAAAACTCTGTGGAAATAAAAATTGATTTCGACGGTAGAATTAAACCTAGATGCCCCCGTTGCAATAGCCTTTTGAGGCGTAACAAACTAGTAGAGGTGCTGCTATGGATCTTCCTTGGGGATCTACGAACGTAGTGTTTATCACTTACCCTAGAGTGCAGGATCGCTGTCGTAATTGCGAAGCTTTTGTGACAACTAGACCTAAGGAAATACATCCGACCAAACATGTAACTTGGAGGCTCATGAAAGCAGTAAGCACCTGGGTAGATGCCGCTCCCATCAGTGCTGTTGGTGACATGTTCTCTATCAGCGAATCCACTGCTAGACGCTATGATAAAGAATATTTAACAAGCTACTGCCCAGAGACGCAATTCAACGATCTTCGAGCCTTGTTAATTGATGAAAAGCACCTCGGGAAACACGGCTATGTGACCATTGTTTTAAATGCTGACACAGGAGAGTTACTACACTTTGAGAAGGGCAAAAAGAAAGAGAGCCTTGATTGCTTTTTCTTCAAGCTCAGTGATGCTCAAAAAGCGAGTATCGAAGTCATCGGCATTGATAGAGCGGGAGCTTATCAGAGTAGTGTTGAGGAGCATTTGCCACACAGTGAGATTGTTTACGATCGTTTCCATATTGTTAAAAACCTTAATGATGCGATTGATAAAGTGCGACGTGAAGCCGTGAATAAGGCACAGAACGAAGACAAAAAAATCATCAAAGGAAGCCGCTATATACTCTTAGCAAATGCTTCAAATTTAGATGAGAAAGGACGTGAAAAGTTAGAACGTTTAGTGAATCTGAACGAAGAGATAAGTATAGCCTATCAGCTTAAAGAGCAGTTCCAATGCGTCTATCAAAGACCAACTAAAATGTGGGCTAGAGACGAGTTAGATGCATGGTGTGATCTAGCTCAGAGTAGTGGGATAAAAGCCTTTCAGAGGTTAGCTAGAGGCTTTCAAAGAGGCGCAGAAAGGATCGTCAACTACGCCAAACATAAGCTGACTTCAGGACGTATCGAAGGCTTCAATAGCCTGATCTCAAAACTATTTACTAAAGCAAGAGGAGTCAAAGATCTTGAATACATGGAGCTCAGATTACGCTATGCCTCCATCATGCGTATCTGACGGAGAGCCGAAAAAACGGCTTTTGAAACATTTTGATTATTTGATCAAAATGGATCAGTGTAAAACTAGGGTTCCGTGAGCTTTGGGTTGATAGTCGGCTGAGATTCGTTACTTATCTTTGTAGGAGCGTTCCTGTGTGATTTTCAGTTTACTTTGTTTTCTTTGTAGCGATTGGGTTAGAGCTTGTGCCTCTTCCTCAGAATCTAGCCCTGTTATGACGAATCGTTTACCTAGGCTTTCTGCATTGAGTGTGGCGTAGTTGAGGACTCTGCCATCGTAAACGGTGGCGATCATGTCTAATCTTTGCGTGAGGGTCAGAGTGAAGTTGGTCATCTTATCGCCACCTGCATCTGTGAGTTCGATATTGATGATGGTGAAGTCTCTGGGATCTACGTAGGCGGCTTT
>CAKZMG010000315.1 GCA_937128235.1 uncultured Verrucomicrobiales bacterium
GAATCAAGAGGAAATAAGCCGATGTTTAAAATCAATAAAGCCAATAACACCGCATAAACTGTATTCCCAATATACATTGAAAATTTAATAATAATCTTGTCTAAATATGATTCTTGATTTGTTGTTATTAAACTTTCTTTAAAGTTCAACAACAACGGTGAGACTTCATTGCCTGCCCCTACAAAAAGTTCTAAGTCTGTAACGCTATTTAGATTTACTTCATTATGTGAAACTTTATGCGCTGACTCTATTGAGCTCACAGTCTTTGTAACCAAATCAATATACGAATCATCAAATAAAGTAAATTTGATAAAAGCACTTTGACCTAATTCAATACGTTTATTCTTTTGGAGGGTAGATTTTTGGGTTGTATAAACATCGACTTGCTTTATATCCGGACGATTAAAATCTGGAAAGGATAAATTTGTTGGTGAAGAAGCATGTATTTCTAACAGGCTTTTCTTGATTTTAAACGTTAAAATGTCATCAGGGTTATCTACAAAGCCAAAACGAAGCTCCTTAGAGCTATTTTTAGAAGAGATAACATATAAGCTATCACTTACAACGTTTAATCGCTTTTCACCTCTCTGAATAGCAATCATTTGCTTCTTTGCATTAAAAAACAAGCGATACTCACCTAAAAGCAACTCTTTAACAGGGTTCTTATCTATAACTCTATCTATTGATATAGCGGTCTTAGGATCAGTTGACTCAACATTGCTAGGCTTTAAAAGAAAAACAGAGCAAATAATTAACATCACTGTTAGTAGCTTTAAGTTATTCAACGTCTCTAATCAAAAAATGAATATTAAGAGTCTATATGTGAACTTCTAAATAAAAAAAGGGGATTGTCGAACAAAAAAAGTAAATTAAAGTAAGAGAAAATGAATTAGATATTTAGTTTTATGGATATTTCTAAAGACAAATTACAAATAATAAACACGTTAAACGAACATATTAAAGTTGAATCCAAGCCCGGTTCAGGCAAAACAGTGCTGCTTTCAAATTATGTCAAAAACCTTATTGATAACGGTGTTGATCCCAAGAAAATTCTTGTGCTTATGTTTTCACAAAAAAATCAAAAAACTAATTTTAGCATGTCAGAAAATCCCTATCAAACTCCTGAGTCATTGCCTTTATGTGAGGATGATCTGGAGGATGTTGGTGATTTTGGGTTAATGAGGAGCACTTCATGTTGGGCATTGTTGAGAATTGTAGGTATAGCGGGTGATGTCACTTTGTCGGTGTTTAATCTGATAGTTCCGAATTATTTCACGTACTTTGAGGCATACATGACAGTGAGGTTTAGCTTATTGTGTATGCTAATATTAGCAGCATGTATGTGGACATATAAGACGATGCTTAATGCATGGATGCTAGGAGAATTAAAGCCTAATATAAAACCAGCTTTAGCGGTAATTTATTTTTTCATTCCTGTCTTATGGTTTTGGAAACCCTATCTGGTGATCAAGCAGATCTGGGATAATTTATTTGGGAGTGAATCTTCTAAAGGTTTAATAGCAACATGGTGGTTGTGTTGGCTATTAGGTTTTTGGGTTTTAGGTCTAATGATTTTGCTTTCTGTAGGCTTAGACATCAACATACCGGATCTTTACTATGATTTAGCAATTACTTGTGAAGTGTTATCAGGAATACTATTAATCGTTATCATTTCAAAAATCACCATAGGCCAAAACAAGAGAATAGCGAAAGCGAGGAGATAATATGATAGAAGACGATTTCACATTTGATATGTCTAGTGACGAGTTTTTCATGCAGCAGGCGCTGCGGGAGGCTCGGCGGGCGTATGCTGCTACTGAGGTGCCGATAGGGGCAGTGATCGTGAAGGATGAGCAGATCATTGCGCGGGGTTGGAATCAGGTAGAGACACTGAAGGATGCTACGGCACATGCGGAAATGCTGGCACTTACCGCAGCTCAAGAAGTCATTGGTGACTGGCGGCTGGAGGGCTGCACGCTCTACGTGACGAAGGAGCCTTGCCCGATGTGTGCAGGGGCGATTGTGCATTGCAGACCAGACAGAGTGGTGTTTGGCTGCCCTGATCCTAAGGGTGGAGCTGCTGGGGGCTGGATTAATCTGTTAGATGCTAATCCGCCACTGAACCACAAGTGTGAGACCACTTCTGGAGTGATGCTCGATGAGTGCCTAGGCTTGGTGCAATCCTTCTTTCGCGAGGCGAGAGAGAAGAAAAAAGCCGAGCGTCTGAAGCAGAAAGCAAAGGCGATGCGCGAGTTAGAGGGTAAAAAGGAGCAGGATTAGAGCGTTCCGTTGGTCATGCGTATTGGCGGAGAGCTAAAAAAAACACTTCGTAAACATAGGGTCTGTAGGAGCCTCTATGCTGATGGGGGCTTTGGTAATGGGGTGGATGAATTTTAGCTTTTTAGCCATGAGTAGCATCCGTGATCCTATGTCTAACAGTTCTCCTAGCTCGTCACAGCGTTCGATACCTCCGTAGCGGTAGTCACCGATGATGGGGAAGCCTGCGTGGAGGAGATGACGGCGGATCTGGTGAAATCTACCAGAGTGAGGAGTGGCTTCTATCAGGGAGAGTCTGTCTTCAGTTAAATGATTGAGTGCTGGGTGTCTAACAGTTTCTAACAGGTTAAAACTGGTATGGGCATCGCGGATGGGTTTGCCTTCTTCTTTTTGGATTGGCTCCGTGCAGTCCCAAGTTGATTCGGGTGGTTTGCCGTGGATGACTGCCCAGTAAGTTTTCTGCATTTCATGTGCAGCAAAGGCGTGGTGCAGCACTGTAGAGACCTCGGGATCTGTTCCCATGAGGAGGACTCCAGTGGTGGGGCGGTCTATGCGGTGAAGGGTGTTCACGCGTTTGCCTATCTGATCACGGAGAACTTTCATGGCAACGAGGTCACCATCTTGTGGCTCGCTGGCGGGGTGGACTAGCCATCCTGCCGGCTTGTACACAGCTACCATCCATTCGTCTTGGTAGAGAATGTCTAGTGATGATGGTGCGGGCATTTCCTAGAGTGGGGGCTTATGAAATGGCGAGGAGTTCTACCTCAAAGATGAGGGTGGCGTAGGGTGGGATGTCGCTACCCATGCCGCGCTTGCCGTAGCCTAGTGACTGCGGGATGTAGAACTCAAATTTCTCACCGACTTGCATAAGCTGGATGGCTTCTGACCATCCTTGGATTACCTTTTCGACTGCAAAGGTGGAGGGCTCACCGCGCTCGACACTGCTATCAAAGATGGTGCCACAGGTGAGCTTGCCAGTGTAGTGGACGGTGACTGAGTCGGTAGGTTTTGGTTTGTTAGAGTTAGAGGGTGACTCAGCGGCTTTTATGATTTTGTATTGTAGCCCTGATTCGGTGGTTTTGATGTCGCTGTTGGTGGCATTTTCTGTGAGGAAATTTTCATTTTTCACTTTGAATAAGCGGCTTCTTTCAGCGGAGACGATGTGGGTCGCCTGCATGTAGATTTTGAGGTCTATTTCTTGTTCGGAGCCAGCGGCTTTGTCGCGGATGGCCTCGTGGATTTTCTCATCGAGAAATAACTCGTCCCCCAGAGCAGTCTCACCAAAACGGAGGCCTATTTTGTAGCTGACGATGTCTAGTGCTTCTTGAAGTTCCATTTCAGTGATCTGTTAGGGGTAAGTTTTTCTGCTAGAGGTAAGTTTTAAATTAACCGATTTTGATAAGCTCTACCTCGAAGATGAGGGCAGAGAACGGCGGGATGGCTCCTTGTGATCCTTGTGCTCCGTAGGCGAGTTCTTGTGGGATGAAGAATTCGTATTTAGCACCAGGCTTCATGAGCTGGAGACCTTCGACCCAACCTGGGATGACCTGGGTAACTCCGAACTGTGTGGGCTCGCCGCGTGGGATGCTGCTATCGAAAACGGTGCCGTCAATGAGCTTGCCGGTGTAGTGGACTGTGACTTGGTCAGTAGGTTGTGGAGTTTCTCCAGAGCCTTCTTCGATGACGCGGTATTGGAGTCCAGATTCTGTGATTTGGATTCCTTCTTTGTCTTTATTTTCTGCTAGGAATGTGTCACCCGCTGCACGGAGTTCCTTGGTAGCTACTTCCTGAACCATCTGTGCGGCTTCGGTGAATTTCTCCTGATCTGGAGCTTCGCCATTTCCTGCGAAAACTGCTGTGATTGCTTTGAGGATGGTGTCCTTGTCTAGGGTGGCATCTTCTGAAAGCTGAGTGCCTAGTCTGTAGCCAACTCCTTGGCTCACGATTTGTGTTGCTTCTTGTAAATTCATATCGGCGGGAAGCTAGTAGGAGGAGGCGAAAAGGTCAACCGTTCAGGTGATTTTTTCTGATTTCTGATATTGTTTCTAGAGGTGAGTTAACTTGTTAAAGATTGGTTTGATATATTATGCTCGTCAAATACAAATCTGCTCTTCATAGTCGGAGATATGAAGAGTGACCACCCGGATGGGAAATTTTACAGTACTCAATGGACGCTGGTAGAGCGTGCCTCGTCTGGTGATGTGGAGGTGGCGGATGAAGCTATTGCGGAAATTTGTAAACGCTACTGGGCACCACTTTATGTGTTTGCTCGTTGTAAAGGGATGAGTGAGGCAGACGCGGAGGATGCGGTGCAGATCTTTTTTACTGAGTTGTTAGATAAACGGCTGATTGAGAAAGCGGACTCTGAGAAGGGGAAGTTGAGGACATTTTTTCTGACGGTGATGGATAGGACGATCAAGATAAAGAAAAGGGGGGAGTCTGCTCAGAAACGTGGAGGTGGACAGATTACATTTTCTATCGACCAAGCGCGTGAGGAGCAGTGGTACAATAGTGAACCTACTGAGAGTGCTACGCCTGAGTCACTGTTTGAAAAACGCTGGGCACTGTCGGTGCTGGAGCAGGCGCTTTCTAGTATCCGTGAAGGCTATGAGAAGAAGGGGAAAGAGAAAGTGTTTGATGCGCTGAAGCCACATTTGGGCTGGAGTGCGGGTGAAGAGAGCTATGGAGAGGTAGCTAAAAGACTGCAAATGACTGAGGGTGCAGTGAAAGTGGCAGTGTATAGACTACGGCAGAAGTATAAGGAGACCTTGCAGAGGCAGATAGCAGATACGATAGGGACTTCTGATTCTGAATTAATCAGAGAGGAAATTACCCATCTATTTTCCGCATTGTCTTAGTGATATTTAGACGAGAGACAAAGTTAACGGCAAAGCTAAGTAATCCTAGGCTGTGGTTTAGTTGGCGGTTGCATATTGATGGTTCATAGTCTAGTTTCTTAAGCAATGAACATCATCATTGTAGGAGCTGGAGAAGTGGGGAGACATATGGCAGAGTCATTGTCACGTGAGGCGCATAGTATTGTGGTTATTGAGTCAAATGCGGTATTAGCGCATGAGCTTGAGCAATCGCTCGATGCTAAGGTGGTGCATGGAGATGGCACGAGTATTACTGTTTTGTTAGAGGCTGAGGTCGGGAATTGTGACTTATTTTTAGCTCTCACGAGTGATAACACGGTGAATATGATGACGGCATCGATGGCTACTAAGTTAGAAGCTGGAAAAGTGATCTGTAGGGTGCATCCTGGTCTGCAACGTGAGGAGTGGTTGTTTGACTATCGGGGGCATTTTGGGATCGATCATATTTTCAGTTCTGAGAGGTTGAGTGCGATTGAGCTGGCTAAGTTTATCAGGAATCCAGATTCATTAGTGGTGGAGGAAGTGGCACGAGGAAAGATAGAGCTACAGCAGGTGCGCGTCTGTGATACGAGTGATGCTATTGGTAAAATGCTGATGCAGCTGAAGGCTCCAGAGCGGACTAGAGTGGCGGCAGTTTCACGAGGTGGGGAGCATTTCGTGCCTACTGCGAGAACGACAATTGAGGCAGGTGATGTGGTGACTATTTTCGGTGAGCCGAGGAGTCTAAAAGATTTAGCAGACAGGCTTCAAAAGAAAGATAAGAAGGACGAGATACGGGTGGTGATTTTTGGCGGTGGTGAATATGGATTTTCTTTGGCCCAGATGTTAGAGAGCTGGAATTGTAAGGTAAGAATTCTAGAAAAAGATCCTGCAGTGGCAGAAGAATTAACCAATAGGCTCTCTAACACAACGGTGATTAATACTGATGGAACAGTGCTTGCAGAGCTGGAGGAAGAGCGAGTGGGACAGGCGGATTTCTTTGTGGCAACGAGTACCAGTGATGAAGATAATGTGATGACTTGTTTGCAAGCTCATAACTTAGGAACTAAGAATTGCCTGACATTAATTCACCGCGCGGATTATGCGAATGCGATTAGTGCTAGTGGTCGGCATTTTGGCATGATCGCTGCGGTGAGTCCGCGTGAGGCTAGTAGGCGCGATATTGAGAAATTCATTACTACAGACCAATATCACACGGTGAAAAAGCTTAGTGCTGGTGAAGTGATAGAAACTACGGTGAATAGCGGATCCATCGTAGCGGGGAAGATGGTAGGTGAGGTTGACTGGCCAGAGGGGTGTATTTTAGTAGCAAAAATGCGCGGCATCCATGCGGATGTTCCCGGACCCGATGATGTTCTTGATTCTGGAGATGTCGTTTATGCGATGGTTTCTCCTAAGGTGCGCAAAAAGTTCTTAAAACTAGTCAGGTAAACATGACTGATCTAAACTTTATCTATCGGCAAGGGTATGGTTGTAGTCGATAGATTGTCTTAGTGCCTTCATGATTTTACAAAGGTTAAATTTGCCTTTGACTGCTCTTCTACATTCATCGCTAGAGAAACATTCTTTACTGATGTTTCTTCCGATCTCATTGTAGTGAGCAATAATTTTGTTATCAAGTAGCCCAATTTTAGAGCGATAAACTGAAAGAGCTTTGTTGGCTTTTCCCATGACTTCGTAGTTACCTACAGCATTATCTTTGTAGGTGTTTTTTGAATTCTGGAGTGAGTCTGAGATCTTCATTAGAATAGCCGTTTGTTTAGCCAGTTTCTTATCTGAAAAGATTTTTTTTTCTTTCAAGTCAGTAAACTTCTTTTTGAGTTGAGTGATCTTGGCTTTCTCTGCTGCAATATCTGGATGATTTTCATCTCCAGATGAAATAGATTCTAACTTAGCAACGGCACCATCATAACTTCTTTTGATATTAGCTGCGACATCACTGATGTCTTGCTGTTCAGATTTTATTTTATCAACGACTAGTTTCTGTTTTTCATAAGCACCCTCGATGTTATGCTCAGGATTATTGACTTCTTTAAACCTAGTTTCTTGGTTATGCTTAATGTTCTCAATTCTAGCTTTAATTTCTTGAATTTTATCAACGAACTCACTTCGCTCGTTAAGCAACTTGTTGATTCCCCAGTAGTTTACTTTGTAGTGCTCTAGGTCTTTGACCTTAGTCCAAACGTGGCGTCCGAGAATTTCTTCAGCCTCTTTGAGAAGTTGGAGCTCAGTTGCTGCGTCTTGCAGTCTTTTTTGCTTCCTTAGGAGACCAACTTTTTTGAATAGGTTGGCGAAAAAAAATTGTCGGTTTGTCATGATGGTTATCCTTGAATAGATTTCTGTAATTGGTCGATTACTTTACTATCCTCTAGAGTGGTGACATTTCCAGTAACTTTTCCAGTTTTTACTAGTTCCTTGAGCAGTCTGCGCATGATCTTACCTGAGCGAGTCTTAGGTAATGCGGGAGCAAAGTGGATGGCATCTGGTTTAGCGATGGCTCCGATGATTTTACCCACGTGGTTTCTGAGCTCAGCTTTAAGTGCATCAGTCGGTTTAGCTTTTCCTTTCAGAGTGACGAAGCAGACGATTGATTCACCTTTGATTTCGTGAGGTTTTCCTACTACAGCAGCTTCTGCCACCGCTTTGTGAGCTACGAGTGAGCTTTCCACTTCCGCTGTTCCTAGTCTGTGACCCGAGACATTGAGCACGTCATCGAGGCGGCCTACTATGTAGATGTTGCCTTTTTTGTCCTTACGCGCTCCATCACCTGCGGTGTATATTCCTTTGTAGTCGCTCCAATAAGTATCTTTGTAGCGTTTCTTGTCACCGTAGATGTTTCTGAGCATGGATGGCCATGGCTTTCTAATAACAAGCTTTCCTGGAACGTTAGGCTTACATTCATTTCCATCTTCATCGAGGATGGCTGCATCCACTCCGAAGAATGGGAGCGTAGCTGTTCCTGGCTTGATGGGTGTGCAACCAGGGAGTGGTGAGATCATTACAGCACCAGTTTCGGTTTGCCACCAGGTGTCCACGATAGGGCATCTGCCACCACCAATTTTCTCATAATACCAGAGCCAAGCCGCTGGATTGATTGGTTCACCCACTGTTCCGAGTAGTCTGAGTGATGAGAGATCATGCTTATCTACATGTTGATCTCCCGCCTTGATGAAGGCACGGATGGCGGTAGGAGCGGTGTAGAAGATAGAGACTCCGTATTCTTCTATGATTCCCCAGAAGCGATCCCAGTCTGGGAAGTTTGGAGCACCCTCATACATGATCTGAGTCACGCCATTGAGGAGTGGTCCGTAGGTGATGTAGGAGTGACCGGTGATCCAGCCAACATCAGCTGTGCACCAGTAAACGTCATCTTCCTTCATGTCGAAAATATATTTACAGGTAGCGTAGGTTCCTACCATGTATCCGCCAGCAGTGTGGAGGATTCCCTTAGGTTTTCCAGTGGAGCCAGATGTGTAGAGGATGAAGAGGGGGTGCTCGGCATTAAATCCTTTTGGTTTATGAGTTCCAGGCATGTCTGCGATGACATCATTCCACCACTTATCGCGGCCTTTTTTCATTTTGACATCGTTGCCGATGCGCTTCTGGACAATGACGGTCTTGACTGTTTTATTACCTTTGAGCGCGGCATCTACGTTCTCTTTGAGAGCTACTGTTCCACCTCTGCGCCAGCCGCCATCACAGGTGATAACTGCTACTGCTTTAGAGTCATCTAGTCTGTCTTTTATAGATTCTGCGGAGAAGCCACCAAACACCACTGAGTGCACGGCTCCGATACGCGCACATGCGAGCATGGCAATCGTCGCCTCCGGAGTCATTGGCATGTAGATGAGAACATTGTCCTTGGATTTGATGCCTTGGGCTGTGAGAGCGTTTGCAAATTTAGAAACATCACGGAGTAGCTGGCGATAAGTGATCACTTGCTTGTCTCCTGGCTCACCTTCCCAGATGATGGCAGCCTTGTTGCCTCTGCCTTCTTCCACATGGCGATCCACGCAGTTCTCGCAGACATTTAATTTTGCACCACTGAACCATTTAGCATTTGGCGCTTTCCAGTCTAAAACTTTATCCCACTTTTTCTGCCACTTTAGCTCATTCGCTTCCTTTGCCCAGAATACGTTTGGTTTCTCAATAGACTCCGCATGCATACGCTTGTATTGAGCCATGCTCTTGACACGTGCTTGTTTTGAAAATTCTTTTGAGGGCTTAAATTCTGTGTTTTCGTCAATCTGGACTGCTTTAGTGGCTTTCTTTTTCATGGTCTGATTCGTGGTGCTTGATCTGCGGAGAGGCTACCAAAGATTATCGACTTTAGACAACTATGTTTTAAGAAAAAAAATGGCTAAACAGATTTCTATTTCTGTTTAGCCATTTAAGATGTTTTAAAGTTTCTTCGCTGTTAGAGCACCTTAGAGAGTGGTCACCTTATCAAGACGTGGATGACTGTTCTTGAAATTATCTCTCGTGATGCCTTTGTTACGGTTCATTTTATCCATGTCACGGAAGGTGGCTTCCATGCCCGCGATGGCTGCGAGGATATCTTTGGTATGACCTGTTTCAGAAATGGTGTGCATGTTGCGGATAGGGAATCCTACGGAAGTCACCGCGCTATCGAACCCAGCAAGTGCTGCTGCCATGGCATCTGTTCCTGTGTCTCTGCCAGACATATCCATCTGGTAGGGGATGTCTTTTGCTTGGCAAGATTTCTCTATCAGTGTGGAGAGATACTCGCTAGTGACAGAGCCACCAGTGATGGAGAATCCCTTGCCCATAGCGAGAGAGTTCATCTTCTTAGCGCTTAGTCCAGGAGCAGCATCGTAGTCGTGATTCACGTCTGCACCGATCAGGATGTCTGGCTTCATCTCGCCTGCTATGGCGGTAGCTCCGAACCTGCCGATCTCTTCGTGAGTGGCAATGGTATAGAGAACGCGGATGTTTTTCAGTGGCTTCTTAGCAAAGATGCGCGCCAGCTCAGCCACCATGAAACAGCCTAGACCGTTATCGAGATAAGCACCGTAAAACGTATTCTTGCTGAATCCCTTGCGGATCGGTCGATCAAGAATGATCGGGTCGCCCGCGCGGATTCCTAGTTTCTCGATTGCCTCTTTGCATTTTTCACCATGCATTTGTAGCTCTAAATAGAGATCAGTAGGCTTGATGCCCTTATCGCCTGTGCGCTGTCCTGGCTCAGAGAAATGGATCGCTCCCAGTGCCTCGATAGTGCCACCCTCGATGAGACGGTAGTTACCTGGCTTCTTTGGGTTCTGAGAAAATAGCTTTACCTCGTGACCGATAAGAGTGCAGGGGAGAAATGAATCACTATTCACCCAGATTTTGCCATCACTGCCGATGCTGCGCACCTGGAGACGGATCTTATCTGCGTGGCCAATGATCATCACAGAAGTGCGGTCGTCTTCGCCGGGGTGCGAGTCTAGCACGATTCCTGCGTTGCCCTTAAACTGATGCACAGCCCAGGAGTCAGGTTTAATTTCCTCGAAGAACGGCTTGATCACACCGTAGCTCATTGCGGCTTCTAGTCCGATAGGGCTAGGTGCAGCGAGAATTTCTCTCATCCATTCAAATTGTTTTTCAGGCATGGTTTTCTCCCATGCAGGTTTGCTCTTAGTTTTCTTAGTAGCCATATTGATTTTGTTAGTTAGTTTCTGGGGCATAGAGTGGGGGATCAATTCACTGAAACAAGAGAAAATTAAATTATTTTGAATGAGTGTGAATAGAATTGAATCCACCCTCGTCATAGTTCAATATAGGAGATATGGATAAGATAAAATTTATAATGATGGGTGTATCGGTAGGTATATTTTCAAGCTGTGCTCAAACTAAGTATGAAGATGTGCAGACTTCTGAGATCAAGCACTCCAGCCCAGACGTGATCTCACTCTACGAGGCCGAAAACGAGAAAAACAGGAGAGAGCATACCAATGGTGGGGCCTTTGGCTTTCTAATAGATAGCTTGCTCGGGAGCGATCCAGATGACGATGATATCTATGGTCATTACCACCACAGAGATCATTCACAAAAGAGGAAGAGGCAATTTATCAGTAAAAATGGCGAGACTCTGAGGAGTAAATTGGAAGCTAAAAAACAATAATGATTTATGAGAAATACAATAAAAAATAAGTTGGCGGTGATCACGATGCTAGGAGCCATGACCTGTATTCAGGCACAAGCAGCAGGGGACTTTGAAGCAGGAATCGGATACATGGAGCGTTCAGAGAGAGCGTTCGGATTTATCAAGGCACAGGGAGTAGTCTATCAAGGTCCATCCGTCTCCCATAAGCTAGGGCTGGAATACATAGGTTACGATGAGACATTAGATTCGGGGTTAGATACGAGTATTCTGTTCACTACATTAGTGGTGAACTATGAAGTTGAGCTTCACATGGATGAGGTTTTTTCTGTGTTCGGAGGTGTCGGTGTGGGTGGACAATATGCATCATTAGATTCACCAGCAGGCGAGCTAGATAATGACTTCTATGGCTACGCGCAGCTCTTTGTAGGAGCCAGAGCTAGACTGACCGAGAATCTAGAATTTAAGGCAGGCGTGAGAAGAATGTTTTTCGATGATTACGAACTGCTCGGAGTATCAGGGATCAAGCAGGATCAGACATGGGGATTCGATATCGGTTTCACTCTGAGATTTTAGTGAACGTTAGAATTCAAGTTCTCAAACCTAGGATTTGTCGCTACGAATCCTAGGTTTTTCTTTTCCCCGTGTATGGAAACTAGGCAGATCAGTTTTGGTTTGAGAAATGAACATCCTCACTTTTGGCTCTCACACCTGATGTTCTGAGAGCGTATTTAACAAGAGTGATTTCACCTCATCTGCGCGCTGCGGTCCTATGCTCGCCACAGCCATATTGTTTTTGCTAAATAACTGCTTCGATAGAGTGTGGAGTTCGTCTAATGTAGTGCTCATCAGAGTCGCTCTAGACTCTTCGGGATCGATGATTTTATCGAAGCACAACAATGAATCTCCCATCCAGCTCATCCGCGAATGCGTGCTCTCCAGCGCGATTCTACTCTGACCTGAGGCAAAGCAAACGGTCTGCTCCAGCTCATCCACAGTGAAGCCATTCTTAAGCACTTGCTGGATGATTTCGTTGATCGCTACGAGGCTTTCCTCTAGTCTGGTAGCGTCCAGTCCCGCGTGAATTTCAAATGTTCCCGTGTCGTGATACAAGCTGTAATCCGTAGCGATGTGATAGCATAAACCACGCTTCTCGCGTAGCTCTTGGAACAAGCGAGAACTCATCGTTTCACCCATGATGAGGCTTAGCACGCGCAAGACATGCCGGTGCTCTGAGTGTCTTCCCTCAGTGTGAAACGCTATCGCCAAATGCACCTGATCGATGTCGCGCTGGTCATGCAGATGCACAAATTTGTTAGAGTCTGTTAGAGTGTGCGAGTATTTCTCAAATTCATCATTTCTGTTAGATTCTTCATTCACTACAGGTAAGTTTTTCTTGGCGATCTCGCACACCTCAGCATGCGTGACTTTCCCAGCTACAGCGAGCGTCAGACCCTTGGATAAATAATGATGTTTAGTGAACTCCAGCAGCGCATCAGAATGAATAGCGGCAATCGATTCCTCAGTCCCAGTAATAGGTCTCCCCAGCGGGTGTCCCGCCCACAGAGCCTCAGAAAGTAGATCGTGAATGTGGTCACTAGGGTTCTCTTGATACATCACTATCTCCTCAGCGATCACTTCTCGCTCGCGCTCCACCTCATCCTCGGTGAAACTAGAGTTCCAAACCATATCAGACATCACTTCCACAAATTGCGGCAGTAGCTCAGCTGGGCCTCGCGTCTCCACGCAGGTCTGATCTTCCGTGGTGAAGGCATTGATCGAGCCACCTGCACCCTCAACCTGTATCGCCAGATCCAGAGCACTGCGTGTCCGCGTTCCTTTGAAGATCATGTGCTCAGCAAAATGCGCGATTCCATTCACATCAGCTGATTCATAGCGGCTCCCCGTAGGTAGATAAATCCCCGCTGAGACCGACTCCATGTGCGGCATCTCTGCTGTGGCTACGTGGATGCCATTGATAATAGTGTGCTGAAATTGCATGGCAGATACATAGACTAGTTGATTGAAGATTAAAGAGAAAAGATTGGATTGAAGATGAGAGATATAGGTTTTAAATATTTGCAATCATGGGTGGGACAGATTAAGAAATCTCCGCGATGAAAACACTCACTTACAAAGACCCTGGATACGCTAAATTTATCAAAAAATTAGACAGGAAAGCAGTGCCTACGGATGATCTCTATACCATCGTTGCAGACATCATTGCCGATGTGAAAAAGCGCGGCAACAAAGCTGTCTTTGACTACACTGAGAAATTCGACGGTTTAAAACTTACCCCTAGATCACTCTACGTTACCGATGCTGAGCTAGAAGAAGCCGAGGCTCAGGTGGAAGACAGCGTCAAAGCCGCCATTGCAGCCGCCAAGAAAAATATCCACGCATTCGCCAAGCGAAGCATGCGTAAAGACTGGAAATACAAAAACGCTCAGGGTGCGCAAGTGGGTGAAAGATTCGTCCCGTATGATCGGGTAGGAGTCTATGTGCCAGGAGGAAAAGCACCGCTCATGTCCACAGCGCTCATGACCGCCGCCTTTGCTCAGGCAGCAGGCGTGCCAGAAATTCTAGCAGCCACACCCGCAGGACCAGATGGCAAAGTCAATCCAGCGCTGCTCTATGCGCTCAAGGAATCTGGTGCCACAGAAATCATCAAAGTGGGTGGTGCTCAGGCGATAGCTGCCATGGCACTCGGTACAAAATCTGTGCGCTCAGTTGAGAAAATTTTCGGGCCAGGAAATAGCTTCGTAGTAGAGGCGAAGCGTCAGCTAGTGGGAGCAGTTTCCATTGACCTTTTGCCTGGGCCGAGTGAAGTCTTAGTCATCGCGGATAAGTCCGCAAACCCTGCCTTCATCGCTGCGGATCTGCTCGCACAGGCAGAGCATGGTGGCGATAGCGTGGTCGGATTTATTTCAAATTCTAAAGGACTCATCACCAAGGTGCAAAAGCAGATCGATAAGCAGATGAAATCACTCAGCCGAGTCAACTACATCAAAGACGTACTCAAGAAAGGCACCTTTGTTCTCCAGGTCAAATCACTCGATGACGCGGTAGAGATCTGTAATCAGTTCGCACCAGAGCACCTATCACTCATCGTGGAAAATGAGGACCAATGGCTAGAAAAAATCCGTACCGCTGGGGCCATCTACGTGGGCAACTACGCAGCCGTCGCAGTGGGAGATTTCCTAGCTGGCCCCAGCCACACTTTACCTACTGGTGGATCAGGAAAGTCCTTCTCAGGTATCCGCGCTGACCAGTTCCAACGCCGCACCAGCATCGTGCGAATGGATCAGAAAGCAGTCCGGAAATCCCTCAAGCATGTTCAAGAATTTGCCAGAGTGGAGGGACTAGATGCCCACGGAGCATCGGTAGAAGTGAGAGCCAAGGCTGAGAGCGAAGGCTAAGAGCTAGCTAGCTGTTTCTTTAGCGTATTTACTAGCTTTTTTATAGTCGTCAAAAGCTAGTTTATTTCCATCATGTTCTACGGTCGCTGTTCCGTCTTGGAGACGTTGTATGATAAGAGAAGTCCATCCTTTCACCTCGGCATACTTTAGCCAGATGTTGCGGAGGTTTGGGCGGCTGTCGAAGGAGAGGGTCATATACCTGCGCTTGATGGCTATGTTGAATTGCTTTTGTTCGTGCTGATTTAAGCGATGTGGAACACCTCGTGAGCCGATGTTAGCTCCAGATTTTTTGCCTTTGGTTAGATTCTCGATGTGCTTTTCTTTCATGCTATAGTTTGCCATCAATTGGTGGTTTCGCAACGTTTAGATTTCCACTAGAGGTAAGTTTTCGCATTCCTCACACTGGCTAGTTTGCTCGGTAAAAAGGGTGTGGCAGCAGGGGCAGTATTTTTTTTCTGTCGAGTCTTCTGGAGTCGGATGTGTGGTGAAATCTGTGGGAGTGTGGCTTGAGATTTTGAAAAATTCATCAAACTCCACTTTAGAGTAAAGACTTTTTGTTAGATAGAGTGTGTTGCGGTATTGCTGTGAGAGATAGCTTTTTGTAGATTCGCCACTAGTGATGTTAGCGAAGCTCAGTGGGTGGATCTGACTTAGATGAGGATTATGAAATAGGAAGTCTGCCAGGCGCATGGCGTGCCATGGCATAAGGATGGCATAGAAACTATTCTTCCAGCGGGTGGATCTATCAGCAGGTGAAATTTTCTTATGGGTGAAGAAAAAGCAAAGCGCAGGGATGATAGGAAAGGCGATTGCAGTGAGGATGGCAATGTAAGTAGGGAGCTTATCACCATGCTGAAAATAGACTACGGGAATGATGATGAAGTAGAGATAGAAAACAATGAATGTGAAGAACCGAATACGGCTGGCAGCATTAGCGATGATGCGGGTGATCCGCTTCACATGTCTAGCAGGGAGCATCTTCATTGCCGATTTTTCATCCAGATTGGCAATGATGGAGTAGGAGAAAATAGGGGAGAAGTGAGTGAAGAAAAGAGATTTCTGAGCCCCTCCAAGGAAGGCAAAAGGATGCGCTAGGGCCCATCCTCCTTTAAGTGATTTTAGTGAAACTGTTTTCTTTACGACAAAGGCATGTTTGGAGCCTGTCTTAAGCCCCGTAAAAAGATATAAGCCAATCAGGATAAGGTAAAATGTCTGACCGTCTGTCATTTTTTAGAGCAGGGGAAAGTTTAAAGGCTGGGTTTGATCATTACAGAGATCAAACCCTACCTTTAAAATACTTTAGTAAGTTTGCTTGGATCCAAAGATCTTGTCTTTGATCTTCACAAAGAATGCTCCGACTGCGACGATTCCACCAACAATCAATTTCCAGAACTTTCCGAGTAGAGCGAAGAGCCCGAGCTTACCAGCAGCGAGTAGTCCGCCACCTACGATGAGACCTTTGAGCCCATATTCAGCGATCTTGTCACCTTCTTGAAATTCAGAATATTTGTTTCCTGAAGAGTATTCGAAAGCAGCAAGTGTTTTGTCTAATGTAGGGCGAAGTGACTCTAGAATGGCTGGGTCACAGATGAGCACCGCATCCATTACTCCCTTGCGTCCGAGTAGCTTGATTTGGTGGTTCACAAATTCTGTTCCGTCACCGCTCTTAGCGATGATTGCCCACTCAAGGTTATTGGTGGTTTCATTGTATTTTGGCTCAAATGCCCAGCCGACAATCGTATTCGTATCTAGTCCAGCTTCTCTACGCGCTTTGTTTGCCTCAATCTGGTTTTCTTTAAACGTATCCATGAGGTCATCAGCATCTAGCTCATCTTTCTCATCGTCTTTGACGTATCCAGTCTCGTTAAACTGGAATGTGATGATGTATGACTCATCGTTAGCTACAATGGCACCATGGTATGTTTCAGGAAGGTTGCCGTAGATTTTCATCAGCTTGGCAGTATCTACACCATTGAGGAAAAACTGGTCTTCTAGCACTTTGATTTCAGCATTGATCCCGATGAGACCAGTCTCGCCCGGAGCTTTTGCGCTTGGGAAGTTTGCTTTAATTTCTTCGATAGTCGGTGGAGCCTCTGCTGTCGCCTCTGTAGCTTCCGGTGCTGTGGGAGCAGCAGGAGCTTCTGCTTGTGCGGTCGCCCATGAGCTAAGAGCTAGTGAAGCGATGATTGATTTGGTTAGTAATTTCATTGGTTTGTTGGTTAGTTGTGATCTTTTTATACGATGATCGTTTGTTCCCTTTCAGGACCATTCCCTACATAGGAAATAGGTGCACCTACGAGTTCTGAGAGGCGGGTGAGGTAGGCCTTAGCATTCTCTGGAAGCTCGTCCCATGATCTTGCTTTGGTCGTGTCACTTTCCCATCCTGGCATTTCTTCATAGACAGGAACAGCTTTATCCCAATCTGCTCTGCAAGCTGGTGGAAACTCGTGGATAGTTCCATCTACATCATAGCCGGTGCAGATTTTCAGAGTCTTGCGTTCATCTAGTCCGTCTAGAATGGTCACGGCAAGGTCAGTCACGCCATTCACCATCACAGCAAGTCTGAGAAGAACCGTATCTAGCCAACCACAGCTACGCGGTCTGCCAGTAGTAGCTCCAAACTCCATGCCACGTGCGTGGAAAAATTCTGATAATTCATCATCCAAAGTCGGCATCGGTCCAGCACCCACACGTGTGGTGTATGCCTTACAGACGCCTACTACTTTCTCTACTGCATGAGGTGGCAGTCCGCATCCTGTGCAGGCTCCACCAGCAGTGGTGTTAGAGGATGTGACAAATGGGTAGGTCCCGAAGTCGATGTCTAATAGTGAACCTTGCGCACCTTCAAAGAGGATGGTTTTTCCTTCTTTCCACGCCTTGTGAAGTGTCGGGATGACATTGGTGACGTGTGGTAAAAGGCGTGCAATGGCTGGTCTAACAGTATCCAGAACCTGATCGGTAGTGAAGGTAGGCAGGTTGTATCTGCTGAGTAGCTCATTGGCTTCTTCTAGGCGGATGTCTATGAGTTTGCGCGCTGTGGCTTCATCTTGGAAATCTGCAAGCCTTAGACCGATTCGGTTCGCTTTGTCAGCATAGGTCGGCCCGATCCCGCGCTTAGTGGTTCCGATTTTATTCTCACCAAGAGCCGCCTCACGTGCTGCATCTAGCTCACAGTGATAGGGGAGCACGACGTGCGCACGGTCTGAAATGAGTAGTTTTTTAGGAGTCACGGAGACGCCTTGTTCCTCTAGCGAGGTGATTTCTTTAACGAGTCCTACAGGATCCATCACGACACCGTTACCAATAACGTTGATCTTGCCGTCCCAGAGAATACCGGAAGGGATAAGGTGGAGGATGTATTTCTGACCGTTGGCGATGACTGTGTGCCCTGCGTTATTTCCGCCTTGGCCACGCGCTACGATGTCGGCCGTCTCCATGAGATAGTCCACGGTTTTTCCTTTTCCTTCGTCTCCCCACTGGAGACCACAAATGATGGTGTTAGACATTTTGGATTGAGTATTTAAAATTTAATATTGAAGATTATTTATTTGCCTCGATGAGTGCGGCGAATTCCTCGAAGAAGTACTTCGCATCATTTGGTCCAGGAGCTGCCTCTGGGTGGTATTGCACAGAGAATGCAGGGTAGGTTTTGTGGCGGAAGCCCTCTACGGTTTGGTCATTGAGATTGATGTGAGTGATCTCTACATCGTCAGGAAGTGACTCAGGATCGGTAGCGAAGCCGTGGTTCTGGGCAGTGATCGCCACCTTATCATTTCTGAGATCTTTCACTGGCTGGTTCCCTCCACGGTGACCAAATTTTAGCTTATACGTGGTGCCGCCGAATGCGTGCGTGAGAATCTGATGCCCGAGACAAATTCCAAAGATAGGTTTTTTACCGAGGAGCTTTTTCACTTCCGCGTGGATGTAGTCGAGTGCAGCTGGATCTCCAGGTCCATTAGAGAGGAAAATGCCATCTGGATTTAATGCTAAAACTTCCTCAGCAGTGGTGCGAGAGTTTACTACGGTGATGTCGAAGCCTTGCTGGCGCATTGAGCGCAGGATGTTGTATTTCACCCCGAAGTCATAAGCTACGATGTTATACTGCACGGGTGGAAGTTCTTCATAGTGACCATCGCGGTTCTGTGAAGGGCTAGGAATGTTCCAGAGACGGGATTCCTTATCCCAGTGGAAATTCTCCTCAGTGGAAACTTCTTTTACGAAATCAGATCCAGCCATAGGGGCGGAGTCCTTAGCAGCTTGGATAGCTTCTTCAGCAGTGAGCTCAGTGGTGATGCATGAGCGCATCGCTCCAGCTGTCCGCAGATGCTTGGTAAGTGCGCGGGTATCTATGTCCTCAATACCGATGATTTTGTGCTCGGTAAAGTAGTCGCCAAGTGACTGATGAGAGCGGAAATTTGAAGCAATAGGAGAAAGCTCACCAATGACAAGCCCACGAACCTGAGGGCCTGCGGACTCGGCATCTTCAGGATTCACCCCGTAGTTGCCGATGAGTGGGTAAGTGAGAGTCACGATCTGTCCGCGGTAGGATGGGTCAGTGATAATCTCCTGATATCCAGTCATGGATGTGTTAAAACAAATTTCCCCAGTGGTGGTGCCAGTGTGACCAAAGGCTTCCCCGATAAAGGTGCGGCCGTCTTCGAGTGCTAAGATAGCGGTGTGTGAATCCTTCATGATAAGTGTGTAATGAGCAGTGCTGAATTTCCTCACCAGCGTTGCGGGCGCAGACTAGAAGGCGGGCGCGTACTGTGCAAGTATTTAGCGTGACAAATGTTAAGTTTTTAAGAATGAAAGCTGGGCATCTGAGGGTGAAGTGGGCGAGGTGGCTTAGTATCGGAAAAAATCATGTTTGAATGCTATTGTTGTCTTGATTTTTTTTAGGAAAAGGATAATTCTGTCGCCGCAATGAAAAGATTTATCCTTAGTTCAGCCATCATTTCCGTATTCGTAGTTCTCAGCTCCTGTGAGCAGCACGACTGGGAAGACACCAAGCTTCTGCATGTAGATAAAGCTAAGAAGGACGGCGGACATGGAGATCACGCTGAGAGCCATGATCATGATCACGGCGATAAATCTGATGCGCATGGAGCAGGCTCCGAAGGGCATTAGGCTCACGTCATAAATTTCAATTGTAAGGAGGTTGATTTCCTCAAGGATCGCGGTATGGTGCGACCATTGATATGAATGAGAAACCCTCAAAGAGACCGCCGTTCTGGCTGTTGCCAAATTTGTTGAGCTTAGATGCTCCATTGGTAGCTGTGGTCTGGATGTGGATTTTAGCTAAGTCGATGCGCGTGATTTATGTGGAGAATCACGCCTACTGGCTACTTGCGGGTGCAGTCTGGAGTGTCTATGTTTTGGATAGAATTTTAGATGTCAGGCGCTATAAAGGTTCAGTGGAAGAGATGAGTACTAGGCATCGTTTTCACTGGAAATACTGGAAGATTTTATTGCCCACCGTCATTGGAGTGATTATCTATTGTGTCTATTCTGCATTTAATGTTGCTTCATCTGCTATGCTCAGAGCTGGGATTTCAGGCATAGGGATGTGTATTGTTTATCTTTTAGCGAGAAAAATTGATAAGGGAGAAGTGGCGTATGCTAAGAATTTTATCGCAGGGATGACATTTGCCTTCGGAGTGGCAGCTCCGATTGTGGTAGAGTCAGTCCAGTTGCCAGCCAGAGGGATCTATGATCTCTGGTATCACTTTACCGCAGCATCTGACGCAGACTTCTTCCTCGCATTACGCCATGGGTTGGCAAATTTTGGGTTGATGACTATTTCCACGATTGGGATCGTTTTCGCAAGTAGTGCCTTGCCGTTCTTGTTCGGGCTGCTGTGTTTTCTAAATATCACAGCCATTGATCTATGGGAAAAATCTAGGAAGAGCGATTTGGATGATGAAAAAGAGGCATGCGAAACGATACTCGCGACTGGTCTGTTAGTCTTAGCTGCCTTTGCGGTTTATATGGTTGCTTATAGGCTATCAGAATATGAGAGACCACTCTGCTACGTGGTCATGGTATCTACTGCATTGTTGTATTTGATTAATAAGAAGCGTTCTTATTTTTATCTGGATGCTCAGCGCGTCTTGGCAGATTTTGCGATGATTCTACCGCTCCCACTTATCTGGATTTTTAATTAATTGTAGTCTTAACGAGGTCTGCTAATCTCGATCAATAGAAAATCATGTTAAAAATAGGCAAAACAGCACAGAACGCGATCTCAATTATGAGTTATCTGGCAGAGTGTTATAAGGACGGAAATGACCTTATAAGCTCTCAGGTAATTGCTGATGTGCGTGGCTTTTCTAAGCCTCTAGTAGCAAAGATACTCACTGTGTTAGCGCAGGAAGGCTGCGTAAAAGGGGCTACTGGACCAGGCGGGGGCTATGCGTTAGCGAGAAAACCAAGTGAAATTAGTTTACTTAATATTGTCTCTGCATTTGAACTCCAGACGAAGCGAGTGACTTGTCCTCTGGGAGCAGATTATTGTGAAAGCGGTGGTGCGCGTTGTCCACTACATAGTGAAATAGCGGCGATGAATAGTGAGATGGAATTGTTTCTGACTCGAAACAACCTCGGTGGATTTGCAACAATGAACTCGTGATTTAAACATTAAAGTCCTCAATGCCTTCCAGAGCGAGGGCTGCGGTGCCTAGGATGCCTGCGTTGTTGCTAAATTCTGCTGGCACTACTTTGAGGTGGTCTTTGAATGGTCCGCTGAGTTGTGCGTGAAGATACTTTTTGAGCGGCATGAATAATAGATCGCCCGCATTAGAAACCCCTCCACCGATGACAATGATTTCAGGATTGAGCAACCAACAGGTGGTAGCTAGTGTTGTAGAGAGTTTCTCCGCATAGCCATCCCATGCCTTGAGCGCGATTTCGCATCCATTTTCTGCCGCCTCAGCGAGTAGCTCTGGAGTGCAGTCTGAGAGTTCTTTATCGATGCCAGCCGCTACGTAATCTGACTGCGTGTCTGCGGCAAATTCATTGTTGCCAAGATAAGCCTCAAGTGCTCCTGGGTTATTGTACGCTCCCATTCTCCCAGCATAATCGATAGAAGTCTGCCCTAGCTCGCCAGCGGTAAACTGTGCGCCACGAATGACAGCATTATTAGAGATGATGCCTCCGCCTACGCCTGTGCCAAGTGTCAGACAAACAGCGTGAGCATAGCCCTTGGCAGCTCCGAGCTTCCATTCCGCTATTGCCATGGCATTAGCATCATTTTCTACGGCTGTGGGTAGGTCTGTTCTGGCCTCTAGTTCTTCTTTAAGGTGAATATTTGTCCAGCCTGGCACGTTAGTGAGATTATGGATCGTGCCGGTAGGGAAATCTACAAACCCAGGAACTCCGCAACCAATGGCTACGACGTTGTTGTGTTCAGTTTTGAGTTGGTTCACTCGCTCGGCAATGGCACGGATGAGATCGCTTGGCACTGGGTAGTCCTTCGGGTAAATTCTTGGGCTGGTGGCGATGATTTCTTTGCCTGAAACCACGCCAAACTTGATGGAGGTTCCGCCGAAATCGATCCCGATGCTTTTGATGTTCTTCATGGTTGGTGCTTAGAAATTGAGTGTTGCTGCTATCCTTATTCCTTCAAGAGTGATCGAAGGGTGATAGTGGTGTATGAGATCTGGGAGTCCATTGGTGATGAGCTCGCCATCGCCACCAGTGCAGATGACGGTAGGTTTCGCATTTAATTCCTTGCTCAACTCGGTGATGATCTCGCGCACCAGCCCGCGGTAACCGTAAACTGCTCCAATGTCCATGGCTTTTTCTGTAGATTTTCCAACCGCACTTTCAGGCTCAGTGAGGGTGATTTTAGGTAGTAAAGCGGTCTTGTTAGCTAGGTAATCGGTCATGGCGCCTAGTCCGGGTGCGATGACTCCGCCTTGATATTTTTCGTCATCGATGATGTCAAAGGTCACCGCAGTCCCGAAATCGATCACAATGCAGGGCGATCCGTAGAGCTTGCTAGCAGCGATTGAGTTAGCTAACCTATCTGCCCCGATCTGGCTAGGCGTAGGGTAGTTGATCCCTATTCCTAGCTCTGACTTATAGGTAAGTTTTTGAAACGGCTTGCCTGAAATGATTTCTAGCGTGGATTCGATGATACGAGCCTTAGCTGGAACGACTGAGCAGAGATAAACTGCATCCCAGCTATGTCCTTTTAATGAGTCCGCTATTGTTTGTGCAGAAATTTCAGCCGTATCCACACGCTCAATCCACGGCAGGAGCTCGCGCTCAGTCCCAAGCATGAACTTGGTGCGTGTGTTAGAGTTATCAATAAGCAAGTAGCGCATGGTGCTGGTTATAGACACCTTGGGTCAGTATGGAAAGAGCTTATCGTGATTGACCGTTATTTTTGAATAAAAGGAGAGCGCCATTATTCGGTGCGGCAAGTATATCTAGTTCACCATCTTTATCAGCATCGATACTGATGATAGACTTAGTGTCGCCAGGTAGAACGATTCCGCTTTCTCGGTGCGAGATTACGCTAAATTCTTTGCCATTCCATTCTAGGTGACAGCCCGGATTTCCTCTCCATAGTCCAGTTTCTATCCAGTTGGTGAAGTGGTTCTGCGCTAGAATGAGTTCTGTTTTTCCGTCTCCATTAAAGTCACCAGAGACAATATCATTCACAGGTGATAGCTGAGCATCCCAGGGTAGAGGAAGCCATCGAAACTTTACTAAGTTGCCTTTTTCTGTCTCATTGATCCAGATTCCAGATTCTAGATTATTTGCTGTCACTTTCATGGCTGATTTTAATCGATCACCATAGATTTCTGTTAGGCTGGCAGAGGCAAAGTCATGGTATGTTTTAAACTGCTCGCTCACGGCGGGCATTGCTTGGCAAGTTCAGTATCTGCCCCTGACAGGAAGCGGGCGGCCTTTTCCTTTCTGGATCTTAGCCTCTGCTATGCGGGATTTCCCACTCCCGTCTAAATCACCGTAGTAGAGAATAGCAGGGTATTTATCACTGATCGATTTATACTTAGTATTCACTCCAGAGTTTCCTGCGATGAGATCTAGGTCGCCATCACCATCAATGTCAGCTGCGTGAATGGATCTCCACCAGCCTCGCAAGGTGCTAGTTCCTGCGGTATCTGAGCTATCGATGAGTTTCCCATCTTTGTTGATGAATACTTTCACTGGCCCCCAGTCCGTGGCTACGGCTAGGTCTGGTTTGCCATCATTATTTAGATCCGCCCAGAGAGCATCGGTGACCATGTGATCTATGTTGATAGTTCCCTCAGTGATGTCTGTAAATTTTACCTTACTACCTGCCGAATCATTTCTTATCAGTCTGCTTACCGGAGAGGTAGGGTATTTTCCGGGGATAGATCTGGAGCCAATAAATAAGTCCAGATCTCCATCTGCATCATAGTCAGAGGCAACGACACAGCTACCGCTATCGGCAAGATAGGGGAATGCTCCATCAGGAGCAGGGGTAAATGTTGCTTTACCGTCTGTGATGGTGTTTAAGTACAGTCTATCACTGTAAAGAATGTCACCTAGCTCATACTCGTTGCTTCCAGAGACGACGAGTAAATCCAAGTCACCATCTCCGTCAGCGTCAAACATCAGAGCGGCGGTGTCCTCTGCGAACTCAGAGAGACCTTCGCTCAGTGCTGCTTGCTTGCTCTTGGTGAATGTGCCTTTATCGTTAATGAAAACCGCACCAGCGTGATTTTTAGCACCGCCCACGAAGAAATCTATATCACCATCGCCATCAATATCACCTTTGGCAAGACAGGGACCGATCTGCGATAATTTCTGGGGTAACAGGGGCTGGAGCTTAAAGTCATCAAAGAGTTCATCTTTGTGGGTGAAATCTGGTGCCTTGCTGTGAGAAAAGCGTGTCTTGATTTCTGTTTTGGCATCTGATTGTTGAGATGGATGTTTAGGTCCTTTTTCCACTACATTGATCACCGCATCCTTGCTGACCGCGACGGTTTGGTAAATCCCAGATGGCCAGAAGACTTCTATCTTCTTCACTTCAGCATCACCGAGCCCGAAGTGTAAGAGGCTTCCATTTTGAGACTGAAATCCAGTCCAAGGATTCATCCAGCGGGTGCGCTTTATTCCTTTGTCGTCTGTGATGACTACTTTAGCACCTATTCCCATTCGGTTACTTTCTGTACCTTGCAGTGAAATGCGGACACTTTTCCCCTGGCTACCATTGTTACGGTAGATCTTAGTTTGCTTTCCTAGATCAGACACTACGATGTCTAGGTCACCATCATTATCCAGGTCAGCCATCGCTGAGGAATAGCTCATGCCTAGTAATCCAAGCCCCCAGTCAGCACGTTTTTTAAATTTCTTCCCATCGAGGTTCTGGTAAACAATGTTTTTCTCTGGTCTGGGTGGAGTGTTCTTAAATAAGTCCCAGAGAGTGTTGCCGATTCTCGCTTTTTCTAAATTACCACCAGCTACTTCAAAATCGGCATTGGAGAAGTCACGGGCCATTCCATTTGAAACGAAAATATCCTGAAATCCATCCTGATCTAAGTCTCCAAACTTTGCCGTCCAACTCCAGTTACTGCTAGATAAACCAGAAGCATTAGCTGTCTCTTGGAAAAATCCCATACCAGTGTTCACTTGCAGGTGGTTTCTCATGTATTGGTGAGGAGCAGAAGAGGTAAGCACTTTGATGCGTTTTGGGGTGAGAGCTCCCATGCTGGTTTTAGATTTATAGTGAGTGGTAGCAGCCATTTCCACGCTGAAGAGATCTGGCAGACCATCGTGATTTATGTCAGCTACATCGCTGCCCATCGATGACCAGCTGGTGTGAGGGAATACTTGATCGATCACATTTTTGAAAATGGGCACACCGTGGGAATTCACTCCTTCATTTCTGAAGAGACGATCGGGTTCATCGAAATCATTCGCAACATAGAGATCCAAGTCACCATCTGAATCATAATCCCACCAGACGGAAGACAGGCCGTGACCCTCGATAGAAATTCCAGATTCTATACTCACATCCTCAAACTGTAATGCACCTTTGGTATCTTTTCCTTGGTTGAGGAAGAGGTAGTCATTCCTGCCGTATTCAGTGATGGTGTATGCGCCTTTATCGTTTACTTTTATTTTAAAGTGTTTTTCGTATTCAGTCAGCACTCTAGGGACTCCATCTTTTGTCACGACAGGCATTTTAGTAGGCCTTCCAGTAGGGCTATGGTTTTCGTTACACACGAGATACATGTCTAGATCCCCATCATTATCCACATCTGCGAAGTTTGGCATTAGAGAAGAATCAGCAGCGTCCAGCCCCGCAGCTCCTTCTAGCTCGGTAAATTCTCCCTTGCCGTTATTGAGAAATAATTGATTCGCTTGGTCATGATTACACTGATAGATGTCTAAGTCTCCATCATTATCTATATCTACCAATGCCGCTCCAGTGCCCCAGCTTTCTTTTCCAGTGAGTTTAGCGGGCAATTTTTTCGGTGAGAATTTTAATCCGCCTTGGTTAATGTACAGTGCATTTTCTCCAGCGGCTCCTGACAGGTAGATGTCTGGAAGTTTATCGCCATTGACATCGCCTATACAGATAGCTCCGATGATAGATCCAGAATAATTCAAATAGTTCTGCGGGTGATCCTCATCGTAATGGTGTGTATAATCTAAACCTGAAGTAGAAGAGGGGATTTCTTGAAATAATGATTCGCCTCGGGATGGGGTCAGCAAAAACAGTATAGTGGAAATGGATGTGAGGGATTTAGAAATTTTCATTGCTCAGAGGTACAGAGGTTCAGAGATTAGGTAACAAAAAAACTGCGTCAACTAAAAGTGAGTTAACGCAGTTTTGAAATGATTTTTGAATCGGAAGATGATTACTTACGACGACGTAAGATCAAAGCAAGTCCGCCAAGTCCTAAGAGAGCTGTTGATGATGGCTCTGGGATAGGAGTGGTGTCGACGATCTGGAAACCAGCAACACTACCACGATTTGCACCATCACGTGCTAAACCATCAAGTACGAGGTTACCAGTCAGTCCTGTAACTGTGATGCTGTTAGTAGCATCCCAGTTAGGCTGTGTGCCATAGCGATTCTTAGTGCCAGTGGTAGATTGACTTGTGCCGTTTACATCAAACGCACGGTATGTGCCTCCATTTGTGTCTGTAGCGAAATAGATGTGAGCGGTGTAGGTCGCGTAAGTAATTCCAGAAACTGTGAAATCAACTCCACTGCCACCATTACCATCATCAAGATATCCACGAGCAACTTGTGCGTTACCAACACCATTATTTGCGTCAGTATTAGCCTCGCCATCTCCCCAAGTGCCAGCTGATGACCAAGTTACCGATGCGCCTGTAACCGCGCCTGTAGAATCAGTGAGAGATCCTGCAGTGCCGTTAGCACCAGAAGTGTTATTCCAATTTGACTGAACATCGATGCCAGCAGTAGTAGTCGTTGCCATTTGCTGATTAGCGTTTCCTTCAGTCAGGTTCACGCTGATAGTAGCGGCACTTGCGGTGCTAATGCAGCACGCTGTTAATAGTAATGATTTTTTCATATTTGTTTTGTTATTTAAGTGTACATGAATACAGCGGTGTGCCATATCTTTAGACAATTTAGTTAAAGCAAGGACGCAAGACAAGATAATTGTTCATTTTTTTTATTAAG
>CAKZMG010000316.1 GCA_937128235.1 uncultured Verrucomicrobiales bacterium
CAATATCCTGATCCATCCCACCAGCCTGCTCAGGACTCATGTATTGCGGTGTGCCCAGCATCTGCCCGAGCGCAGTCACGAGCGTCTCCTGCGTAAATTTTTCCTCAATCGCTTTTGCGATACCGAAATCAATGATCTTTACCTGCGCTTTCTCGTCATCCTTACCTCGTGAAACAAGAATGTTAGATGGTTTGAGATCACGATGAATAATACCCCTCTGATGCGCGTGCTGAACAGCAAAGCAGACCTGGCACATCAGCTCCAGTCTCTCCTGAGTATCTAGCTGGTTATCATTGCAAAACTGTGTAATAGAGTAGCCATGCACTAGCTCCATCACGAAATAGGGAGCACCAGAATCTGATATTCCTGCATCAAACACCTTCGCAATCCCAGAATGAGCCATCATCGCTAGCGCCTGTCGCTCACCCTCAAACCGCGTCATGATTTCCCCACTATCCATCCCGGATTTGAGGATCTTCAGAGCGACCTCTCGCTGAATAGGCTCAGTCTGGGAGGCACGATAAACAACCCCAAACCCACCTCTTCCTATCTCCTCCTCAAGCAGGAAATGATCCAAACGCTCACCAATTTGAGATGATTTATTTTGATGGTTTTTCATGATACTCAATTTACTATGATATAGCTTACGCGTAAAGTTAAGCGTAAATTATTGCAAATAAACTGATTGAATCGTTAATGTAGCGAGCTTGGCATCTACAAATCTATACTCACACTCCACTTACCACTCTGTTGTATTTTTTTCTAGCTCGTCGATCGCTTTCTTACATTTCAGTATACACTTTTTAGAGGGGTGCTTCTATCTAGCTTATTGGATTCCTACTTTGTGCCCTCTTTCTAGATAAGGAAGTGCTTTTTGTGGTTGTTTTTTTGATCATGATAAATGTACTAATAGATGTTAGAAATGATTAGATAGCATCTATCCCATAAATAAGAAAAGGAAGAGATTATTGTAGCAAATAGAATGATTATCAATAGTGGAAGGATAACCACTGAACCCACTGTTGCCCATCCGATTGGTAATCTTGGGAAATAGAATTGAGGACGATTTCCAAAAAACCAGCCTTCTCTGGGAAGAATTTTTCCAAAGGATGCCTTAATGAGACTAAAACCAGATAAGGAGATATTAGCACGATAAGTTGTACCCCCTTGGAACTCTTTCATGAGAGGTTCCCAGGTGGACCATCTAGAGCGGCTCTGCTCTAGGTTGCTGAGTAGATCCTCGGAAAGATCTTCTTTAGAAAGCTGGGTTCTTTGTTCTCTTAAAATTTCAGTGCGATTTTCGACAAATGTAGTTGTTACGAAATCAAATTCTGATGCACCTTCTGCTATCTCATATATATTCATTTTAGGGAAAGCAGAGGTTACTGTTTCCTCTTTCCAGTAAGTAGTTAATTGCTGGTCATACATGATACGACCACAACCAGAGCAACTGCCACACGTTACTAGTTTTTTTCCTCCACATCCTGTGCATGTTACTTTACCTCCACTACAGCTTGTACAACGGATTTTTCCGTTTCCACAACTACAATTGGTACGAATTTGTCGTGTTTGATTTTGTCCATTTGAATAATAGGTTTCGGTTCTTTCAGTATATCCTCTACCGTAACATGAAGCACAATTTTTTTCTCCCGCACCAAAACAATAGCTACAATTTATTTTACCTGTGGCACCACAATTATTGCAGTTCACTTGACCCTTTCCTCCGCATCCTCCGCAAGTTCTGACTACGTTCCATTCATCACCTAATAGTAAATAGTCATTCCATGTTACATAGCCATCAGGAACATTGAGCGGGAACATTTCCTCATCCCAAGCGGGAACCTTGGGTTCTCTTAAAGATGCGCTGGTGCCTCTACCGTTCATCAGATCTACGGACCGATCTACAGTCATGGATCTGAGAATGACAGCGCTGCAGTGACGCCATTTTACCACAGCATTTTTGAGATATCTGCCGAATTTAGGAGGAGATAAGAAAGATTCAGAACCAACATTAGTAGCCCCCTGATCTAGTCTAGCATCTAGCTCTTCTTGGTCTATCTTAGGGTAGTACAGTTTTAAACTAGATAGTGTTTTGAGATTATTGTGAAAGATACTTTGGAGGTCATCCGCTATAGTATCTAATATTGAATAGCGTTTTTTATAGTTCTTTAGTAAAGATAAATCTAGCAAAATCCGAATGCATAAAATAAGGGGGATGATGATTAGTATGGCAAAAATTACTGAGTTTTCGGCGGTCTGAGTGCTAGTGATAGAGAAGCCGATACCAAAAGCAAGTAAGCCAAATAACAGCCATGTTTTAGTGAAATCTAGATAGAGATAGTCTCTGTTAGTTATGGTAAACAGGATTAACATAACAAAGCACCCGTAGGGTAAAATAAAGTCGAATCCAACTGGTAGCCCAAAGGTGGATGGAGAGATATATTTGTAGAAGGTTTGCAGTCCAGATATGCATCCCGTTATAGTATGCCCAAATTTAGAATTGGGTTCAAAAAAAGCATACCCAAGAGTGCCGGCAGCTGTGGAAAATAGGACGAACAAAATAATACGTATCCAGATGGTTTTGTAGCCAGCTTTACTGATACGATTTGGGAATTTCTCTAATCCTAGCTCCAAAATTTCATCATCTGAAATTCCTTCAGAAATAGACTCAATACTTACATCAGTGGTGCTTTTTTTATTTGTAGATATATCTAGCCAGTCTTTCAGCAGATTGATGATTTTATAGATAGCAAACCCTGAAATAAGAGGAAATACAGCCCACATTGAGTGAGACCAATCAAACGATGATGATTTTTTATAGTAAAGGTAGTTTACCCATCCACCACGTATAAAAAGAATTAAAGACGCAACTAATATGAAATAAAATAACCCGACAGATGCCTTTAGTAACCAGTGTATAGGGACGATTTCTTCAAAGGCATTTGTAGCTAAGGCTTTTAGATTCGCTCCGTTATACAATCTACGAATTAGTTCCAAAAGGGTAAGGATAACCCATGTATATACAATGATTTCTGCTAGGCTCATGATGCTGGATAGATGTTTTCTCAGATACTTAGAGAGTTTTTTAATGATATTTTGAAGATTTACTGTTCACTTCATAAATCGCAATGACTCAAAAATGGTTACTCAGTTTTTACTCTACCTACAGATTTAATTCAAAGTACTAGAATCTAATTGTTCCACATAGGAGCCCAGCGTGTTTTGCTCCTTAAGCTGAAGAGTGTATTTGTTGCCGCTAGGAAAAATAGTATGATACTCCCATCGGATTTCACTGAAAAGTTCTACAGACTCTCAATTATTTAATAACTTAATTTTAATGTTTCTCACTTGGCTTGTCCCTCTGTGAGATCCAATATAGGGATTCAGGTTGCCTTGTATACTGTCTTCGTTAGCTTCTTTTAAGAGTTTGTCATTACAAAATATTTGATGATTACCATCTACTAGTTTGTAACGGAAACGAGAGAATTCAGTTGGTTTTATTCTTTCCTCAGTAGTTGTAAAATTAGCCCATGTTTGCCCATCATAAGTTCCTATTCCATAGGCAGGATAATGTCTTGGGCTATTACACCATGCATAATATCTACGTTTTTTTTCGTCTATTAATCCTAGTGAATAGTTCTGACCATTCACTAATTTTATATCGGCTACTACACACACGCGCTTGGAGAGGGCTGAGAATGAAATTTCTGAGTGCTGCAAATTTAGTAGCTTGTTACTATACGAGGTGTTTGCAGTTAGTCCATTTTGATAAGTTTGATCATAGGTAAACTTTGGATTTCCATAGATTGTTTTTCCATCAAACAAAGTGATCCAAGCTTCTTCATCAGGAGCGGGTAAATCATCGATGATGTTGAGTCCCATTTTGCGAAGTTTTACCCTGATTTCTAGCTGTTCTAGCTCCTCTTGAGTCAGCACTTTAGGTTCTTCAGGTTGAACAACAGGAAGTTCTTTTGCTGGTTCAGGTGGTGTAAATTTGGGTTTTACTGCTTCTATGTGATGTTTATCTGCCACGTTATCAACTGTGCGATTATTATAAATCCAGTAAGTGGCACCCCCTCCAATAAGAAGCAGACAGGCACAAAGAGGACCCATAATCGTGAGTGTAGTGTACCATTTAGGGACTACAGGTGCTTGGATTGGTAGCTGTGTTAATGTTGATGTTAAAATTATCGCTTGCTCACGAGTGGGTACTGTGAAGTAGGATTGGCAATTCTGACATTGGGTTGATGCCCCAGCATGTTCATCGGACGCTTGAAAGGATGTTTGGCAACTTGGGCAGTGGACTTGGTATTGGGACATGGTGTTAATTGTCTAGATCATCGGGTTTATGGATCTTGGGAGTCCAGACGATGAGTTGTTGGTAGTAATTTTTTTCAAACCGAATGGTCCAGATTTTACAAAATTCTTCATAGCCGATAGTCTCAGGTTTTTCTGTAGGGCTCTTGAGTATAGTCAGCTGGCGTTTATCATCATTATAGCCGAGGATGAGTATTGGTTTAGTTTTGTGCTTTTGCTCTATGAAAGCGATAGCTGGCTGATCCGTCATGAGCCTGGATTTTACTATTTTGAGTGAATTATTAAGTGCGTGGATCTCGCTATGCCTCTTAGATGATGCTATATCTCTATCCACTAGATTACTGATGGTTGGTGTAATGTCTAAGTGGTTGGTGTGAGTGAGTA
>CAKZMG010000317.1 GCA_937128235.1 uncultured Verrucomicrobiales bacterium
ACCAGCGTGAGCGAGCCTATTATAGTACTCCCCATCCATCACATATTTAAATCTTTCGTTCAGCACGTAGCCCTCACTAATCGTAGTTTCTCTCCGATAAAAACAAGAAGTTGACCCAATGTAGCAGCCCAGCATGGACAGCATCATCTTCTGGAATGGAAACGCCTGCATCGTTTTCATATACTTCCCTTCTCCATCAATAAAATCCCAAGCCCCATAAATAACATCCGCCTCATCATGCTTAGCTGCAAAATCTAGAAACTTTTTTAACGCACCAGGTTTTAATCTATCATCAGTATTCAACCACATCACCCATCTCCCTTTGGCTGCTCTGAAACCTTTATTAATAGCATCGCTCATCCCCTTATCAGGCTCCACCACAAGTTCAACGTGATCATATTTTCTAATCACATCCAACGTCCCATCTGTTGATCCAGCATCAAAAATCAAATGCTCATAGCGCACTCCCTCCTGAGCAACTACGCTGTCCAGCATTTCCACAATATAGTCAGCATAATTGTAGCTGGGGGAAATAATACTAATGTCTATCATTTGTTTGGTATTGGAAATAGTTATCTTAATTCTCTACAAAACCCGCTTTGGCTTTTCGTAAAGTGCCATTTTACTTTAGGTCTCCAAGTTATTTGAGTTATAAAGTGACTCATAGATTTCCGCCATCCTATCGCCAACAGTGTTCCAAGTATAGTGTTCGATAGCTCGTACTCGCGCCATCTCGCCCATCTTAGATCTTAAATCTCCTCTTGTTATCAACTGCTTCAATGCTGCGGAATAATCTTCAATAATTTGTTTAAGTGAATCACATTCTATTTTAAATCCACAATCATTAGTTACCATCTCAGCAGGACCACCGTTATTCATAACAATAAGAGGCTTTGATCGAATCATAGCCTCTTGTAGCGACATACCTGTGGTTTCTCTTAAACTTGTGAATGCGAAAATATCTGTTTTACTCCAAATTTTTTGGAGTTCATCTTGTGTCAGCCATCCTGTAATTTTGACATTTTCTTCTAGATTATTATCCTTAATCATTGCCTCATACTCTTGAGCTAGAGGACCTGCCGCTGTGGCAATCAACCTAGTATTTGATATGAGTTTAGGATCTTCTCGTTTCAGCTTAGCTAACGCCAATAACAAAATATCAAAGCCTTTATGATCTACAAGACGACCAGACCAATGTATTATCACCTTACCATCAACTGTTTGATCCCTTTTCTGGCTGATAATATCTGTTGTACCTAATTGTAGCCCAACAGTCATCTTATCCTGAAAAGCTTTGGGCAAGTAATCCGTGTTTGACCCGTTCGCTAATACCAATCTATCACATTTCCTTGCTAGCAGTTGCATTAACGGATTCCATGCCATCAGCCTGACGTTAAGATTACGTATTTTTTCAGACAACTTGGACCTAATCAGCGGTATTGCTGCCTTAGGAACAGTTTGCAATCCACCTATAGGTCCTATAACTGATTTCACGCCCAAAAAGGGCACAAATGTGCCACGAGGTAAACTCATAAAACTAACATGGTGTGCGATGTCAATTTTATGTTTTTTTACTAATTTTTTAGCTTTGATTCCTGAAACAATCTGCCAAAGAAAATAGTATAGATTCATTCCAATATTTCCCTTTTTCAATCTCAATACCCATTTTGGTAGTTCCACATATTCGAATCTTGGGTTACTTATTCCATGTTTTTCTCTATAAGCTTCAATTACGGGTTTCCTTTTTGCACGAGTCATTATGATGACATCATGATATCTAGCAACTTGAAGGGCCCAATTCCAACCCACTCCCTGTTCAGAACCTTTTTCTGGTTCACAGGAATATGCCGATATTATAACTTGTAGTCTCTTACTCATAATTTATTAACATAACTATTTTAAAAGATTGCTAGTTTTGATATTACTAATGGTCATTTAGCTAATGAACATTCGCACTCATTACTCTCACAATAGCGTTGAGTGATTTATTAAATGATTTATCAACAGATTCTCCAGTATCGATCCACACAGCGCGGCTGTTACTTTTACACAACCTACTCAATTTTTTAACCTGCTTAGTAACTTCTTTTAATGATGTTTCAGGTTTTCTGGTATAAATTACTTCTGGATCAGCCCCCATACACAAAATCAACTGCGGTTGAGGCACGCCTATAAAAACTAACTTTATCAACCACTGAGGTAACTTTAATCGCATCCTTAATGGATCCAATAAAAAGTCGTGGTAATAGCGATCAAATAACGCCAGCTTTGCTCCCTTAGCAAGTTTGGGGTGAATTTTAATCCAATAACCTATATAATAGTCAATCGCATAATACCCAAGCCTAACAAGAGACCCAAAGAAACCACTAGGTTTCTGACCGTGTGGATCTTCAACTACCTCGCCCGTATTGCTTTTACCAGCCACTTTACCAAGTCTCGGAATCCAGTTTGGTCTAAGATGTTCGTAGTGAACAGAGCTGTGTAAACTTTTTTCTAATATTGGTCTTATAGCTTCGATCACTGTGGTTTTTCCTGCCCCATCCGTACCCAGAATAGCTACAGAAATTCCTGGTGGATTCCAGAGCCGCCTGATTCGGGTCCACAGATTATATAATTTCTCCCATGCATTCCCTTTTGATAAAACATCCAACCTCAGAGCTATCACTAAATTGTCAACAGAAGCATCTTCACATGCTAACACTTCTTTAATAAATTCTAGTGTATTTTTGCCTAGTGTATCACTGTATAGATCTAAACATTCATTTCCCTTACGAGTCCAGATTTCTCTTGCCTCTGCTAGATAACCCTTCCTCGACTTTCCATTAGAAATAAGCTCCTTAATCAAGGCTATAATCACACCATCATCATCGGATGCCACCTTTATACAACGGTATTCATAAGCTCTCTCAATAATCTTGCTAACACTAAGGTATTCTACACCCCGGTATTCAATACTTCCAAACAAATCAATAGCTAATCCCCACCATTCTCCTTTATAACAACCCAAGATTCTAATAAATCTACCTGAACCCAGATAATCAACAATGGTCTCTCCACTATATTTTGAGGCAATCGCTTTAATTTCCCCTGCTAATTCATCCCTATCTGATTGCAACACTGCAATATCTAAATCACTTCCTCCTGTGCTATTGGGTAAATGCTCATGGTTTCTCAAAACACAATAACCTATGCCTGAGTTGTTGATATACCTGAACATCTCACCTAAAAATAAACTTTCTGTGACTCCAGTTTTTGCTGTCATGTTATGACACATAATTTATACTTGTTAATATAGAAATTTAAATACGATATTAGCTTATCTTTAATTTGCTGTTGCTAGTTTAAATACGTAATGCAACTATTTCTAAGTAGCAATAGATCAACTACTTTACGGGCACTAAAACTCATGTTTTAGTTTCCTAGTATTAATGACAAAGGATCAACTGGTAATGCATCCCCATAGCTCACATTACCATTTACAGAATAATTTACATCTTGATAGAATTGAGCTCTTCCAACCCCAACATCAAAACCCCAAGTACGGTTCTCTGTAAAAACTACGCCTCCTTTTGAAGTTTGTGATGTTGCAACACCAGAAGATCTATTCCTGCTGTAGCGTCCGCTAAAGGCAGATTGCCATGCATTTACATAGTTATCACGTATTAACGAGTTTTCATTGTGAGCCACAACACCAACTGTGCGGTATGCTACAGGAGTACTTATCAGATTATTAGATACCAACTCATCTCCTCCACGTAATTGAATACCATAGGTATAAGTGTTGGCATAATCTTGAGCATTTCTTGTTATTATCACATTGGAATCTATTACACAGCCTCTTGAAGCTGGAAAGATAGGTCTTTTAGGGTCATCATATAAATTAATTCCCGTCCAGAAACCGCTGATAAAATTATTTTTGATAGTAGCTTTGGCTATCACTGTGAGGCCAGATTGAGTATAAAAAGCCCTACCTCCAGAAGGTATTTTACCATCTATAACGTTGCGTAGTATCTCAGCCGTAGTTGCGTTATCATTTTGTAGATATATTTTGCGACCAGATGGCACATTGACTCCCGCTTCAGCATTAATCGCGTTCCCTGTATTCTTAAGTGTCAACTCATTACTTTCTGTAGTAACCCCTACTACTTCAAATATATTATTACTAGCCGTTGAGGTTGGAGTATATTGCGTCCGTATATTGATGAACTGACCTACAAAATAGTTGCTTATGGACCCATAAATACCGACATTCACTGAAGATATACCATCTGCCGGTGGTATATTAAAGCTGGAACTTGTCGATCCGAGACTATTGTTGATACTATCTTGCAAGACTGCTTCTACGCCCATCCTCCTGACTGCATTATCATTGAATATCAATTGCATAGGACTACCGAAATGACATCCATCTTTAAGTCTTCCTCCAGGGGATGTGGATGGATCGGTCATATCATCTGAGCCACCGTCAAAGTCGTTTCGTAGATATTCGGCTAAACCTACCCATGAACCTAATTTACATTGTTGCCCACCTCCCCAAGAACTCACACTATTCACTGTGTTTGCACCAAAGGGATTTGAAATCACACAGTCATAAAACCCAACTTTTTTTAACTTTCCGTTATCTGTGATTGAGCCACCGTATGTATGCATCGCTCCGTGGCAATTTACAAACCTACAGTCATTAAACATAACTTCTTCAACATAACGCGCATCTTTATATACAATCGACACGGCATCAGCACCATTAGGCTCTACATTAGGACGTTCTCTAAGAGGCACACTATCTTTTCGCCAATTCATGTTTTTAAACGACAGTGAACGGAAGGTAGCATGAGCAACGAGCATGTGTGCGCGTTCAGGACTTGTAGTAGAGTACAGTTCTGAGCCAGTTTCTCCGTAGAAGATCAAATCTCGTCCATTCAGATCTACCTCGCCTATTTCAAGAATACGAAAGATACTAGTACCAGTGTTTAAATCAGGGGTAACTGTATTCAGACGATAAGTTCCAGCAGGAAAGAAGAGGGTATTATGACTCTGAGACTGCTCTAGAGCTGATAAAGCTAACTGGATGGCGATAGTATCGTCAGCTAGCCCGTTTCCTATTGCCCCATAGTTCTTCACATTTAGCGCAACTTCTCTAATAACATTAATTTGCTGAGAGTCTTTTACTCCTACATTATAAATTGGCTTGTTTTGTATGGTTAAAACCACAGACTCACTCAATGATGTAGGTGAAGTAGCTATAGGAATAATGGGAATAATGATTGAGTCCTGAGCAAACGGAATCACCACCGATCCAGATAGAGATTCATAATCTGTTCCCGCAGTGGCTGATCCAGTAACCGAGTAATCAACAATGATCGCATCGATACCGCCAGCTCTGGTTATTTTTACGCCTCCGTTTTCTAATCTAGTAATGTTTGCAACTGCACGGCTTGCATGTGCAGAAACTGTACTCACGCTGTTTGCTTTATCGATTAAGTCTGGCAGGTCTCCTCCCCCTCGATGATCTGTTTTAGGCAACTCAGGATTCAAGCCAACTTGATGCTCCTCCCAATCTGATAACCCATCACTATCCGTATCTATATCAATATATTCTAGCCTAAACTCCTTATTAACTGCGGAATCGTCAATCAGCTCAACCTGCATCTCACTTCCGTTCCCTATGTAAACTACGCCTTGGTTTATCCAAGCATCATTTGAACCATTTAACCTACTCTGTATTTGATAGTGCCTGCCTTGTTCTGAATCCCAAACTAGCTTAACACCAGAACCTCGCGCTAACTCAAGAAGCAGCTCGCTATTGTCTGGATTAAATGGTTTCGTTCCATATAAAATTTCATCTACGTCACTCAGACCATCTGAATCAGTATCATGATCCATCGCTTCCATAGATGTGAGAACCTTGTCTCCGTATTTTTCAACCAAAACAGATGAAACTTCTTCATCACTTTTAACTCTATAAAAACCACGTGAACCTGCACTATCTACCGAAATATTCATCCTTAGTCCATTTCCTAACACCTCATTAACATCATTCCATACACTTAAATTTGTTGAACCTTGGATGATATAGTTCTTATTTTTTAACGTGTTCCATGACAAGTAAAAGCTATTTACCTTATATTCTATAGATTTAAAGCCAGGCATTGACTGATCCGAGTTTGGATCCGTACCAGCTAGGCTCTCTGCTAAATTAGAATGCCCATCAAGGTCTATGTCTCCTGAGGAGGGAGCCCCATAAACGCCAAACTTGCGCTCCCAAACATCGCTCATGCCGTTTCCGTTAGAATCTAGTATCCCAAGACACGATTGTGCCAGACTTAGCAAAAGGAGAATTGTTTTTGTTTTATTTTTCATCTAGTAGAATAGTTATACAAATAATAAACTTGTCCACGCTACTTTAGTCAATATCTATTTTGTTAGTTAACATTATCTAATTTTTATACATTAAAGCAATTAATGTAAAATAAATCTCATATAACGAGCGACTGTAACAATTTTAAATACTCCTCTGCTGTCTGTTCAGTTGTATATTGCTTCCATCCATCTTCACTACAACTTGGAGACATAAATGTATCTAATTGATCATTTTTCTTCGCAGCAATGGCTCCAATGATCGTTTCTGCTATTTTCTTCGGGTTATTTAAAACAACTCCTGAACCACTATTTATAATAATATCTTCCATTCCACTATCAGGCACAGCACATATGCCAATGATAGGAGAACCCACTCCGAGTGAGTCAAATATTTTTCCCGTAGAAACTAACCTAGCTAGAGAACCACACCACCCAAAGACCAATCCACAATCAGCATTAGCCAAGCTTTGATTGGCTTCTTCATGCTTTACCATTCCATGATCAATAAGATAGTCAGTGGACAGATCTATTTCATTAGCATAATTTTCTAGCCTATGAAAAGCGCCACCATAGTAATTTAGTTTTACAGCTCTTACACCCTCATCTTGTAATAGCCTCAAGCCATCTAAAAATAAGCGATACTCATGATCCTCAGCAATATTCCCTGTATAACAAAGTACTAGCTCATCAGCATCACCTGTCTCTAATTCATTCTTTTCGTATGTATAATCACCTGGCTCATATGAATTCGTAATCACCTGGGTCTTAGTGGACTGCGAATTAATATATTCACACATTTGGCGGTTTATACTAACTACTGCTGATGCCGACTCGAGCGTCTTTCTTTCGAACTCCCAGAGTTTATTCAACATCCTAGAATTCCCTCTCAAAGGGCTCTGCATGTCATGAGTCCAGGGGTCACGAAAATCTGCTACCCAAGGCACTCCCCAAGAGTCAGAAATTTCTTCAGCTGCAATCAACGTACCAGCATAAGGATGTGAAGCTATGATTATATCAAAATCTTTAGCCTCATATGTTTTCAAACAGTGTTTCACCACTGATCTCGCCCAGTATTTACTGTGATGCGGAAAAGCCAATCGATTGATCATACGTTGCGGTAATTTTACAACATTTTTGATTGTCTTCTTAACTATCGATTTCAGCGACAAGCTTTTGTCTTCCTTCTTACCGTTTACTGGCTTTTTGCCAGATTGATTTACCGAATGAAACTTAGATCCTAATTTTTTGACCAACCACATCCAACCCTTCATGTAACCCATAACGAAGTTAGATGGATAGTCTATTCTTGTAGTATTAACATCTTTTAATACATCTGCATCTTCTTGGTCAGGAGACCAAAAACCAGGAGTCGTTGTTATTACCTGAAATTCACAGCCTTTGTTCAGCAACCTCCTGCACAAGCGTGTCCAGCGCAAAGCACCAGTGTGCCTAACTGGCGGATACAAACTAACAATCAAGAGGATTTTCATTTTATCTAAAATCAATATGTGGACTAAATTGAACTACTTCAGTAACTCTAAAATTCGTTCTGATGCATGACCATCACCATATAAAACGGGATGCTCAATCGGAGGAATAAATCCGCGAACAGCTTTTAATATTTCATCCTTACTCGCTCCAACTATGCAATTCCAACCAGCCGAAACCGTCTCAGTCCACTCCGTTTCATCACGCATAGTGATACAAGGAACACGGCACCAATAAGCCTCTTTCTGGACACCTCCTGAGTCCGTCAGCATGCACCTAGAGTTCACTAACAATGCTGTCATCTTGTGATAACTGAGCGGCTCTACCACTCTCACATTTTCAGCTAGACTAATACCTTCACGCTCTAGTGCTTTTTTAGTCCTAGGATGTAGGGGTAATACTACAATCTCCTGCAGAGCACTCACTGCCTCTGCTATAGCTTTTAACCGTTCCACATTGTCGGTATTTTCGGCTCGATGCCAGGTCATCAGAATGTATTTTTTCTTTTCTACGCAATATTCGCTTAGCAACTCTGATGATGAACCCAAGTCCTCGCGAGTAGTGCGATTTATATCTGCCATCACATCTCCTACAAGATGGACACCATCCGTGATTCCCTCCGCTTTCAGGTGATCCACAGCAACATCGCTAGTACATAAAAGTAACTCTGATATGTGATCAGTCATGACCCTATTAATCTCCTCTGGCATCGAACGATTAAACGACCTCAGACCCGCCTCAACATGGATCACAGGGATATGTATCTTCACTGCTGCCAAGGCACCTGCCAGTGTTGAATTAGTGTCACCATAAACGATAACTTTGTCAGGTCTCTCTTTTAATAAAACTTCCTCAATTGCTTCTAACATCTTCCCAGTCATGGCTCCATGACCTCCACCCTGAATAGCTAGGTTGTATTCAGGTGCAGGGATTCCTAGCTCATCAAAAAAAACATCAGACATGTTAGAGTCATGATGCTGCCCAGTATGAACTAATTTCTCGACGACACCTGCCTCACGCAAAACTTTTGAAACAGCTGCAGCTTTAATAAACTGTGGTCTAGCCCCAATAATGGTTATTATTTTCATACTTAAAAAGTCAAATTATAATTTGCTAAAAGTTTTTTTAGCACAAGCCTTCATCTTAATCATAGTAAAAGCCTTAGTAACTATAGGCTTACCTAGACAAATGTATGCTAAAAGAAAAATCCCAAGAATTAAAATTAATATTTTCAAACAAAAAACACTTAAACTCAAATCAACCAAATTTTGACTTTTGCTTAGTGCACTAGGAATCATCATCGTGCCATAAGAAAAAATAAACATAATGAAGCAACCACCACATATCCTAAAAAATTTGAAATCTACTTTAAGGTACTTTTGACTAGCCCAAGTACAATATCCCACTGAGATTAGTGCCGCTATGGTGCTCGACGTAACGACCCCGTAGACCCCTAGCGCTTTTGTCATGCTATTGATAATTACCACAAATACTGCACAACCTATTCCTACGCCAATAGTTTGGTGATAGGTTTTTTTGGCATATTGGTAGCCCACACATGCCACGCTTAAAAAAGTCCATACAATGGTGTTAAACGTGAGAATTGGTACATACTGTGAAGCATCTGCATAACGAGGTTGCGCTAACAAAACAATAAGTTCAGGGCTATACACAGAAATTGACATCATTGCTACTCCTCCAATGAAAAACACAAATGAAGCCACTCGTGAATATACGAGAGCCGCCTTGCTGGGATTATCCATCAAACTGAAAGCAAATGGTCCCCATGCTAATGAAAACCCTGCCCACAAAAGTGCTATCATAGAACCTAGCTTTGCTGCTATTCCATATGTTGCTGTGTCAAGAGGAGTCATTTCATGTTGGATAATAAAACGACCAAGACTACCAATAGCCCAGAGTGCCGCTGCTGCTGGAACAAGCGGTAAACCAAACGTGAGCATTTCGCGACTCTTCCTAAGAGAGACTGATGCAGCCCATATCCAACCTGTTAAAATAGTGCCAGCTACATATCGCATGGCGTGGCCCAGCATATATCCTATTATTACAGCTAAACTTTTGTTTTCAAATTGATGAATCAATAATACAGCAGTAATTACTGTTGTAGTAGACCCTAAAATTGAAACAGAAATGAAACGATATTTATGACGCCTGAGCCTCAACACCATCATTGGCTGTTCTGCTAATAATGCAAATATTAAACCTATGCTACCCCATAGAATTAGTGGTTCTGACAACTCGTCATTTATAATTTGATTAGCTATATATTCTTGAGCATTCAATGCCACTAAAATAATAGCTATGGCACTTATAAGGATTAACACTAGCCAACTTGTGAGCATTACCCCTCTGGCTCTGTTATCTTCCTCGTAATATAGTCTGGTAAATGAAGTTCTGAGTCCTAATCCAAAAAAAATGGCAGCACATGTGAGAAAGCTCAACACAAGATCTTGTCTGGCAAATTCCTCGGGACTCAGCAATTTTGCGAAAATAGGAAACGCTAGTAAACCCGCAAATCGACTTAGAGCACTTCCTATTCCAAATACTAGTGCATCTCCAGTGAATTTTTTAAGCATTTAATCTGATCTGTTTAATTAGCCTCTTAGCTCTAGTAATCGCTGATAAACATCAGTAACTTGTTTTATTACTCTCTGAGGATCATGGTGATATTCTACAAAATCATATAATTGATCAGCTTTATATTTAGAGTAGTTAGTATCTGTTATGCATTTTTCAAGGCACTCGAATATCGTTTCTGGTGTAGCTGAAATAAAACTGTTTCTAACACCACTTTTGAATTCTTCATCTTTTATATTATTGAGATATGAAGAATGAATATATGTAATTACTGGTTTTCTCAGTCTAGCAACCTCCAACGCAAATCCGCCATACCATCCAACTCTGAGCTGATCCACTACGATGTCTGCAGTAGCATAGCATTTTAGAGCATCTTTATGGTTCAGTCCCTCTATTAAAACTAATTCTACATTGTAACCTTTGTTTTTTAACCGATCAACGGCTGCAATTACATGGTCTGAGCCTTTGATGTCTCTATTTGTCGGAGCATGAACAATTCTAACTACTTTATTTTTAAACAAATCATTACATATGTTAGGCTTATCATGCCAAGCATTTTTGATGTAAGGCAAAAACGTAGATTTATTAGAAGGAACACAATTCAATAGATCTGGATTCAGGACAAATATGTGTTGCATATGACTATGAAAAATTTCATTTTTTTTTCTCCTAGTTTCATAACTCGAACTAGGATACAAATTTTTATTATGAAATGGACTATATGGGTTATCGGAGAATGCTCTCTCATCTCTAACATCACTACCATTATGTGTAGCCACTTTAATTATACTACTTGGGTATCTTTCTAAATCCCAATACTCCAGACCCAGCTTTGGAATATCAATTAAGCTTTTTGAAAAATTAAAGTGAAGAACGTCGTAAGAATTGGATATTTTCTTGTATTCGAAATAAAGCCTTGGATAATTCAGAATTCTATGCATTTTACCCCTACCTATCGAGATATGTTTATGAGTTTTAAAGTTAAAATTGTTTCTACCAACAATCATACTATCGCTTTCATAGCCTACTTTTCTCTCTTCGCAAGCTAAACTATATCCATGATTTCCAACAGCTGTTGGGAGATGCAATACTCTATTCATAATCTATTTTTAATGAATTTGGCCGGGATGCCTGCTATAATAGTATCCGAAAGCACATTCTTATTTACTAAGCTATTAGCCCCAATAATGGCTCCGCTTTCCACTGTAACTCCATATAGTATTGAACATTTCATACCTATCCAAACATTATCTTCTATACACACCATAGCCGCTTCTAAAGGCTGATTTCGTATTGGTAACTCTTTATCCACATACTGATGAGTAGAAGTAACAATAGAAGTGCTGTGACCTATAGAAACATCATTTCCTATCACTAGTTTTCCATATGCCGACAGGTAACAATTATGTTGAATAGATACGTCATTTCCAAGTATTAAGTTATGAGGTTCATCAATAGTAACACCCGATGAAATTTTAATATTTTTTCCAGCTGACATGCCTAATTTTCGATAAAGCCAGAGGCGCAAAGATCTGATCTTAGGGTCATCTAAATTCTTGATACAGTCTATCACAAACAATATTATTCTTTTCTTCATCTCTTCGTCTGCTGACCTAAAATAGACATTAATTTATGTTTTAAAAATCCTTTTTGTATTCTGACAATGCGCACTCTAAAGTTCCCCAAAAGTCTTTCTCAAATTCAATACCTAGTTCATTTGACACTTTTTGGTTGCTGACATCAAAATAATCAATGTCACCTAGCAAACGTTCACCGTGTACAATTTCTGACTTTGAGCCTGTAATCTCTACTATTTTTTTAGCTAAATCCAACACTGAAATTTGAATGCCTGAAACTGCATTATAAACTTGCCCCACAGCTTCATCAGCTACCGCAGCTTTTAAATTAATACTGACTAGGTCTTTAACCCAGGTAAATGAACGTATTTGTTTTCCATCACCAAATATGACCAGTGGAGTACCAGCTAACGCATTTCGTAAGAATATCGATACCACCCCACCAAACTCATTTGACTCTTGTCTAGGACCATATATATGAAAATACCGTAAGATCGTAGTCTTTAGTCCATATAGATGGTTGAAAACATCCACATATCTTTCCCCTGCTAATTTAGATACTCCATAGTATGAAACAGGACTTAACGGATGATCTTCTGTACTAGGGAAAATAGAAGGTTCACCATAAACAGATCCTGTCGAAGCGTGAATGAATCTTTCTACTTTATGCTTCTTAGAATATTCTAAAAGGTTGAGTGCTCCTTCCGCATTAACATTAAGATCTTTCTTTGGGTCTTTATCACATATATTCTTTTTAGAAGCAGCATTATGAAAAATAGCATATGCTCCATCAAATAACTCATCCATACCATTGGTATCTGTTACTGATTTATTAACAAATTTGAAGTTATTATTATTTTTTAATAATTCAGTATTTGACTGATGACCTGCAGACATATCATCAATACTGATCACATTTGCGTTAATCTTAACTAACTCTTCACATAGATGTGAGCCTATGAATCCGGCTCCACCTGTAACAATTACTTTTTTATTTTCTAACTTATTATTATTCATGTTTTTAATTATTATTTTTTAATTTATAGCCTGTTTACTCCGAAAATCATTTTGCTCAGCACCATCGCGTAGCTGTAATCTTAATGCCAATAATACACCAAATTGCCAACCTCGTTGCCATAAAATATCTTCTAGACTGTGCCCAGCCACCCATGATTGTAACAAGGCACCGAGATTCATTATTAGAAGAAAAGTCACTAATAACCGAGCATAGCTTCCAACTGGAAGCTGCCTTCGTAATTGAAATGCGTATCTGAATAATTGTAACCAGAAAATGGCGAAAATAATAGTACAAGGGATACCAAAATCTGTTGATATCCCAAGCCAAGTATTATGCCAAGACGATCCTGCTGCCATTAAATAGGCGTGAGAGTCAACGTCTTCAAGAGCATATTGTTCCATGGCTTCATATTCTAGGACTTCTGCTTCACTCACTGAGAGGCCATTACCGATAAAGGGATGCTTCTGAATTTTTTCTATTGCAATCTCATTTAATGTTTCCCTGAAATTTGTGGTTTTAATTCTATTTGAATTAAACTCTACTCCAGGAATATAATCTATAAATGAAAATGCACGCTCCACTGAACCAGGTAATTTATCTAACATGCTAACGCTGGCAATAGCACCACAAATGAATAGCACGGCTGCAGCACACATTGCAAAAGCAGCCATATACTGTTTTCGGATGATAGAAGCAATAACTGGAATCATTATAGCCAAGACGAGATGCATTCTCTTTCCTGAATACAAAATCAAAGGATAAGAAACCGCGAGAGCCATTGTTGCTTTAATCTTCGTTCTGATGATTAATTCTGGTAAGGTATACTTAGAGAAAATATAGGTGATTAGAATTAATGGAAAATTTGATAATATCTGGTGATACGTATAGTATTGACTTGCCCATTGTTCCTTTTCCACACTGATCACTCTAAAGAAAAAGTAATTCACTAAAGCTACAATAGATGCTACAAATGTAGCAGCTAGGATTATACGTATCAGTAACTTACATTGGGCCTCGGATACCTTCTGTTGAGAGATAATCAGCAATGATAACACGGCGAGTATAATCCCTACATACTTTCGCCCGCCCATATCTGAGGAGCCTAAAATAGCTAAACCTGCTCCATCTAAAAAGAATGTAACTACAACCCAAGCGGTAATAACATAAATTGGTATAAATTCTATACCCGTAAGCTTAAGGTTTCTATTTCGGGAAATAATAATCTGTCCCAGGAACATCATCAAACTCAGTGCAATCCATATTTCTTTAAGTGCTACTGATCTACCCGGTATAAGAGGAATTGCTGGCAATCCACATAGAAGCGCAAATGGAATGAATACCCAATAGTTCTTCTTCATGATAAAGAGCACCATAGGTGTGCCCATCAGTAGAAAAGCCAAGTACACTTGTATGTAGTCTTCCTGCGCTATGGAAGATCCCAGAAATAACGCTAAAAAGAGAGCTATTATGAGTGTGCCTATTAAGGCAATAGGATTGTTTAAATTCATTCTGAAATTTGGCAGTGAGACTATATTGTTTGAACTTGTGGCTTGTTAGAAGGAGCTGCACACACGTTCAATCTCTGAATCAGTTAAATATGGGTTCATAGGTAGGCTTATTCCTTCACTTGCTACTCTCTCTGACACAGGAAAATCCCCTTGTTTATGATTAAGATAGGCGAATACAGGCTGCAAATGTAAAGGCACAGCATAGTAGCTCACATTAGGGATCCCTTGAGAATCTAACTTTTCTCTCAGTGTTTCTCTATCATCAGAAAGTAGGGTGTATTGAGCCCAAACAGATGTGTTGCCTTCTGAAACCTTTGGTAGCTGTAAATTATCGGTAGCTAAGGTGCTCTTCGAAATAGATGCTCCGTAGGACTCTGCAACATGTTGACGTTTAGCTATTTCATCATCAAATAGAGGAAGTTTACAAAGCACTACAGCAGCTTGGATGGTATCTAAACGACCATTAATCCCAAGTATAGGATGGTGGTGTTTTTTTTCTTGTCCATGAACACGTATCTGTCTCATTTTAGCCGCTAATTCATCATCATCCGTGAACAATGCTCCTCCATCACCGTAACAACCAAGTGGCTTAGAAGGGAAAAATGATGTGCTCCCAATAGTGGAAAGTGAACATGATTTCTTACCATGATGAGTAGCTCCGAAAGACTGAGCTGCATCTTCTATCACTGGTAGATCATACTTTGCAGCTATCTCATTAATTGCGGTCATATTCGCTGTCTGCCCATAAATTCCAACTGGCATGATAGCTTTTGTTTTATCTGTAATAGCCGCTTCCAACTGAGTAGGATCCATATTCCAGCCATCCTCTTCTATATCAACAAATACTGGCTTGGCACCAATGAGTGCAATCATCTCGGCAGTAGAAATCCAAGTGTACGGCACCGTTATTACCTCATCACCTGCTCCAACACCAAGTGCCATCAGAGCAATAAGCAATGTATCTGTGCCAGAAGAAGCACTGATACAATGTTTCACGCCTACATAGTCTGCTAGTTTCTCTTCTAACTCTACCACTTCAGGTCCCATAATGTACCGCCCATGTTCAAATACGTTCGCGATACGCGTGTCTAGCTCTTCACGAATAAGAGCCTGCTGGCTTTTTAGATCAATAAATTCCATTTTTAGTAATATAGTTAGTTTTTTAAATCGTCGTAATAGACAGTTCCTTCGGTTAAATTTTCTGGTAGCGGTGCCTCTTCATCTAGATCGAGACATTTGAGACTATTTTCACTCTCTATATATTTAAAGCCGCTTTCAGGACATATCAAAATGCCTTTAGAATCGGCATTTTTGAGAATGTGTCCATGACGGCTCATCCACCCACACTGTCTGGCTGGGACTCCCATCATAAACGCGTAATCCGGTACGTTTTTAGCCACAACCGCTCCAGCTGCAATAAAACTATACCTTCCGAGAGTAATACCACAAACAATAGTCGCATTAGCACCTACTGTTGCTCCTCGTCTGATGAGTGTCTTTTCGTAGAGGCTCTGTCGTCTGACTTGTGAACGTGGATTAGTAACATTCGTCAAAACGCAAGATGGACCTAAAAAAACATCATCTTCAACAGTCGTGCCAGTATAGATAGCCACATTATTCTGAACTTTTACATTTGACCCGATGATCACATCGTTTGCTACCATCGTATTTTGCCCAAAAACACAATCAGCCCCTATTACAGAACCTGGACAGATATGTGAAAAATGCCAAATCTTCGTATTGTCACCTATACAAGCGCCTTCATCAACAACGGCTGTTTCATGTTTGAAAAAACTCATTACGAAACTCTAGCTCCTTTTAAAATTGTCTCTGCCTGATCCAAAACTCTCACCACATCCAGACCGTTCTGACCACATGAGTTCGGTTTGGTCCTCCTTTTACAACAATCCACAAAATGATCTAGTTCGAGTCTAAGAGGCTGCCCGCTACCCTCAAACACAACCTCTTCACCTTCATCCACATTTTGCAAATCACAATCGATCGTCTTCTTCACTAGCCGCACATTTTGCGCTATTTCATCATAAACTAACATTCCTTTCTCTCCCACGATGATTAATCCTCTCTCAACAATCGGCCACAGCCAAGAATTGTGTAAGTGCGCTAGTGAACCATCAGGGAACGTTAAATGCAGGTATGTGTCATCCTCCACAGTTGACTGTAGTCCACAGTGACCCACAGCCTCAACTTTAACTGGTGCTTGACCAGACAAATAGAGTAACACAGCCACATCATGGACTCCAAAACTCCATAGAACATTCTCCACTGCTCTTGCTCTGCCCTGCTTAGAGCGCCGCTGATGCATCGTGTAAACCTGACCAATATCATTTCGCTCCAACGCTTCTTTCAAATAAGCAATCGCCGGCTGATAGAGCAATAAATGTCCCACCATCACAACCTTGCCTTTTTCTTGCCCAAGTTTCACCAGAGCCTCTGACTCATCTGGATCAAGCGTCATAGGCTTCTCAATGAATACATCACAACCTGCTTCCATTGCCTCTTTAGCAATCGCAAAATGTGTATGCGCCGGAGTCGCTATTGCCACAGCATCATAAGCTCGTGATAGAAGATCAGTATGCGACTCAAACAGCTCAACATCCGGCTGAATAACGGTCGCATTCTTTCTGTTAGATTCTACCGCATCTGCGACGCCTGCTAGAACTCCCATTTCTGAGAAATTCTTAACCAAGTTCTTTCCCCATGCACCCGCTCCTATTACTCCTATTTTCATATTCATTTTTGAGCGCATTTTATGACTTTGTAACTTGACCCAGTTTCCCCTGAATACCTGATTTTGCCAGAGCATTTCTCGTATCAACTATTAGATCTGCCCACTCTACTAATTCAACTAAATTAAATACTTTATGGTGTGTTGCTATAATAACAGCATCGTAATTACCAATAATTTCTTTATTCCACTTAACTGATTTATACCCTGTCCATGCAGCATGCTCACGCGTGGCATTAATAACAGGTATATGAGGATCGTAGAAATCAACCACTGATCCCTGAGCTTTTAATAAATCCATCAATTCAAAAGTCGGTGACTCTCTGAGGTCATCAACATCTTCTTTGTAAGCTAATCCCATGAGAAGAACCTTACTACCATTTAGAGCCTTCTGGCGTTTATTAAGAGCTTCCATCGTACCTCTGATCACGTACTTAGGCATACTGCGATTAATCTCACCCGCTAGTTCTATGAAACGAGTATGAATTCCGAACTCACGAGCCTTCCACGTCAGATAGAATGGATCTATCGGGATACAGTGACCACCTAGTCCTGGCCCAGGGTAGAATGCTTTGAAGCCAAATGGCTTGGTTGCAGCTGCATTGATTACCTCCCAAATATCGATACCCATCGCATCTGCTGCGATCTTGAGTTCATTGACCAATCCTATGTTTACCGCCCTATAAATGTTTTCTAATAATTTAGTAAACTCTGCAACTTGTGTTGACGAAACAGGCACCACAGAAGAAATAGCTGCCTCGTATAGTTCCTTGCCGTGTTCAGCACATGCAGGAGTTGTTCCCCCTACTACTTTTGGAATATTATGACTTGAGAAATTGGCATTCCCTGGATCCTCGCGTTCTGGCGAATACACTAAATAAATATCCTCGCCCACTGTGAATCCTTGAGCTTCTATTCTCGGCTTTAGCTCCTCATCGCATGTACCTGGATAAGTCGTTGATTCTAATGAAACAATTTGCCCTTTACGCAAATAAGGAGCAACAGCCTCCATCGTGTTCGTTACATAGCTCAAGTCAGGTTCAAAGTGCTTATTCAGCGGAGTAGGTACAGCCATGATAACAGCATCAGATTCGCCTATTCGTGTGAAATCAATTGTAGCCTCAAGTAAACCTTCATCCACTGCCTTTTTCATTGGCTCAGATGGAATATGATCAATATAGCTTTCACCCGCTTGAATGGCATCGATCTTTGTCTGATCAATATCATAGCCAATACATCGATACCCCTTTGCAGTGTAGGCTAATATCAGTGGAAGTCCAACATACCCGAGTCCCACGACTCCAATTACTGCGTTTTGATTTTTAATTTTATTTATTGTTTCACTCATTATATATTTAATAAATTTTATATTTACTCTATTTTACATAGGTATGCTGTTGTTTCTAACATTTTCACACTAACATGTTAAGTTTTTTACAAAATCAATAAACCTATGACATCAGCTCCTTACTTAGCCCTCAAGTTACCGCTAGCCTCTTCCTCCAAGAAACAAGCATAGGCTGATTTTAATCCTGCTTCCAAATCCACTTTAGGCGTCCAGT
>CAKZMG010000318.1 GCA_937128235.1 uncultured Verrucomicrobiales bacterium
CGGTTGTTGTGGTGGTTTGACTGGTGAAATTGCCTGAGCCATCACCTTTGAACCAGAGGAGAGAGCTTTCTTGAAATGATGTAAATAGTAGATCGGACTGGTTGTCACAGTCTAGGTCAGCAATGCCAGTGAGATTGTATCCTGCTATGTTTGTGCTTACCGGAAGTGATGTAGAGAAATTCCCGTTGTTGTCGTTTGTAAGAAGGAAAGCGAGGCCGAGAGTGGCAGAGCAAGTCACGATGTCAGGTTGCCCTTCGTTGAGATCTGAGACTTGGAACGAAGTGATTGCTCCATTTCCGAGCCGCCCTGTCTTGGTGAAGTTGGCATTTCCATCGTTTTCATAGAGATCAATATAGCCATTGATTAGGACCAAGAGGTCGGGGTTGCTGTCGTTGTTAAGGTCAGCAGAAATGATTTTCGATGGGGTGCTATCGAGAGTGGAGAGAACTTGCTTTGCGCTAAAATTCCCTGCTGAAGTCTGGCTAAGCCAGAAAATTTCTTGATCCCTCTCAGATATGCCAATGAGATCAGAATGAGTATTGCCATCAAGGTCAGCCGAAGTGAGTGAAGTAACCGTGTCGGTATCTGTGCTTAGAGTTGATTGAGAGAAATTACCATTACCGTCATTAGTCAAAAGGATGAGACTCGCATCCCAGCGAGAAGAAACGATGAGGTCGGTGTGGTTATCGCCATTGGCATTCAGAGCGACAATGGCTTGAGGCCCTCTGATTGTGTCGATAATGGAGTGCTCTACAGGTATGTTGTTAGATAAATCAAGCCACATGATTTCATCATCAGAGTGAGAGAGAGTCACAAGGTCCAGCATGTTCCCAGAATTAATATTAGCGGCAATGAGTGAGGTGATTTTCCGGTCTCCTGCCAGCAGGGGGTCAGTATTTGCGGTCTCAGGGAGCGTGGTGGTGGTTCCAAAAGGACCAGCTTTGACTAGAGAAGCTGTGAAGAGCATTATGGTAAAAAGTGACTTGATCATAAGTGGTTAGTTTGAGCTAGGGTGCATGATTCCTGGAATGGCGTTTGCTGGGAGTACTCCTTGATAGATCCGCAAGTCATCGATAGCGCCTTTAAATCTGTTACCAATGAGGCATGGTTGTGATTTTGACTTATTGAGCGTCGTATTAATAACGTTTGCTTGGTAAGCACTCACTGGTTCTAGTTTACCATCTATATAATGCTTAATAGATCTTGGAGAGCCTTTGCCGCTTCCATCATACACTGATACGATGTGATGCCATTGATCATCTCTTAAGTCAGTGCTGCCGATCACGTAACCATTTCCGAACTCTGTGCGGATAGCACCTCTAACTCCGCCTTCATTCTGAACTTCAGGGTTTAAAGTAATTCGCCATTTTGCGGAATTTGATTCCGGTATTCCCCATTCAACGATGGCTCCGCTAGGATTTCTAGCTGAGTATTTGATCCAGCATGAAATGGTTCGAGGAGCATCTGCTGCGACTCCTTGCCAAGAAGTGACTAATGGACCACTCCTCGTAGTGAAAGAAAAAGCTTTCCCATACTTTCCATCTATCTGGTTAGCCGTTCTCATCGGCATCGTAGTGATTTGTGAAGCGAGTAGTTGATTTCCTGTAGTGGCGATATCAGATAAGCTCTCTTGATCAAAATTCCAGTGCAAGTAAGGGATAGTTTCAGGCAGTTTGGTATAAAAAAGGTCGCGGTTGAATGGAATAGTAGAAAGTCCTCCACTAGGAGTTGTAATGACGGCAGTACTTTCCTTAAGTGTGGTTTTTTCTAAATTTCCATGTGTTGTTGTCGCTTCGACTTTACCTTCGAAGACATGTAGCTCATGATTCTCGGTTTTATCCGCGATGATTCCAAAGACTGTACCTAAGTCGAGAGCTTTTAATTTAGGTGTTGTTGCTCTGAAATTTTCTACTTTGACTTCATTATCAAACCAAGCTCTACCGTAATGTATTTCAACATGAGATTCGTCGATGAGCGTAACTTTTGCCGGAGCTTGGATGATTGTGTTTACTCCAGATGAAAATGTGAGCTCTATTATTCCTTGACGTAATAATAGGGTGGAGCCTGCTTCCATGGAGTTCGGTGCAGGTTGGTTTTTTAGATTAGTATCATGCTTGATAGTAAATTGTGTGTGTGGAGAACTAGTGATCACAGCTGTTGCGCTAGACTCTACGGCACTTAAATTTAAGATGACTAGGCTAGTTAAAATCAAAGCTGCCGCAGTAATAGCGGTGCGGATAAGTTGCTTCCGGCGCTGACTTTTGAGCTGACGATCCATAGGAATAATATTGGAATGTCCCAAGCTAGAGATCTTAGTTGCCTGTGATAATTCGGCTTCAATTTCTAGTAAATTATGAAGTTCAACTAATTCTTGATATCGATCAAGAGCATGAGGATTCTCTAGAAGATAGCCTTCTAGCATGACATGCTCTTGGAGGGTAATGGTCTCATCAAGCAGTGCGTATATGAGACGGTCTAGTTCTGTGGCATCAATTGGCATCACGGTTGTTTTCCTAATGAAATTTGTTGAGTAATACAATCGCGTAAAATAGTGCGTAAGCGATTGAGAGTCACGCGTAGTGATCCATGAGTGCGACCATCTTTGATAGCATAAGACTCAAGAGGCGTGTTGGAAATATATCTGGCAGAAATGAGAGCTTGGTCTTGAGGTTTTAGTTGCTGTAGACAGGTGGACAGAGCTTGCTGCTTTCGCTCTTGATCTAAAGTGTCTTTCGAATGACTCTTTTTTTCTATCAGTTCAAATAACTGATCACCAAAAACCAACTGCTTATCTTTCTTCATTTTCTTGCGATGATCCATCACCCGATAGCGCGCGATGGCAAAGGCCCAGGCTTTGAAGTTTGAATCGGGTTCGAATCTCTCTCTTTGCTCCCAGAGCGTTAGATTCGTGTTCTGTAAGACATCTCTTACTTCGGTTGTTTGTGGTAATAAAGAACGGATGTATCCGCGTAGGACTGACTGATGATCCGTCAGTAGACTGACGAATGTTTGGAGGTCTGCTGGAGTATGTTGCTTTTTTTTCACAGATAGGGCTGAGTGTACACACTATAGGATGTAGAAGAAAACACGCAAAGAATAGAAATTCTTTGCGTGTAAACCTATTTATAAACGTCTAGCCTGATAGACTACTTTCTACGACGAAGGATCAGAGCGAGTGCACCCAGTCCGAGTAGCGCTGATGAGCTAGGCTCAGGAACAGCTGTTGCTGTTGTGCCAGAGAAATCTAAAATGCTTGAGTCTGTAGCGTAGTTCACTCCATTAACAAAAATTTGAGATCCTTGTTCAGTGTATTCTGCTACACTGGAAAGAGTAATCGTAGCTCCTACTGCGAGATTTACTGCAGTAGCTCCTGGGATGGGATCTCCGGCTCCCTCTAGATTGACAGAACTGGTAGCATCGACATTGAGTGTTCCATCTACGAAGAAAGTAGTAAGGCTACTACCATTGGTAAGGGAGATAGTTCCAAATCCGAAACCATCATTTCCTGATCCATTGTCTATGGTGGCATTATCTAAAGTGATGCCAAAGGCAGCAGTAGTGCCCCATGTTGGTTGTCCTGTTAAATCACCAAAAACTGGTGATGTGCCAGCGTTGCCGATGACAAGGTCATCTGCGACAGTTCCGCTATCAATGCCAGCTACTGAAGCTAGACCTGAGCCAGAAAAGTCCCAATTACCATCATTTGTTAGGTCACTGTCAACAGCTCCTGTCCATGTGATTGCTGCTTGAGTTAGAGCGGTTGTTGCGGCTGCAATCGCAGCGATTGTTGTGTATAATTTCATATTTAGTTGTTTATGGTTTTATGGTTCTAACCGAATCTGCACCGTGAATGTAAAGCGCGAGTAAGGTATTCAACTTTAAAAGCCAGTTTCTCACAAAAGTTAACAAAATAGATGATTCTTTTTTGAAGTTGATGAAATTCAGCTCCTTTGCTTGTTTTTAGCTGGGAACTGACTGACGCCGGCTAGTAATGGTCTATGATTGTCTTTGATGTTATTTATGCAGTTCGTTCTGAAACTCAGAGATCGCTTTATTTAATACAGTATTCAAAGTCTCATCCTTGATGCCTTCTTCTGAGAAATGATCATAGAACGATGGGAGTGAGAAGTCAGCGACTACATTTGCACCTTGGTGTGGGTAGAGTGCTTTCGCGGACTGGAGAACTGTCGCTCCACCTCTGCCGCCTGGTGAGGTAGCGAGTAGGAGCATGGGCTTGTTTTTCCAGAGCTTGGGATCGATTCGGGAAACCCAGTCCACTGCATTTTTAAAGGCGGCAGTGAATGATCCATTGTGCTCGGCGAGAGAGAGGACGATGCCATCTGATGCCTCGATCATGGAGTTGAGTTTAGTAGCGTTTTCAGGGATGCCAGAGGCTTCTTCTAGATCCACTCCGTAGAGGGGGAGTTCGAAGTCATTGAGGTCAATGACTGTGACTTCAGTTTCGGTTACTTTGTTCGCAGCATAGCTAGCTAATTTTTTATTGATGGAATTTTTACTGTTACTTCCACCGAGCGCGATGATATTTTTCATAATGATTATTTGTTGAGTAGTCCGAGGAATTTATCACGCGCGGTCCAGAGTAGGTAAGCTGACATGACTGAGATGGCGATGATTGCAGGGTCTAGAACAGCACCACCACCTTTAATGAAAATGTTTACTGCGATGATGCCTACAACGATTGGTCCAAGAGCTAGCAATCCAAAGTTTCTGGTCCTTGGAATAGCAACTAAAATACCACCAACGATTTCAATTATTTTTACAAAGGTCAAGAAACCCGACGGTCCGATAGATTTAAAAAACAGCGGAACGTAAGGGCTGTCTGACGGGGGTGGAGCAGGTAGGAATGTGTGGAAATGGTTCAGTCCGAATGTTAGGAATGCTAATCCTAGCAAACCTCCGACGATGTTGGGTATGTTTTTCATGATGATTTTATTTAGTGTTGTATTTATGTTTAGATAAATTTAGATAAGGTCGAAGAGGATAGCCTCTACGGATTCTAGTGCGGTGATTTCTATATTACCAGCGTCTTCTGTGCTGATGGCATCGCCAGAGCTGATGGTGTGTTCATCTATTCTAACAGAACCATTGATCATTTGTAGCCACATTCCTCTACCTACTTTTAGATCGTGAGAAATGGTCTCACCTTCCTTGAGTAGCAGTTTGTATATGGAGACGTCTTGATGGATGGTAGCAGAATGTTCTCTGCCATCTTCTGAGATGATGAGTGCTTTGGATAGCTTGCTCTGTTCTTCATCTGGCTGCCATTCTGTGTAGCTAGGGGTAAGGTTTTGCTTGCTTGGCTGAATCCAGATTTGCAACAGATGCGCTGGGTCTGTGGATGATGGATTGAACTCAGAGTGCGTGATGCCTGAGCCTGCACTCATGAGCTGGATCATACCTGGCTGGATAGTAGCAGAGTTTCCCATGCTGTCTTTGTGGCTAAGTGCACCAGATAGAATGTATGAGAAAATTTCCATATTTTCATGCGGGTGTGTAGGGAAGCCGCCACCGCCAGCGATTACGTCTTGGTTGATCACGCGGAGGCTGCGGAAGCCCATGTGGTCTGGATCATAGTAGTTTGCAAATGAAAAACTGTGTTTCGCATTGAGCCATCCATGATCTGCTCCGCCTCGTTCAGCGGCTCTTCTTATTTTGTAATGTTGGTTTGTTGTCATGATCAGACAATAGAATGATTATGGGTGTTTAGTCTAATGCTGAGAATGATTACATAGTATGTCTTAAGGGTATGCTTTAAATTGCTTGTTTGTTATGGATAGAAATGCTCAACTGATCACATGAATATCCAGCATCTTCGCTATTTTATCGCCGTGGCTGAGGCGGGTAGTATCACCAGCGCGGCTGAGGAGCTACGCATGTCTCAGCCGTCGTTAAGTAGACAGATTAAAGCGTTTGAGGATGATTTAGGCTGCCAGCTGCTAGACAGAGGCGCGAGATCCATTAGGCTCACGAGCAAGGGTGAAGCGGTGCGTGATGAGGGCGTGCGAATGGTAAGGTATCTCGATGCGAGTATTCTAAGGGTGCGGAGGATCGTAGAGGATGAAGTGATTCAGATCGGCTATGCACCTAGTCTTGCGGCAAATCTTTTACAGGAAGCTATCGCTAGCTTTTCTCAATGCCATCCAAAGGTGAAACTAGTCCTCAAGGATCTATCTGCGGCTGAGATGAAGGCGGGTTTGCTCTCAGGTAATTTAGACCTATGCATCGATGTAGCGGATAAAACTCCTAACCTTGAATGGGTGAAATTGTTAGAAAAACCTCTTAGTTTAGCTGTGCCTGTATCGCATGCGCTTTTGAGAGATAAACCAAAACGTAGGGTTGTGAAGGTAGATGAGCTGGAGGGTGAGAGATTCTTACTTTTCTCTCGCTATGAATACCCTACAGCTTGGGAGGAGATGACGCAGTATTTTGTGAGTTCAGGAGTAAATGTGAACGTGGCGGGTGAGTTCGATGGGATAGGAAGTATGAGCCTCGCACTGGAAGCAGGCTTAGGTATAGCGCTGGTGGCATCTAACATTTCGTTCTCTGATAAAGTGAGGAAGATCCAGCTGAAGCCCACTCCAGATCCAGTCTGCGTGTCTGTGGGGTGGAGTGCGCATAAGGCACTTAGCCCTGTGCAAGCAGTTTTTGTGGAAGAGCTGCGTAAGCAAAGTGAACGGCACAGATAATTATTAACTATTCATTTTCTCACTGACTGGCATAACTAGTGCATGAGACCTAGTTTTGAAATAATCGATCATCAGGAAACACCGCTCGGGGTAGTGAGTCTGCGACGTCGGACGATGATGACGCTGGATAACTTAGAAGTCTATGAGGTGAAGTTAAATGATGATTTCCTGATGTCCTCGCTATTTACTGTGGTAGAGGAAGCGCTATCTACTCTTGGGCTGGCGGCTACTGAGAAAGCATTCCCTGAAATTGCTGAAACAGAGAAGCTGAGTGTGGTAGTGGGTGGGCTCGGTTTGGGATACACGGCTAAAGTTGCGCTTGATCATGCATCAGTGGGGGAGCTTATTGTGGTGGATTATCTTCGGCCTGTGATTGATTGGCATGAGGGAGGTCTGGTTCCGCTTGGTGCGGGACTTAGTGCTGACGCGCGTTGCAGATTTGAACATGGTGATTTTTTTAAGCGAGCTGTTAGAGAGGGAGGGGAGGGGTTTGATTCTGGGAGTTCTGAGAAGAAATTTCATGCTGTCTTGTTAGATATTGATCACTCACCGGACCATTTGCTGAATCCGCGACATGCGAGCTTTTATACAGAAAGTGAGCTTCGTAAAATGACGGAGCAACTTCATCCCGGTGGGATTTTTGGGTTATGGTCTGATGATCCTCCGGAGGAAAATTTCATGAATGCTCTGAACAACGTCTTTGCTCATTGTGAGACGCATATTGTTCCGTTTCATAACCCTATTCTGGGCAGAGATTCAGAAAGTACGGTGTATGTAGCGACTACTTAGAACAAGAAATGATGAAAAAAGACGAGATAATATTCATCAAATGACTTGTCTAATAGGGAGGATGAAGCATGATTTATTTATCATGTTCAATCTACGCTCAGTTTTAACCGCAGCTCTGACTTCAAGTTTAGGGGCGATTTTAGCAACTAATAATCTTCAGGCTGACGAGCGTCCAAATGTTCTGTTCATCCTGTGTGATGATTTAGGTTATGGTGATGTGGGGATTTTTTATCAAAACTCTCGTAAGGCAGACCAGCCATCATTTAAGACTCCGCATATTGATCAGCTGGCCAAAGAAGGTCTTCAGTTACGCGCTCATTACGTAGCCGCTCCGGTGTGTGCTCCGTCTCGTGGTTCATTTTTCCTTGGACAGTCTCAGGGAAATGCACCAGTCCGTGATAACCAATTTGATAAAGCGCTACCTGATCAACCAACTATTGCGTCAACACTTCAGCAGGCTGGCTATCATACAGGATTAGTCGGTAAATGGGGGCTTCAGGGCAAAAAAGATAAATCAAAGCAGGGCTCAGATGCTTGGTCATCTTACCCTACTAAACGTGGGTTCGATTACTTCCTCGGTTACGTAGCTCATGTGGATGGTCATGAGCATTATCCATTTGAAAGCATTCACCTCAGAAAAAGAAACAGGGTGGCTCCTGTGTGGGAGCAGGATAGAGAAATTAGAGCTCAGCTGAAAGGCTGCTACACGACTGATCTGTTCACCGCTGCGAGTAAACGTTTCCTCATTTCACATAAGAAGAACACTCCTGATAAACCATTCTTCCTGATGCTCTCCTACGATACCCCACACGCTGCCACACAGATAGCGACTATGCCGTATCCTGATGGATTTGGAGTAAAAGGCGGGTTGCAGTGGATAGGGAAGCCGGGAAAAATGATCAATACTGCGAATGATTCGCCAAATAGCTTCATTCATCCTGATTATGTGAAGAAGGGCTGGAAAGATGTCTCTAAGCGATACGCTTCCTCTATTAGACGTATCGATAACTCAGTGGCGGATCTCATGCAGACTCTGAAGGATCTTGATCTGGATAAGAATACGCTGGTCGTATTTACAAGTGATCACGGACCATCTAAAGAGTCGTATATTAAGCAGGCTCTTGATCCGAGTTTCTTTCAGTCGTTCGGACCGTTTACAGGAATCAAGCGTGACTGCTGGGAAGGTGGGATCCGACCTGGTGCTATCGCTAAGTGGCCAGCTAAAATTAAGCCTGGTGGCGTCACGGAGTCACCATCACAGATGCAGGACTGGATGGCTACGTTCTGTGAAATGGCTAACACTAGCATCCCTGCGATAGCGGATGGGCAGTCACTCATTCCTACTCTAACAGGTCAGAAAAATACTGGTTCAGAAATTTATGTAGAATACAGCGTAGGCGGTAAAACGGCTAAACATGAACAGTTTCCCAAGGCGAGAAGGGGACAAAAGCGCGGGCAAATGCAGGTGATCCGCCAAGGGAAGTATAAGGCTATCCGCTACGATATTAAAAAGGCTGATGACCCATTCTTAGTGTTCGATCTCACTAAAGATCCTTCTGAGGCGAATGACCTAGCAGGCAAGCCTGGAGTGCCAGATCAAGCTCACTGGATGGCTGCTGCTTCACGGCATCATCACAAGAATCCTTCTGCGAAAAGACCCTATGATGGTGTGAAAATAGTAGCGGTTTCTGATAGCAAAGCGCAAGTAGGAGTGAAGATCACAGAAGCGAAATCACAGTCTAAATACGCATCGCGCGACAGCTATCAGATCAGTGGATACATTAAAGTAGATCAGGCTGGTAAGCACACATTTTCTCTAGCTGATGGAGTAAAAGGAATTCTCCGTATTCATATGATCAATGTGTTAGATACAGATTCAAATGAGGCATATCCGAATGATAATACTTTGAACCTTGGGGTAGGGCTACACCCGTTTACGCTTTATCTGAGAGAGAAGCCAGCTTCACAAAAGGTGATTCTATGGAAGGCGAAAGGTGCGGGAGAGTTTAAGGTGATCCCTGAGAGTAATTTTTCTCATTCTTAATCTAACTCTTGTTAAGCCCGAGAACCAAAGTTCTTCAGAAGTGATAGGAGGGGAGCTGGGCGAGATTATTCCCGAGAAGTTGTCATTTGTGCATTTGCCATGCGGAGATTTTTGTTTTAGCTTTTTAGCATGTTAAGCAAAAATTTCAGGCAGCTGACTGCGGCAATGGTGGCGATGATCTCTCTAGCTCTGTGTGGTGCTGTAGAGGCCTCAGATCGCTCAGTGTCTTTTACTGATGTTTCTAAAATGGTAAGTGGCTGGCAGCCTGAGCAGCATCTCTATGTAAGTGGAAATATAGGTGTGCCTCAAAATACACTCGATGGCTTAGAGAAATGGCTGGACGCAAATGGCAAAAATTGGACAGTTATTCTGATGCAAAATGCCCGAGACCAGAGCTGGAAGGATACGAGAGGACTGACTTCTCATGGCATGAATGCAGTGGAAAATGCTGTGGGGCGTGGGCTTTCTAACAACCAGAAATTTGCCTCTCTAGTGGATGCCTCAGACGGCAAAAGAAATGGTGCGATTTTTGTGCTTTTTCTGGAGGAGAGGAAATTTTCCTATTTCGGAGAAGAAGCCTATGACACTAGATACCTAGGCGAGGGTGCTTGGATAGGAAATCTAGACAGCCCAGCGATCCGCGCAATGCGTGGTGGCAGTGGAGTGGTGAATGCAGCTAAAGACACCATTAAATCGATCGATTCCAAACTCAGACTAGCCAAGGCGCGTGAAGTTCAACAGCGCGAGAGAGCAAAGGTGGAGAAGAGAGAAACCCAAGCTTGGGTGCTGCGTGAGTCGAATTCTCTGGAGGTGAAATTAAAAGAACTGGCGAAGCGTGCGGGAGAGATAAAGGCTGTGGCTTCTGCTGCTGATGGAGAGCTTGCTAATCCACCACTCAGTGATTGGCTGCAGGTGATCAATGAGGCGAAGGGGAATCCAGATCCATTTCTAGCGAAGCAGGCACTGATAGAGACCACACGTAAAATGAATAATCATAGACAGGCGATGACCGCCTGGAATGGATTTCCTGATGAGATGCAGGTTCTGGAAACTAAGCTCTTGGGATTCACGGTGGATGAAAATTTCCCAGAAGCAGAGGAGAGGGTAAACGAACTAAGAAAGACGATAGAGCAAGCGAAGTTATCCCATGAAAAAGGAATGGAAAGCCACCATGAAATGCTGCATAGTGCCCAAAATGAACTCAGTTATCTGACAGAAAAAAATCAAAGGATCCGAGAGCAGAGAATCCAACAAGAGGAATATGAAGCTGAGCAAAGAGAGAAGAATAGAGTGGCTGCAGCGAAGAGGAAAGAGACGATCAAAAACAGCGCGATAGCTGGTGGTAGTGTCTGCGGAGTAGGGCTTTTAGGGCTAGGAGTCTTTTCTAACAGACGCAGGAAAAAACGTAAGCTAGTAGCAGAGCAGCTCTACGGAGAATGGAGGGAAGCGATGAGCAAGCGGGTGGATAAACTCTTCGCAGTGATGGACAGAGCCGCCATCGTGGTAGGCTCTGAGAGAGACTTACCTGAGCGAGGATATGAGGGAGAAACTTTATCGAGATCATTGGCGGCTATCAAGAATGTGGACAAAGCATTTGTCCTAACAGCGAGCGTGGATAAGGCACTGGGAGAGGCGAAGGAACTGATTTATCCGAGTAATGTTTCATCCAAGTCGGTGAATGTATTTTCACGCGCTCGCTATGACGATGCGCTCGAATTGTTAGAGAGGAAACCTCTAGGTAGTCATTTACCACTCGATGAGATAAAGGTGGTGGACAGGGGAGAGGAACAGATGCTTGGTAGTAGAGATAATGCTGAAAATATGGAGTTAAGTTTCACCGAGCTGATTGCAGAATTTGATCATACGGTAGCTGCTGCTGAGGAGGAACTAGATGTTGTAGAAGGTGCATGGGAAACTATCGCGGGTAGAACCGAGAAGCTAGGTGCGGCATTGTCCGGCATTTCTGGCAAAGACAGAGAGCTAGAAGACTATGCTATGGCTGATGATCTTTTCCGTCTCGATACATTGTTTGAGGAATGGCTGCCTGAGGCGGAATCACATCACATAGACGCGATAGAAATAGGTAAACATGACCCAGTGACCGCACTTAAAAAGAAGGTGGATCTTGGTGATCGAATGGCTTGGGAGATGGATGCGATGATCGGAAATGTGATCGAGTTTCGCGAGTCTGAGCTGGCAGAGATTGAAGATGGAGCGAAGAATCTCTACGAACTTCACCGAAGAAATGATTGGGTTCTGGAGAGGCTTACAGAGTTCGATGATGAGTTAGATGCATTTTCGCTGCGTGGGATGAGTGAGTCTATAAAGGAATTGTTAGAGAAGCATAAGGAACTGATGTTTGCGCTCAATGAGGAAGTGGCTCAGGCGTGTAAGCTGGCGAAAATGTCATTGGCTACAATCCCTAAATCAATAGAAGCAGCCCAAGAGAAGACCACTGCGGCAAGATCCGAGATAGCGCAGGATCTTGGATTAGTAGAAGGTGAAATTCTAAAAGAGAGAGACGAATGGAATCCAGATTTCTTGCTTGCAGAGGCTGAGCGGTTGCGTGTTTCTACTCAGCTATGCTTGGATGATGGGATGACTCAGCAGGCACAGTACTTAGCAGATCAGTCACAGAAAAACATCGATGAGACAAACGAAATTGTAGATGCTGCGTTACTCGCAAATGGTAATTATGAAAAAGACTACGTTCATGTATGTGAGTTGCAGATTGAATCTGATGATCTCAGGGATGACAGTGTAGATATCATGTCAACACTAGTAAGTGAATATAGCCGAGCGGCACTCCAAATAGATCCTGAGAATAAAGCGGCAGGTAACTTCATCGAAGTAGAGGAGGCTCTTCAGGGCACTCACTCTCAGCTAAATAAAGAAATAGTTACAGCAAAAGATTATCAAGAAAAAGGCTGGGTGCTGCACGCCTGTCAGCATATTAACTATGCGCGTGAGGCACACGAGCACATCCGAGGAATGCATCAGTTTATCTCTGCAAGACAGAGAGAATTGGCTGACCTAGAACAGAAAAATATTCTCACGCTTGGAACCCATGAGAGAGAGCTAGCGAGTTTGAAGGAATCATTAGATGACCCTAGAGTGACGCGTGGAACTCAGAGGTTATTCCGTGAATTGCATCAAGTGTTCGAGCAGGTGAATGTGGCGGTGAATCCAGAGCATGGTGAGTCTAATCCATTTGAAGCTGAGATTCTTTTAGACGAAATGAAGCAGCGAATCTTAGCTCTGGAGACTTGTATCCAAGGCGACCGTGAGGCATTTGCAGCTGCGGAGTCTGCGTTAGCGCAGGTCACGGGACTACATGAGCAGAGTCTCATTTTAGTGAGGACATCTCAGAATGATGGCATTGGCGATAGCGAGGAAACGGATGATTGCATTTCAGACATTCAGAGATCAGCAGACCTCATTGAGGCGCATCAGGAAATCATCCAAGAACCACATAATAACTGGTCTAACCTCTACGATGAGATTCACTCTACCTATGAATTTCTGTCATCCGCGAATTTCCGCCTCAAACAAGAATTAGAAAAAGCCAGAGCGGCACTGGCTAACATCCGCTCTGCGTCACGTAGCGTATCAGGAGCGATGCATTGGTCAGGCTCCTACGGTGTTAGCATCACCGGTTCCTACGGAGATGGCGAACTTAGCCATGCCCAGAGAGCGCTTGATACAGGAGATTACCATAGGGCATCTAGCTACGCAGCGGCAGCGCAGCGTGAGGCTAGGTCTGCCATCGCCACAGCGGAGTCACGCGTGGCGAGTATCCGCCATCAGCGAGAGGAGGCAGCCAGAGCCAGGCGTAGAGCACGCAGCAGAGCTAGCACATCTAGCTTTGGTGGCGGTTCGTCATCGCGCAGAAGCTCCAGTTTCGGCAGTGGCTTATCATCCAGATCCTCCAGAAGTAGTGGCTCCGGCTTCTCGCGTTCAGGATGGTAATTACCTGAGAAGATTAACCATTTCAGAAAAAATCAAAAAATACTGAGAAACTCTGCAACTAAATGTTGATTGTTGAGTTTATATCCCCATAAGAGCAAATGCAGCTTTTAAATTAATAACAACTAACTAACTAAAAATGAATAAATCAATAGTAATCACAATGTCGGTAGCTCTTTTTGGGTTTTCAGGACTTACTATGGCTAAGCCAGATGGTCAGGGTCACGAACGCAAGGGTGGAGATTTTCGCAAAAAAATGATGGAGAAATACGACACCGATGGTGACGGCAAGCTCTCTGATGATGAGAAAAAAGCTTTCCGTGACAAGATGAAGAAAGGCGGTAAGGCTAGATGGGAAAGAGGTCTCGATGGTAAAGGTGGAGAAGAAATGAAGAAGAAACTCGTTGAGAAATTCGATGCTGATGGAGACGGTGAACTCTCAGAAGATGAGAAAAAAGCTGCCAAGGAGGAATTTGAGTCTAGACGTAAGAAAATGAGGGCTAAAATGGAAGAAATGAAGAAGAAATTCATGGATAAGTACGACACCGATGGTGACGGCAAGCTCTCAGATGATGAGAAAGACGCAATGAAAAAAGCATACAAGGCTTCTCATGAAGCTTTCAAGGCAGAAATGATCAAGGAATATGATAATGATGGCGATGGTGAGCTTTCTGATGATGAGCGTAAAGAAGCTCGTGAGTCTGAGAAGCAAAACGTTCTCGACATGTTCGATAAAGACGGCAACGGTGAACTAAATGGTGCAGAACGTGAAAAAGCTGGCGAGTGGATGCTAGAAAACCGCCCATTCAGACTGATGCACCTCCTCAGGGGTGAGCGCGGTGGTAAGAGAGGTGGTCCAAGAATGAGAAGAGGCGAAGGTTAATTTTGCTGATTCATTTTCGCAGATTTAAATAACAATGATAACATAAGGGAAGCTTCTAAGGAGGCTTCCCTTTTTTATTGTGGGATCTGGCCGCTTATCATAGCGTTTAGAGAGTATGAAGAAAAGGCTCATAATAACGTGTATCATTATTTTTAGTATTGTTACAATGAATAGCTGTTCGCCGTTTGCCACACCCGGCAGGACGGTTCTGGCTCCTACACCATTAGCTTTAGTTTATGGTAAAAACGCGAATGTTTCAGACCTTAAAGATGAGAATCTCAGCAAGTCAGTGCCAGTTTTCATTTGCAGTAGTAGAAATCTAGAGCCACATGGAGACAGGGTGGATCCATTTGGTAATAAGCGAAGTGAAAAGCTCGTTCCCTATCTCGCCTTAGCCCAGGTCTCGATAGGTAAAAATACCTCAAAAGAAGAACTACTCAGAGAGACTCTAACATCTGTGAAGAAAAAGAGATCTCGTGTGAAGGTGGAGAGTTTCAAGATGTTTGAGAGTCCAAATGTGACCCCATTTTCATCAATGGCTGACAAGAAAAGAGAGTTTGTTAAAAACAAATGGCTCAAGACAATCGCATCTGAGATAAAGAAAAGTCGCCGCAAGGAACTCACTATTTTCGTTCATGGCTATAACACACACCTAGTGGAAAATACCGAACTACTCGGGGAACTCTATCATTATGCAGGCAGGCAAGGAGTGGTGGTGAACTACGAGTGGCCCTCAGCGGGGAGACTGGTTGGTTATTTCCAAGATAAAGGAAACGCAGAGCACAGCACACGATTGTTTAGGAGTTTTGTCAGTAGGATAGCGATTATCACGGGTGCCAAGGATGTAAGAATTATAGCTCATAGTGCAGGGAATCCGATTGTGGTCAATGCGCTGAAAGACCTGAGACTGCTGAATAAAGATCTGACTCCTAGCCAGCTGCATGATAAATTTAAAATCAGCCAAGTGGTGCTTGCGGCTCCAGATATGGACTCGATGCGCTTTATGAATGCCGTCTTTGATAGATTCTTCGACATGTCTAAAAATGTTAGCGTCTATGCCTATCCAAAAGATAGAGCCCTACTGATCTCTGGTAAATTATTTGGGACTAACCGACTAGGCAGTGCGATTGGAAAATTTACGGACTGGGAAAAAGCTGCGCTTAAGCAGGCGAAGAATATTCAAATGATCGATGTCACCGTGCCTCAGAGTAAATTTGGTAGTTTGCTAGGACACGGATATTTCCACCGTGATCCCTGGGTTAGCTCGGATATCCTGATGAGTATTGACCGCCCCAACGCAGCTGATAGGGGACTAGTCAAAAGCAAGAGTAGCGTTTTCTGGGAGTTTACCTCTGATTACCCAGAGAAGTTAAAGAACCTGCCATGATCTGTGAGCTGTGATTTAAACTAGTTGGTGAAGATTCTGTATAAATCTATTTCACCTTCTGTCATGAAGTGAAGGTCATCAGCATCAGCTGCATTGATAGAGAAGAAGTAGAAGTCATTCGCTAGCTGGCTGCCCATTCCGATGTTTAGGTAATAATTGATGTAGAAATCATGCACGCTACTGTTAGGAGAATAGTCAGTGGCTTGGTTGCCATCCGAGTCTGCCCAAGCGTGGACGCCCACAAAGGTATTAAAACCGCGCGTTCTGTTGCGCCCTGCGAGGAATAAATCCACGGCACCAGAGGCGATAATTCCGCCATCCACGATATGAGTATTGAGGTTCAAGCTACGAATTTTTCTGCCTATCTGGACATTCACATCATCATCTGCTGATCCCGGAGCTTGATCAAATTCAATGGTATCGATCTCTGGGTTGTCATCGATCATTTGATTGAACTGAGATAAGGAGTTACTATCGATGGTTCCGTTGAGAACCGCAGTCCTGTGATCATCAGAGACATAAAATGGAGGATAATTATGGTGATCGAAATCATCATTAAAACCTGAATCACTTCCATCACAAGAGTTAAGAGTGATTAATGCGGCAAAGAGCGTGACGACCTGCAGAACATGTTTAGTAAATTTTCTCATAATAGATAACACTAGCACAGCCAGGGTCACATTGTCAAAAAAATACCTTTATGCTGCGTTAGCAGATTATTTCCTACGTTTGTAAGACTTGTTTTTAGGGGTAGAGCGGGCTGCTCTAGGGGTATTTCTACGTGCTGCTTTCTTGGTCTTCACAGGTGTACTGCGGTGACCTTTGGATTGTTCCTTAGGGTTGGTCTGGAGCATCTGGATGTCTTCTTCGCTGAGCTCAGCCCATCTGCCTGGCTCTAGACCAGTATCAATAATCATGCCGATGCGGACTCGGACTAATCGCGCCACATTTAGATGCAGAGCCTTACACATCATACGGATCTGACGTTTCATTCCAGTCTCTAGTGTGATGAGCATTCTTCTAGGTGAGAGTCTCTTCACGGACTTTGCCTTAGCGCGTGGCATCCCTTTGCCGATGAATACGCCGCGCAGAAATGCGTCTAGCACATCATTGTCGTAAGCTTGATTGGTGGTGACGAGATATTCTTTTTCCACTTTGAGTGATGGATGCGCGAGTCGCTGAGCGAGATCGCCATCGTTAGTGAGGACAAGCAGTCCCTCTGAGTCTTGGTCTAGTCTGCCAACGTGATTTAGGTGTCTCAGCGTTGGTGGTATAAATTCATAGATGGTGTCGCGCTGGAGTTCATCATTTTTAGTACAAACACATCCGCGGGGTTTGTTGAAAATAATGGTTTTCACCTCCTTAGGGAGAACGCGTTTCCCGTCTATTTTCACAAAGTCTTCCACGCTCACCTTCTTAGATAGATCCGTGCAAGCGTAGCCGTTCACCTGGACGAGACCATCCTGGATGAGCTGGTCGCACTTGCGGCGGGAGTCGATACCGCATGATGCTAGGTATCTGTTGAGACGATATTCTTCAGGAGCTTCTGGTAGAAATTCTTCTGAATGGTCATCGGGAATAGGTGAGTCTTCTGGGGTTGGCATGGTTTTGGTGCTAGGAGGTGCTAGGGTTCTTGACGTCTCGCGACGTGAGGATGAGTAAAATAGGTGAAGAAAATAAAGCCCACTAAGCGAGATGAGTCGCTAAGCGGGCTTGTAGAAATTGTTGATTTGGTAAGTGATTAGTTGAGTCTCATTGAGACAACTAATGACTAATCAGATGACTTAGTCTTAGGAAGACCAGTTGGTGACTGTCCTTCTTTCCACAGACCGCGGTCCTTGAGTGCTTTTACGCGCTCGAAACGCTTCATAACTGATCGCTTACCTTGAGCGCTACCTTGTGCTTTTAGACTTGAATGCTTTGACATAATGAAAATTGTTTTTGTTGTGAGGGCGTTTAGTAATGCGGATTTCGAGGTTTGGCAACTAGAAAGTGCCAGAAAATAGGAAGAAGTAGAGAAATTTTTCAGAACGAGAGATGATAAGGCAGAAAAAAGCACTTCAGAGACAAACTCATGAAGTGCTTTTATAAAGGTTATTTTGTTCTCAGATCTTACTCACTGCTAGCAAATGCCATAAGGATTCTGAGGATATACCAGAAGAGTAGGGCGACTGAGGCGAACAAGGCGAGTGAGGCTGCTACATACTGATTCGTGTTATATTGGTGAATGATGTTGCTAGTAGTATAGAGCACGCTTACAGAAGCAAACACGATCATTGCTGCTGAGAACCACACTCCGAGGTCGAGATTTACTCCTGGGATGTAAGATAGAACGATTAAGCCTAATGCGATAAACCCTCCAACTTTGAGAAATCCACCAAGCATTGAGAAGTCTTTCTTGGTAGTGAACGCTACTAGCGTGATGCCGGCAACTAAGGCTCCTGTCATGAATCCGGCTTTTGCAATCAGTGCTTGTCCGCCAACAAATTCGCTAGCCATATAAATCATAGGGAGGAAGATGAGCGCTTCTGCCAGAACATAGAGACCTAGCCCCAAGTATTGTTTCTGAATGGAGGTGTTACTCATTGCCCATTTATTAGCAATGATAGATGCTACCATGAAAAGTCCAAGAACGATTAGCCAGCCTGAGCCGCTAGTAGCCATTGTCATAGCTAGTTTCTGGAAAACAGGGATTTGGAGTAATACCCATTCTAATACAGCAAACGCAGCAATAGCACCAGCTAGATGCGCATAAGTCTTGCGGATGAATTCTGCTCTTACGTTCTCATTCTGCGCCGCTACTGAGTAGGGTGATGCATAAGGATTCTGATTATTATCTTGATTGTTTTGATTCGTGTAATCTTGCATAATTATTTGCTTGGGTTGGTGGTAATATAGTGGGAAGTTTTAAATCTGCAACGGAAATTTTCATCGATAAATATCGACTCCTAGCCAGAAAATAGGCAGATTGAAATACATATGAAATTAGTGAAAAAGCGTTGTCTAAAATGGGGAGTTCTCATGGTCATGATCTTAAGTTCGATGATCTCGATGGCACTGGAGGAGGAGTTTACAACTTATGAGAACTGTAAGCTGATTCACGAAGACTGGAATGATGGTGATAGCTTTCAAATGAAACTCCCAGATGGCACTAAGAAGGTGTTTCGCCTCTATGGTGTGGATTGTCTAGAAACGAGTGATAAACAGGAATTTATGAAGAAGCGTCTGGATACTCAGGCATTTTACTTTGGTATCTATAGGAAGGATGATGCCAGTAAACGACATAAACGACTTAAGCAGTTGGGGAAGAAGGCTACTCAAGAGATGAAGCGGCTTCTGGGTAAACCATTCACCGTGATTACCAGGCATAAGAGTGCGAGAGGGAAGTTTGGCTCACGTTTTTATGCTTATGTGTTGACGCGTGATGGTCTGGATGTTGGGAAGTCTTTGGTTAAGACTGGTCATGCCCGCGTGTATGGATTTATTGATGATCTTCCCAATGTCGATGAGGGTTCTTACAGACGTGAGTTATATGACTTGGAAATGATAGCTCTCGGAAAACGTAATGGGATATGGGTCAAGACTGACTGGAGAGAATTTCTAAAAGAGAGGGCAAAATATCGTAAAAGAACTGGTAAGATAAACATTAATACCGCGAAGAATGATGATGACACACTAGCTCTGATCGTAGAGCGGTCTGGAGTATCTAAGAAGCTGGTGAAGACTGTGCTAGATAAACGACCTGCTGGAGGTTACAAGGACGAGAAGAGTCTGGATGATGTTCCTGGCGTGGGTGAAAAGACGGTGAAGAAGCTAGCTGCAGTTCTGAAATTTAAATAATATTTTCTAAGACTATTACTCACTAGCCGAGTTGTATCTAGTATCATGAATAGAAAGAAGATACTCAGAACGATGTTAACCGTGGGGATACTAGGTGCGACATGTTTTAATGCCGATGCACGTGGTCCAAGAGCAAATGAACTGGGGGCAAGTCCGCATCCTATAGGTGCGGAGGGAGTGGTGTGGTATTCTAC
>CAKZMG010000319.1 GCA_937128235.1 uncultured Verrucomicrobiales bacterium
GGGGTAAGTTTATTCATTTCTTTAGCTGCTGGGGTGAAAAAACGAAAGGCATCATAGTGTGTGCATCTCACAGTGCGAGACTCTAACACTTTTTCTGTTTCACTCTGTGATAGCCGTAGCGGAGCTGACTCTCGATGCCGATTATTCAAATCCTTATAGACCATCGCCCATTCATGTAGACCAAAGCAGGAGAAGCTAGCATCGCGTTTAGCAGTAGTTTCTAACAGTTTCTGAACCCACCGTAAACGAGGGATACGTGCATCCTTCATTAAAGTCGGATCTAGGAAAATACTGCCGTTGATTTCTCGATAATATTTATCACTGAAATGAGCTGGTAAGGGATGTTCTTTGGAGAGTTCCAAAATGATTCCAAGCCCGGGATGCCAGGACTCTAATTTCCCCATGGGGTATGAATAATAAGAGAACAAGAAATCATGCACTGGATGTTTTGCACCAACAGACTTTTGCTTGCGGTATGCATTAGTCCATTTTCTGACCTCGTTCGTATAATGAGTGGCAGATGAATTCCAGTCTGAAAACAAGAGAGAATTGTTTGCTGACGTGGAAGTATTGCTTCGATTTTGAGATTTCATTTAGCTTATGATTCGATCCTTCTAAATGACTGATTCTCTATATTTCGTAGGTGGCATGCCTTCATGTCTGGTGAAAAAACGAGATAGATCTTCGGAGCTATTGAAATGCATTTTATAGGCAATATCCTGAATGCTTAGCTTTGTTTCTACGAGAAATTGGCACACTTTTTGGTGTCGCGTTTTATCAATTAATTCTTTAGGTGTGTATCCGACCGCCTCAATAAATCTTAGTCTAAATTTAGTAGCAGAGACTCCCAGTTCATCACAAATAGAGGATACAGTAAGAGACCCACGCGATGCCTTAGTTTTTATAATGTGAACAGCCTTAGCGATCATCTTATCCTTAACAGCAATGGTGTTAGTTGACTCTCTTTCCGCTATTCCCGATGATTTTAAAATGACATTCTCAGGTTTGTCACCTGTTTGCATCATTTGGTTCAGAAGACTAGCGGCTTGGTAGCCAATCAACTCTCCAGGGTGTTTCACACTCGTCAGCTTTGGTGATGCTAGATGACAATATGGACTAGAGTCATTGATTCCTACCAATGCTAGCTCATCGGGAACTTTGATACCCAGAGCTCGGGTAGAGCGTAGAATGTTCATTGCTACAATGTCATCTTTTGCAAGGACTCCAATAGGAGGAGTGAGTCCTTTGAGATGTTTATTCAGAGAGTCATGCAGGATCGACCATTTTTCACTCTGTAACATATCTGAGATGGGGAGATCTATTACCTCACAACTATAACCATGTTTCAACAAATTATCTTGGAATCCATTTTGACGAGATAGCGAATATTTTCTGTTATTTTCTCCAACATACGCGAACTTCCGAAATCCTAGATCTACTAAATATTCTGCCGCGATTGCTCCCATTTGATAATTATCTGGGATGACGTTAGGGATTCCTTCAATATCTGTTTCAGAGCTAATATTGATAACAGATATTCCTTTCTCTTTCCAGACATCTGCTTCCTGTGAACTGCACCGAAAGACAATGAGGCCATCACCATTCCAGCTGGCATCGATAGTGTTAGGAGGGAGTTCGTTTTCCGTGTCTATGTCTGCATCAATAAGCCAGTCAATTTGTTCTTCACGCAGGAACTCAACGATTCCTTTAACAACTTTGTCATTCTGGGTAGCCCATCTAGGCACTCTTAAACCTATTCTTTTTTTGAGGGATTTTGGGTTTTTCGGAGTGTTAATCATGCCATATTGCATAACATAATAGACATTTAAAGCAAGATCTTATTTATAATGAGTGGAAAATGGTAAGCGATAAGTGCGTGGTGCTATTCACAAACTCAAAAAAATCATTTATTACAGTTATCAGGTATGAATTTTAATACAAATTTAGCCGCTAAATATACATCACATTAAATAATAAAAATATGAAACTAAAAAACACACACAAAGCAACAGCATCTGCTATACTTGCAGGTAGTCTAATGTTTGCAGGAGCAGTAAATGCTGCAACTACGTTTACAGAAGATTTTGAAACTGGCACTGGTAAATGGCAAACTAGTTGGGGAACATACGCCACAGCAACCAATTTTTCTGGTGATCCACATTCATCCGTCACTGGTGGTGGAGTGACTTACGCCAACCTTATTAGCAGTCAAGGAGCAACTTCTAATGGTGCTGATGTGATTAGTAATACAGTTGCTATTGACGCGGCAGATTTCGCTAGTATTGATGCTGGAACTGCTACATGGGATGCTTCAGCATGGGTGGCTACATATAATGGCGGAGCCAATCCTAATGCTGAACGAGTTCGCATCGATATTGAGTTCTTTAGTGACGCTGGCGGCACTGTATCTCTGGGAGCTGCCAGTAATATCTTAGAAGATACACGCGCGGGAGCTGGTACCTCAGGATGGCTAGAAATTAGTAACAACGGAACAGTCGTGGCTAATGCCCGAAGCTTCCAAATTACATATGGTTCAGTACTTGGGAATGATGCCTACGCTGATAACATTAGCTTCTCAATTACTCCAGTACCTGAGCCTAGCTCAACAGCTCTTCTTGGGCTTGGTGGATTGGCTCTTATCTTGCGTCGTCGTAAGTAATTTCCGACACTCTTAGAAAACATCAAGTAGCTTTCAGATTATTCTGGAAGCTATTTTTTTGTGCAATAGTATTCACTACACAGAGAGACTACCCCATGAGTAATATTAAGAAGCCTACACATAAAGATACTATTGAACTTCAGAATGCACGTTCTGCCTTTATTCAAGGTAATTATTCAAGAGCTCTAAAACTTTTCAGTAAAGCGGTTAAGGCACAGCCCTATAATGTATTAGCCCTGACTGATGCGGCCCGAGCACATGGGCAGAGGTTTGAAATTGATTATGCGGAGAAATGTGTTGAGCGCATGATTAAACTAGCAAAGGCTAATCATGACAATCCTACTATTTACTTTTTAGCTGCTCAGACTCTGAGAATGATTCATAGGAGTGACGAGGCACTAGAGTATTTCCAGAAAGTAGTGGAAGCTCCTGAGCCGCCAACAGATGTGTTTTTAGAACTGGCGGTGTTACTGGAACGTCGTCATAACCTTGATCCCGCTCTGGAGTATATAGAGAAATATCTTTTGAAGAACCCCCAAAGTGCTGAAGCTGCCATGTTAAAAGGGAGGATTCTGCGCAGAAAAGGACAAGCTGATAGCACCCAAGAAATCTATGATAAAATGGTGCATCACAGGGATTGCTTGCCGATCACGCGTGCACAAATTCTCAATGAGTGGTCGCATTTGTTAGATTCTCAAAAGGACTTTACTTCAGCATATGAAAAGTTAATCGAAAGTAAGAAAATCTTACAGAAGCATTCTGAAACTGAGTCAGCCCAGCAAAACTCTGACAATGAGCAAAAATGGCAAATACGCTTGAATCATTCTGTAACATCAGTCGATTACGAAAAATGGCAGAATGCAGATACTGGCGCGAAGCAAAAAACGGTTCTACTCACAGGGTGTCCGCGTTCTGGCACTACGCTTATTGAAAAAATAATCGATGCTCATCCTGGTATTATTTCTGCTGATGAATTAGGGGCATTTAGTAGCTATATTTTGCCCAGTCTAGTAAAAGGGAAGAGAGATAATGAAGGCTATTTTGACGCTACGACTCTCAATGAACTGTCAGTTTTGAAAATTGAAAAGGAGGCTAAGCGCTACTATAAGTATCTAGCGTGTGCTCTCAATGAATCAATTGATGATCGTATTCTGGTTGATAAGAACCCTTCCACTACAGGTATTATTGCGGCTTATCAGAGAGTTTCTCCACAAAATAAGATTTTGTATGCTTTAAGAGATCCCAGAGATGTAGCGTTGTCATGTTTTTTCCGCTGGCTTCCCATCAATAGCGTGAGTGTACGTTACCAAACATTTGAGGAGACATGTAGGCGCACGGCTGAGGAACTGGAGTTCTGGTTAGATACCCGAGATAAGTTGCCTGCTGGAAGTTGGCTAGAAACTCGATACGAAGATACGGTAAAAGACTATACCGCCGAATCAAAAAGGGTTCTAGATTGGATGGGACTAGAGTGGGATGATTCTATAGAAGATTACCGTAATCACTTAAATCAACGTGGTGTGAACTCACCAACTTACGAAGCGGTGAATAAACCTATTTACAAAGGTGCAATTGGAAGATGGAAAAATTATTTACCATTTGTAGAAGAGCATCTGCCCATTTTAGATGATGTGAGAAAAAGGTTAGGCTATTAGCCTCTAGCTCGTTCTAACAGCATCATCATGGTGAAGGATAGCAGGAGATTGAGTTCTTGCTGCGGGGTGAGGTCTGCGAACTTTTCTAACTCAAATTTTCCTTCCCAGAGTGCGGGTTTCTTGGTGAGACGCATGACGATTTCTCCATCACTATGCTGAGTCGCGGCATACTTTGGGTGGAAGAGATAAGAAGATGCCATTCCTAGGACAGGAATCTCTCCAATAAGCCCATCCATGATTTTAGCCACTGGGTTTTCCTCCGTGATGTGGTAGTCTGGCGTATCATCTCCAGGGTTAAAGGTCTCATAGCTGGCTTTCCAGAGTGAGCGCATTCCTTTTCTGCCTACAGAACCAATTTCACCTCCGTCAGGGCCACCAAAGAAATAGCGAGCGGACCAATCGATCACTTTATTGGCTTGGATCGTTCCTAGTTTAGTAGTCTTGGTGTTATCACTGAAAATCTCCACCTTTTCTTTGAATTTAAAGAGCTTCTGCTTCACATAAATGAGTGACCTTCCGGTGGCGTCTGTGATAGTGAGCTGAGGTGCAATGGCTATAATTTTAAAGGAAACTTTAAGAGGATACTGCGCATTAGAAAGACCTGGGATGTCGAGATCAGATGAAGAAGCCGGGATTTCTGGGTTGAGTGGATTTGCGCTTGGGGTTTGGTATGGGTCTGTCATGAGGTCTTTATACTGCATGGTAATCAAACAGCTATCTTTTTATTTCTGATTACATCAAATATCAAAAACGACAGCTGAATTGACCATAATGCTATTTACTTATCCTTCCATTTAATAATTTATTCTTTATGAATAAAGACGTTCTTGAACTAGAAAAGAGAATATAACATTACAAAATATCATGAAACTAAAAAACACAAACAACATAGCATCGAGTGTCCTTGCAGGAGGATTACTTTTCGCGGGGGCAGCTAACGCGGCAACTACTTTTACTGAAGACTTTGAAGGTACAGCCACTCAATGGCAGACTTCATGGGGTTCTTATGTTTCTGGCTACACAGGAACTGGTTCGCCACACAATCCAAACGTTAATGACACAGGTCTTGCCGGTGGCACATTTAACGGTGGAGCGCGTTTTGGACATACTATATCAGGTGCTCCTACAGCAACCCGTCCAATCGGAGCTGATTCAAATGGCGCAGAAGTCATATCGAACACAGTGGCTCTAGCTGCTGGTGATCTGGCAGGTATTGCTGCAGGAAATGGAACTTACACATTCTCTGCATGGTTAGCTGCATACACTGGTAATGCAGGAGCCGATTTCACCCAGATTTCTGTGCAATTCTTCTCTGACGCAGCAGGAACTGTAGCTACAGGTGGTTCAATCCAGCTAGCAAGTGGTGATGTAGAGGGAAGCAGCACAACTCCATCAGGAGCTTGGTCAAATACAAACTGGTCACTTTATACTGCTTCTGGTGCTGTAGCAACTGACGCTCAAAGTTTTCAGATCACATTCGGTGGACCTGGTAACGATACTTATGCGGATAACATTAGCTTCACTGTAGTCCCAGAGCCTTCCTCTACTGCTCTACTCGGTTTAGGTGGACTTGCACTTGTTTTACGTCGTCGTAAGTAGTTCCTAGATTAATCTTATTTTTCACAGGCTTCTTAAGGTGTTTCTGCCTTAAGAAGCTTTTTTATTGAAACCTAAACTACTCTGAACTTTAATAATGACGGTTTAACCATGAAATCCAACAAAGCTAGATTATCATACGAGGACACTCCCGCACTTCAAAAAGCGCGCAGTCATTTTTTGAATGAAAACTATTCTCAGAGCCTGAGAGGGTTCGAAAAAGAGGCAAAACGACAGCCGAACAACATCATGGCTCTCACTGATGCAGCTAGAGCATTTGGGCAACGCTTTGAAATAGACAAAGCTCTTCGCTATGTTAAGCGGATGCTCTCAATAGCTGGTGATAACGCAGAGGTACTCCTGTTAGCAGGGCAATCTTTAAGAATGTCTTATCGTGGAAAAGAGGCGATGGAGTGCATGGTAAAAGCATCTAAGATGGAAAATTCTCCTGATCTTTGTTTTCTTGAAATGGCAGTTTTAGCTGAGAGAAATCATGATCTGGAGCTAAGCTACGACTCCGTAGAAAGGTATCTCCACAGAAATGCAAATAGTCCCGAAGCTCTTCTATTGAAGGCTCGTATTCTAAGAAGACAAAAAGAAACGAGTTCTGCAGAAGAAATTTATCAAAATATCTATGCTAGAAGTTCTACAGCTGAGATTACAAAGGCTCAGACCCTTAATGAATGGAGTCACTTACTCGATGAGCAAGGTGATTATGAAAAAGCATTTTCAACGCTCTTAGAGAGTAAAAAATATCTTTCAAATCTCCCAGAAACTAACACAGCAAAAGAGCGGTCAGCCTATGAATCACAATGGACCCAAAAACTAAATGAGAGTATTACAAAAGAGCATATCACTCGCTGGGAGCAAGTAGGCTCAAGCTCCAAGCATCCAACAGTCTTGTTAACTGGTTGCCCAAGATCAGGCACCACACTCATAGAGAAAATACTGGATGCTCATAGTGAAATAATTTCCGCAGATGAACTCAATGCTTTTGCGGGCTCAATTCTCCCAACATTACTTAAAGAAATTTCTAAGAGTGGCGCTGATCACAATGTCTCTGTATTAGAAAATTTGAGTCTTATGGATATAGAGAAAGAGGGGAGAAGATACTCTCGCTACCTATCTAGTGCTCTAAACGAGAAGATAGGCAATCGAACCTTGATTGATAAAAACCCTTCACTCACCTTTCATATAGCTGCTAGTTTGAGGGTTTGGCCACAGAATAAGATTTTGTATGCGCTGCGAGACCCGCGTGATATTGCTGTTAGTTGCTTCTACAGGTGGCTGCCAATAAACTCAGTTAGTGTTAGGTATTTGACTGCTGAGGATACCTGTAAGCGAACTTCAGAGGAGCTTAAATGTTGGCTAAAATTACGAGAAATCATTCCTCAAGAGCGTTGGTTAGAAACTCGTTACGAAGATACTGTAGAGAATTACACTAAAGAATCTCAAAAAGTGATTAGCTGGTTAGGCTTAGATTGGGAGGATTCGATAAGTGACTATAAAAATCATCTTCGAGAGCGTGGAGTTAATTCACCTACCTATGAGGCTGTGAATAAACCTATCTATAAGGGAGCAATAGGTAGATGGAGGAATTATGCGGCTCATTTTGAACAGCATTTCCCTCATCTGCAAGAAGTGATAGAAAAGCTGGAGTATGATTAAGTTCCTTTTATGGCATGAAATTATATTGCTTTTTTGCACACACTAGAATTGACAATCTGAATCTTGTGAGTGCAGTCTTCGGATATGAGCGATCAAGAAATTAAATCTACTCCTCTGGAGTCACTTCACATTGAACTGGGGGGCAAGATGGTTCCTTTTGCAGGCTGGAATATGCCGGTGCAATATACTTCTAACATGGATGAGCACACTGCGGTGCGTGATGCTGTGGGGATCTTTGACATCTCACACATGGGACAATTTTTCCTCCGTGGTGCTGGCGCTGAAGAATGGCTGAACGGGATTCTGGCTAATGATGTGAACAAGCTCGCTATCGGTGAGGCGCAATACACATTCATGCTGAATGAGCAGGGTGGGGTGATTGATGACTTGATCATTTACCGCTTCGGTGATGATAAGATCTTCCTCGTGGTGAATGCATCAATGATCGATGAAGATTTCGCTTGGCTGAACAAGCATCTGACCGATGGACTGACACTCACGAATGAGTCTGATGCTTGGGCTGGTATGGCGGTGCAGGGACCAGACGCTGTGGCGGCTTATGCTAAACTTTTCCCGACTCGTGAACTCCCTAAGAGAAATGGGATCGACAAGTGGGATCAGGATGGCAGCACATTTATCGTATGTCGCACTGGCTATACTGGTGAAGATGGTTTTGAGCTTTTTACCTCGGCAGAGCAGGGGGCTACTTGGTTTAAGAACTTCGTGGACGCAGGGGCTAAGCCATGTGGGCTGGGAGCGCGCGATAGCCTAAGACTAGAAGTCTGCTATCCGCTGAATGGCTCAGATCTCTCACCTGAGAGAACACCAGTTCAGGCTGGGTTAGGATTTTTCTGTGCGCTTGATAAGGAATTCATCGGCCGTGATGTTCTGAAGAAGCAGAAAGAAGAGGGCATGAAAGAGCGTCTCGTAGCGATCAAATACACGGGAAAAGGTGCTCCACCTAGACCGCATTATGGTGTCTTCACTAAGGATGGTGAGCAGATCGGTGAGCTTTCAAGCGGTGTCTTCTCACCGAGCCTGAAAGAGGGCATCGGCATGGGCTACTTGCCAGTGAAATTTGCAAAAATAGGCACTGAAGTTGACATCGATGTCCGTGGACGTAAGTTTCCTGGCAAAGTGGTGAAAAAACCTTTTTACAAGAAAGACTAATTTAGACATAACTGAGCAACAATAATTCAAACCAACCAATACATATGAGCGTACCAGCAAATTTAAAATACACAGCAGATCACGAATGGATAGCCCTAGAGGGAGACGTAGCAACCGTAGGTATCACACAGCACGCGCAGGAAGAACTTACAGATATTGTTTTCGTAGAGCTTCCAGAAGTAGGTCGCGAATGTGAGGAAGAAGAGGCGATCGCAGTGGTAGAGTCAGTGAAGGCTGCTTCTGACATCTATGCTCCACTAGCAGGAGAGATCTTAGAGGGAAATGCAGATTTAGAAGCTGATCCCGCTCTCGTGAATACTGACCCACACGGTAAGGGCTGGATCTTCAAGATGAAGGTCAAGGATTTAGCAGATGTTGAGGCACTTATGGATGCTGATGCTTACACTTCACATATTGGAGGTTAGATAGAAGCTTTGGCTTCGGTGTGTTAGGTGCTTTAGTTTTAGGTTTTAAGTTTTAGCTTGTGAGCTATCTCGTTGTTCTGTGCAAAACCTAAAACATAAAACCTAATAACCTAACACAATCCGCCTCTGTTCAATCCTGTTGTATTCCTCAGCAGGAATTTTTATTTTTAACAAATACATAAAGAAAAACACATGTCAGCATATATTGATTTTTGTAGTCGTCACGTAGGCGTTTTTGGCAATGACCGTGATGGAATGATTCATAAACTAGGTTACGAACGCATCGTTGACCTCATCGCAGACGCGGTGCCTTCTAATATCCGCTTCGAGGAGGAACATGAGCTAGAGCTTCCAGAAGCTCTCTCAGAAACTGATGCGCTTGCACTCCTAAAACAGATTATGGATCAGAATGAGGTTCTGACTTCATGCATAGGTTTAGGTTACTACGGCACGATCACACCTGCTGTGATTCAGAGAAATATTCTTGAAAATCCAGGCTGGTACACAGCTTATACTCCTTACCAAGCGGAGATCGCTCAGGGCAGGCTAGAGGCGCTCATCAACTATCAGACGATGGTGTCTGAGCTCACTGGTCTCGACATCGCGAACTCATCACTTCTCGATGAAGGTACCGCGGCAGCAGAGGCTGTGGCACTTGCAAAGTCAGGCAAGTCAAAGGGGACGACTGTATTTATATCTGATAAATGTTTACCGCAAACTATCGACATCGTCAGAAACCGCTGTGAGCCTATCGGCCTCATCGTAGAAGTGGGTGACTGGAAAACATTCGATCCCGCAACGTGTGAAGGTCTTTTTGCGACTATCGTGCAGTATCCTGATGTGGATGGTGGAGTGGAAGATTATGCAGAATTTCACGACAAGGTGCATGAAGCAAAAGCTCTCACTATCGTAGCGGCAGATCTTCTCGCACTCACGGTGCTTCGCCCTCCGGGGGAATTTGGTGCAGACATCGCAGTGGGATCTAGCCAGAGATTCGGTGTTCCTTTCGGTTTCGGTGGACCACATGCTGGGTATATTTCTTGTAAGGATGCGCTGAAACGCAAGCTTCCTGGTCGCATCATTGGTGTCTCTAAAGACTCAAATGGTAAGCCAGCTTATCGACTAGCGCTTCAGACCCGTGAGCAACACATCCGTCGGGATAAAGCGACTTCTAACATCTGCACTGCTCAGGTTTTACTCGCCGTGATGGCATCTATGTATGCGGTCTATCACGGACCATCAGGGCTTCAGACTATCGCGATGGGGTGTCATGAAATGGCAACAGTGGTAGCTCACAATCTCAAGAAAGCGGGCTACGAGCTGACCAACGAAGTATTCTTCGATACCATCACGGTGAAGACTCCTGGCAAGGCGGATGAGATCCACGAAACTGCGAACGAGTTTGGCATCAACTTCCGCCAGATCGATGCAGACACTGTAGGTATATCATTTGACGAAACGCATACTCCTGAGCACGGAGTAGCTATCTTACAGGCATTCGGCATCGAGGATGAAATCTCTATGCCTGATGACGAAGCATTCGGCTGGGAGGGAAGTTTCGAGAGAGAATCAGCATTTTGTAAGGCAGAGGTTTTCCATAAGTATCGCTCAGAAACTGAAATGCTCCGTTACCTCTCTAGACTAGAGAAACGCGACCTAGCTCTCAATGAATCAATGATCGCCCTTGGCTCATGCACCATGAAGCTAAATGCGACTGCTGAAATGATGCCGCTCACATGGCCGACAGTTTCAAACATGCACCCATTTGCACCAGAGTCACAGACGCATGGTTATCTGGATATGTTAGATAGCCTTTCAGATTGGCTTGCGGAAATTACTGGTTTTGCCGCTGTATCCCTACAGCCAAATGCGGGTTCACAAGGCGAGTTTGCCGGACTACTAGCGATCCGCCGTTACCATGAATCAAATGGAGACAATGATAGAAATATCTGTCTCATCCCAACATCCGCACACGGAACAAATCCGGCCTCATCCGTGATGGCTGGCTTTAAAGTAGTACCTGTGAAATGTGATGACAATGGCAACATCGACGTAGCAGATCTCAAAGCTCAAGCGGAGAAACATTCTGATAATCTAGGCTGCCTGATGGTCACATACCCATCTACTCACGGTGTGTATGAGAAAACCATCAAGGACATCTGCCAGACGATTCACGACCATGGAGGTCAGGTTTATATGGATGGAGCGAACATGAATGCCCAAGTGGGTCTCACTAGCCCAGGTCACATCGGGGCAGACGTTTGCCACCTTAATCTCCACAAGACATTCTGTATCCCACATGGTGGCGGTGGTCCTGGAGTGGGTCCTATCGGAGTGGCTGAGCAGCTCGTGCCATTCCTTCCTGGACATAGAAATTCTGAGTCACCAGAGGGAGCGGTCAGTGCAGCACCATTCGGAAGTGCCTCGATCAATACCATTTCCTGGATGTACATCGCCATGATGGGTTCTGCGGGTCTTACCGAAGCAACTAAGATAGCGATCTTGAATGCGAACTACGTAGCAAATCGCCTCAAAGACTACTACCCGATTCTCTACACAGGGAACAAAGGTCTCGTCGCGCACGAATGCATCATCGATGTTAGACCTCTCACAGATGCGTCTGGAATCGGTGTGGAAGATGTGGCGAAGCGTCTGATCGACTACGGATACCACGCGCCTACGATGAGTTTCCCAGTATCTGGAACGCTTATGATAGAGCCTACAGAGTCTGAGTCTAAGGAAGAGATCGACCGCTTCTGTGACGCTCTCATTTCCATCCACGGAGAAATCCAAGAAGTGATCAATGGCACAGCGGATAAGGAAAACAACGTTCTCACAAACTCACCGCACACAGCAGAAGTAGTATCTAGTGACAGCTGGGACAGACCATACAGCCGCGAAAAGGCAGCGTATCCAGTAACTGGTCTGCGTGAGCATAAGTTCTGGTCCTATGTGGGCAGAGTGGACAATGTCTATGGAGACAGAAATCTCATGTGTTCATGCATTGGCATGGAAGCTTATGCGGAAGAATAAATTCTAATTACAGATTCAATTTCACAGGGCTAACCGAAAACATGGTTAGCCCTGTTTATTTTACCGATAAAAAGAAAGCTGGAAATTTCCTTTTAAGCAGGTATTTTAACAGGCACAGGAACATTACTCATTCAGTATAATTAATCTATGACATCAGGATACAAACAAAAGAGGATCACTGGAAAAGGAATCACGATGGCTGGTTTTCTCGCCGCTTCGATAAGCTCATTGAGTTTAGCGCAGGTAGTTAAAGTTGCGAATCCTGACATCCCTGAAGCTCAAGATAAAGCTGCTGAGGAGACAAATAAAACAAAAGATGATCCTATCCCGTGGACTGCTGCGATAGATTTTGACAAGCTGAGCCATGAGGAAATTGTCCAGCATTTAAGTCATGAGGATTTTGCTACACGTGAGGAAGCCACAGAGCTAGTCTGGAGAAGGGGAAGACCTGTATTAAACGCACTAAAAAAAGCTGTTTCTTCTGAGAATCCTGAGCTTGTCTCGCGCGCTACGAGAATCATGCGCTACGTGAAAGCGGGGATTTTACCAGACACTCCTCCACATATTGCCAAGCTGGTGCAGTCATTTTCAGATGCTAATGAAGATGAGAAAGAAGACATAATGAGAGAACTCTATGCTGAAAGAGCATTCTCGCAGATGCTTTTCATGCTTTCTGAGCTAGAAGATAAAGCACTGGAAATAAAACTCTATTCAAATTTTAACAGACTAGCTCATCATGCTGCCAGAGAATCAATTTCAAAAGGAGACATCGAAGCGGCTATAGAGCAACTTAAACTGGCACCGAAAAGTGAACAATCGCTTCGTTCACTCGCCTATCTATACGCACAAACTGGTAAGCTAGATGATGAAATAAATAAGCTCAATAAGATGAGTGCTCAGCTCAGAGACAAAGAATGGGAGAAACATCTCTACCTAGAAAAATCTGACCGCGCTGAAATCCGTAAATACGCCAAACGGGAGAGCATGATGGGCATTATGGCAACTCTAGATCTTTTGAAGGGGGATCCAGACCGGATGTTCCAATACTATTCTAAGTCCGCAGCGTTAACCGCGAAGACTGGGTTTGCGATAATTAAAGCTCAATATGATGGTGAAAGTGATGATTTTATAGCAAAAGCCCACGCTCAGCAGAAGCAAATCCTGGAACTAGCTAAAGATCATACTAACTCACTTCTCTTGAATCAGACGATGAAATCACTGAGTCTAACAGGTGGAATTAGCCTAGTAGAGCCATACCTAGAAAAGAAATATAAATACGAGTCGTTCACTTATTTTAGCTCTAGAGAGCAACCTCGCAAGGCACTAGAAATCATCGGGATAACTGATGAGGATTCTTTGCTGAAATTTATTAAAGAAAATACCAGGCTTGCTGTCGCTGAGCTAGAGTTAGAGCAAGAAGATCAGAGAGAGTTTAGAGGGGGAGAGCAGTTATCCTATCAAGATAGACTTCATACCGTTGCTCATTTTTACTATACGAAAGGGCAATTTAAAAAAGCGAAAAGCATTCTCATTCCTTTGCTTAAGGAGCTGCATGAACAAGAAAATAATGAGTGGTATGCGGTTGTAGAGACTATAGCGGGGTTCGGTATGGCAGATCTTGCTGTAGAGATGGTGCTCGATAGAGGAAATGATGATAATACCTATGAGCAAATGGTGACTTTCCTCTTCGATGATACTGTCGATACTGATCTGATCTGGACCACGTTACTCAAACGAGAAGGAGGAACTCCTGAGAAAGCATTTCGCGACCTTGCTGTCATCATGGGTGTTCATCAGTCTCAGGTAAAAGAATACCATGCTCTACAAGCGGAACTGATAAAGATAGCAACACGGCAGGGCATAGTGAGCCTTAAGTCAATGAAGTCAGCATTGCTCTCAGTTTCTATCTACCGACAAGATGCAATAAGTGCTAAGAAGTATGCGAAACAGCTATTGGACACAGAAGAAAATGAAGAGGCTATCCCTCTCAAAAAACTCGAGTATCTAAGAGAGCTTTCTAACAGTCTCGACTGGAAAGGCATTATAACGCTACTCGACAAGGACGCTTCATTTATTCAAAACTCACCTAAATGGCTAGCCGTTTATGCCATAGCTAAGCGTAAAACTGGCGACACAAAATCAGCTGATCAACTTCTACATTTAGCCAAGCTCTCCTCAATCGGTCTCAGTGATGACCTGCGTGACATCGCGCTAGAACACTATCTTGCGGGATATTATGATATATCTACCAGCATCGTAGAGCGTATTTTGATCATTGGATCAGTGGATAGAAAGTCTCGCTTGTATAGCTTTGGCATGAATTACCTAGCGGCTTCTAATAATGCTTACACAGAAACGAAGCAGTGGGGAAAGGCGGCGGCTTTCTTCCTTGTGAACTCTGCTAGAGATCTCCAGCAACGAGCTACGGGTGGTGAGTATGGGAATGTGGCATATTATAATAGTGATTTCTACAACGCTCAATTCACAAGAGGGATGGAACTTTATAAATCCGGGGAAAAAGCGAAAGGATTAAAAATTCTAAAACGAGCTCACGATGTATTAGTGGGAGATGGAAACCTAGCAGACCATTTCTATCCAGCCATCCGAACCACTGACCTGACGGAGCAATACGAACTCTGGGTGGACGAATCTTATCAGTATTTACAGAAATCACTTAAGGAATTTCCAGACAGCTCAAACACTCACAACACTGCTGCATGGATTCTCTCACGTGCTGTGAGAAACCTTGATGAAGGACTAAAGCATTCTGAAAAATCTCTCAAGCTAACACCATTTGAAGCTTCTTACATTGATACCATGGGTGAGCTTTATTTTGCTAAAGGAGATAGAAAAAAAGCGATAGCGTGGGGAGAGAAAGCTGTGATGGCTAGTAAGTATGGCCGGCTGGATACATTAGGAATGAGAACTTCAGCGAAGACTCGCTCCTATAGCTTGGCAAATCAACTGGATCGTTTTAAGTCCGCTCCTCTTCCTAAGGCTAAGTTTTAGCAGCATGAAGCGCGGTTATTCTTTTTAAATGAAAACATTGCTGATACTCCTGTGCGCTGTACCAATTGCGTTAGCATTGATCGCGTCGAACTTATTTGGCTTCCGGAGATTATATAAAGCAGGGGACTTGTCTGTAAATCTGGAGACTATCCTCAAAACGCTTGCAGCAAAATACGACAAATTGAATTATGAATTCAAAAAACGCACTTGGATAGGAATTCCTCTTAGTCGTGATGGGGTAGCGCTCATCGATGAGAAATATAGACACTCAGTATCATCCAGAGAAATAGCTCAGCAACTCATTAAGTTAGGTCTCTCGGGACTTTGGAAAGAACATGAGAAGCTGATACGCTGGCGCACTAAATACATCAAACTAGGCTACATACTTCCTCCGCTCACACTCGTTGGCTGTGTTCTAGGCACTGTAGTAGGTCGAGTTCCCGCTATGTGGACGATTATCATTGTAGGAATCGTGCTCGCAGGCTGCATCATGTCACTCTGGTTCTCTCGGGCAGTAGAGAAAGAGGCCGCTTCACAGATGGCTTCACTTATTGAACGGACACGAGTGCTTCACCGCGTCTCAGAAGAGGAAGACCTCATCGATTGCATTCGCGCCTGGACCTGGGTGTCCTTGCTTCCGGGGATAGCTATTTCATTTCTAATGAAGAAAAAGCCTAAAGAAAGCAGGGGGAATGAAGCGAAAAAGCTCTAAAATCAATAAGTAGTAAACTATTTTCGACTTCTCGCGCATTTCGTGGTTGCCACAGCAGATTATTTAACGCATCTTAAGTAAAAGCATTTTTCGACATGGCAAGTTACACAGAAGACGACATCAAGAGTTTAGACTGGAAAGAGCATATCCGCTTACGACCAGGCATGTACATCGGCAAACTAGCTGATGGATCTAGCCCAGAAGATGGTATCTACATCTTGCTCAAGGAAGTAATGGACAACTCGATTGATGAGTTCGTCATGGGCCACGGTAAAGAAATTCATGTCAACATTGATGAAGAAGATCGGGTAGAAGTTAGAGATTTCGGTAGGGGGATTCCGCTCGGAAAACTGATGGACTGCGCGGCAAAAATCAATACTGGAGCCAAGTATGATAGTGAAGCATTTAAGAAATCTGTAGGCTTGAACGGCGTAGGTATCAAGGCAGTGAACGCGCTCTCGATCTTTTTCGAGATTCAGGCATGGCGAGATGGTGAGACCAAGGCGATTGAATTCAGCCGAGGGGAAGTCATCGAGGAAATGAAGAAGCCGCGCAAAGATAAAGATGCGGTCAACGGAACACGCATTTGCTTTGACGTGGATCGTGAGATTTTCCCGAAGAAAACCAAATATCGCGAGCGTCACGTAGAGAAAATGTGTCGCTATTATTCCTACTTAAATCCAGGTTTAACCGTTGTTTTTAATGGTAAGAAATTTAAATCAAAAGATGGACTTCTAGATCTCCTCAAAGAAGAGATGGATGATGAAATGCTCTATGAGCCGATCCATCTAGCAGGAAAAGATCTGGATATAACATTCACCCACACCATGTCTAGCGGTGAAGATTACTATACCTTCGTCAACGGTCAGCACACTACTCAAGGTGGAACGCATCTCGCAGCATTCCGTGAGGCGGTAGTGAAAGTGCTCCGGGATTTTTACAAGAAACAGTATGATCCATCGGACATCAGAGCTGGGCTGAGTGCGGCAGTATCTATTCGCGTAGAAGAACCCGTTTTCGAGAGTCAAACTAAGACCAAACTTGGCTCCACACACATTGCACCAGATGGGGAAACTGTCCGAACATTTATTCTAAATTTTCTCAAAGAGCATCTAGATAATCATCTGCATAAGCACCCACAAATCGCTGAAGCACTACAAAAGCGGATACTGGTAGCTGAGAAAGAACGCAAGGAACTTAAAGGAATTAAAAAACTCGCGAGAGATCGCGCTAGAAAAGCGAAAGTTCATAATAAAAAGCTTAGAGATTGTCGTGCTCACTTAGATACTAAACACAAGCGCAGAGAAGAAACTACTGTATTTATTACTGAGGGAGATTCCGCAAGTGGTTCTATAACAAAGAGTAGAGATGTGGAGACGCAGGCGGTATTTTCGCTCAGAGGTAAGCCGCTGAACTCATTCGGGCTGACCAAAAAGATCGTTTACGAGAATGAAGAGTTCAATTTATTGCAACACGCGTTAAATATAGAAGATGGGCTTGAAGGACTTAAGTTCAATAACGTAGTCATTGCAACAGATGCCGATGTGGATGGAATGCATATCAGATTACTGTTACTGACGTTTTTCTTACAGTTTTTCCCAGAATTAGTCAGAGAGGGACATGTCTATATTCTTCAGACACCGTTATTCAGAGTCAGAAATAAGAAGAAAACATTTTATTGCTACGATGACAAGGAACGTGAAGATGCGATGAAGGAATGCGGTAAAGCAGCGGAAATCACTCGATTCAAAGGACTCGGCGAAATCTCACCAGATGAATTTGCATTCATGATCGGCGATGACATGAGGCTAGATCCAGTTTCAATAGTCGAAGGGAAATCACTCAAAGAAATGCTCGCATTCTACATGGGCAAAAACACACCTGACCGACAACTCTACATCATAGACAACCTCAGAGAGGATGTGAACTCCGCAGAAGTCTAGTGTGAAGTTATCATAATGAGCTATAATAAGCGCACAGCGATTCTCCATATGATCGAGAGTAGGGATCTGCCATGTTGTTGATGACGTATTACATATATTGTGGGAACTTATTACGATCCCGCGCATCAATTTCATTTAACATAACAGTGATAAATTCTCATGAGATGCGAAATCAGTCAACAATTATTTTTGAGGCTCAACAACTATGCCGATGCTACCACCGCCTAAATTGTTAGGTAATTTTCCGTGAATATTACCTGTAAATCCACAAGACTGAGCAAGTAAGCTCAAAACTGAAATGACGATTATTTTTCTAACATTTTTCATATTTTTTTTCTAAACGCTCACAGATTCTTTCAATCACCAGTGAGTGAGCTTGCACCGAGCAATCATTTTTTCTATCAGGAGCTATCATCTGATGAGTGATAATCGCATCAATTTCTAGCCCGAATTTTTCCATCAAATAAATGCACTTTTCAGCACAAGAATCGAACTCCTCAAAACCAAGCAACCTAGTACTTGTATCACCCCAAAAAGAAATCGAAACTGAATGAGAGTTCAACCCATAAAACCCCTTCCACGACGACTCACCACACGCCCAAGCCCTAACAGAATCCCAAACCATCTGAACGCGCCCACCATCAGAACGAATCAAATAATGATATGAAACGCGAGACTCACTCTTAGAAATCCAATCCAGCGAACCAGCGAACGAACCCGCAGAATGATGCAACACGATGAACTTAGGCACTATCTCACCGCCACGATTAGGCGATAATCTAACATATTCACTATATTTTTTCATATCCTTATTTCCTACGGAGTGGATTTTCTACCTAGGATGACTATTGCCCCTCACAATTATCAACCTCAGTCACAATCTTCACATAATCCCTACTATGACGCTCAGCCCTCTTTTCAGCATCAAATATATCTACTGTATTATCAGGAAAATAAGTCCCATCTAGCTTCTCACTATCGACACGAACATCTATCGTGTAAGTAAAATCATCATCCTCACTATCCTCATAATAGAAGAACTCTCTTTCCCAGCCCCCCTCACGTTGTCCGACCTTATATCTCAACTCAGACAACCCGAAAAAATCACCATCAAGCATCTTAGCCCCCTTAGTAGCCACTAGCCTAAAATTATCATCCTTATCACCATCAAATAACAATTCAACATTTTCAAGACCATGCCTAACAACAGTAACCCTAACCCGCTTACAATCCCTTTCTGTCTCGAAATAATCACTATCCCACACCCAACCATCATCAGGATCACAACCCAATAATTTATCAACCTTCTCTCCTAGCTCATCATCCTCATCAGAATAACACTCATGAGGCTTCCAGTCCAAATCATCAGACTCGACAAAAGGAACAGGCTTAAATTTAGGCTTCACAACATCATCATAAGACCCTGCTACAGCAACCAAACCATCACCCTCATAAACACCATACAAACTATTTCTAACAAGCTGAAAATCATCCTGACTCACCGCATCAACAAAACTTAATTGATAAGTAACACCACCCTGCAACTCCACCTCCTCAAAGCCAGCAATAACATTCTCGCCAATACCCGAAGAGCTATTCAAAACCCAAAAACCATTTTCAAAATTAAACTTCAACTCATAATTTTGACCGCCATAAACACCTTCAAACTTTATCCTATTCATCATCTCTCCTTTCCTTTTTCAATTTAGCAATTCTATTTTTCAAAAGCTGAATGACATACAGCGCAAAATAGATAATAACTCCAGACAACACACCATCAGGCACACCACCGAGAACACCATGAGAAGCCCCTGCAACCGAAGCCCCGATTTTTAAATCCATCATACAATTTAAGCGAAAAGAGACGAGACACACACTGCACCCCGCCTCTCTCCTGTTATGTTATGTTTAAAAATTAACGATAAATATTACTCT
>CAKZMG010000320.1 GCA_937128235.1 uncultured Verrucomicrobiales bacterium
GACTACGCTGCCGGCTCCGATCTTGGCTCCGGTGCCTATTTCTACTCTGCCTAAAATTTTAGCGCCTGCACCGATGAGGACGCCTGAGCGGACGATGGGGTGGCGGTTGCCTTCTGTTTTTCCAGTTCCTCCTAGTGTGACCTCGTGGAGGATGGAGACGTTGTCTTCTACGATGGCGGTCTCTCCCATGACGATGCTGGTGGCGTGGTCTAGGAGGATGCCGCAGCCGACTCTGGCGGCGGGGTGGATGTCCACGCCGAAGACCTCGCTAGTGATGCTCTGGAAGTAGAGGGCGAGGGGCTTTCTGTCTTGGTGCCAGAGGTAGTGGGCGATGCGGTAGGTGGTGATGGCGAGGAAGCCTTTGAAGAAGAGCATGGGTTCTAGCATGTTTTGGCAGGCGGGGTCACGCTCTACGATGGCTTGCATGTCTGCTGCTGCGCTGGCGGTGATCTTTTTGTCTGCGGTGAAAATTTCTAACAGGAGGGGCATGAGTTCATCTCTGCCCATGTCGTCTCTGGCGAGCTTGCGGGCTAGGCGGGCAGCGAGTGAGGTGTTGAGGCACTCGCGCTCTAGGATGACGTCTGAGAGGAGTCCGTGGAGTTGTGGCTCAGATACGGAAAGCTCTGTGGCGTCTTGTTTGATGGATTGCCAGCTCTGCTGTAAATCTACTGTGGTTGCATGACAGAGTTTGTGAGTATTTGAGTTAGAGTTGTGATCCATGATGTGATTGAGTCTTGGGAGTGAAAATTTCCCAGAAATTAGAATATGCTTGCCGGGCGACTGTGCAGTTAGCGAGGAATACTGATAGCATACTTAGGCTAGAAGAGATAGCACAACGTGAGAATGTGTCATCTAGTTTCTTGGTGCAGATACTGAATCAACTACGTTCGGTAGGGATTATCCAGAGTAAGCGGGGTAAGCATGGCGGTTATTTTATGGAGAAAAATCCAGAAGATATAAGCCTCTACGAGATAGTGAAAGCGGTGAACTCTGGTGTGGTGTCAGATGTGACTGTGAAAGATGGAGAGTCTGCCGAGCAGGTGGCGAATACGTGGATCACGATCAGTAGTGAAATAGATGCTCTGCTGAAGAAAACATCACTGCAGGATATGATGGGGAATGAGGATACTTATATGTATTATATTTAGGATTTGAGATTTGAAATTTGTGATTTGAAATTGCTGGGGTTGATTAAACCATGGTGTGTAGTTTTTCGCGTTCTTCTTGGATGTTGATGCGGGCTTGTTTTTCCCATCTGCCGATGGCGTAGGCGGTCTGAAATAGTTTTTCGCGTTTGAGGAAATTACTCAGCACTCTGGAGCGGGCTTCAGCGTATTCTTCTGTTTCTACCCAGCTGTATTCTGAGCGGATGTTTTTTGCGTAGCGTTGGTATTTTTCTGGCTTGGCGCCTAGGATGGAGAGGTCGATGTCGCACATGATTTCTTCTGCACGCATTCCTTCTGTCTGCTTGTGGCGGGTGGCTAAGATGAGCGCGTGGCAGTCTGTGGCGAGCGGGTGACCACGGAGGTAATGAGTGGCGAGAGCTGCGCTGGATTCTTCATTGTCTGCTCTGCGAGTATCGTAGATGATGTCATGGAACCAGATGGCCAGCTCAATGGTGTCACGCATGGTGTTAGAGAGGTGGGATGGCCAGTGATCTAGCTTGGTGAGGCAGTCCTCGATGTGGGCTAGATCATGGTAGTGCCGGTTGTCTTCTGAGTAGAGCGCGACGAAGTTTTTCCAGAGTATATCCCGCTGTGGGATGGTGACTCTGGTGCTAAATTTCATCCAGCGTTTTTGAAGGGTCAATGGCATTTATTTACCCATAGCAAACTTATCCTCCTGAGGCGATATTAATGATCTCGATTCGGTCATTTTCTTTACAAAGGATAGTGGGATAGTCTCTGGGGAAAATGGCGATTTTGTTGTGCTCGATGACTACGGGTTTGTTTGCGAACCCAAGAGAAGCGAGAAGTTGCTGGATGCTTGTGTTGGCTGGGATGTCTTTTTGTGTGCCATTGAGTGTGATGTTCATGGTTTTGGGCTTCGCCCGTCAATGGTCATTTGTCAATGGTCATTGGCTGGGGTTGTGGCTGGGGTTGTGGCTAGGGTTGTTTATTAGAGGTTGGTGGGAGATTGGAAATCTCCAGCACGTTGGAGAATGGCTTGATCCCAGTCTTTCCAGACTGGCTCGTAGCCTTGGCTCTGGAGTAGCTGGGCGATGCTGGATGGGGAGCGGGTGTCATCGATGGTGAATTGCTCAGTGGCTTTCTGGCAGGGCTTCTGCTCAGCTTCTGTGAGTTCTACTCGCTTGCCTTTTACGGTGAGGTGTAGGTCATCATGTCCGGCACCTGTGTATCCGCCGGGCTCGGTCTGTGAGCCTGCTGACATGTGGGTGATGCCGAGCGGGATGAGTGCGTCCCGGAGTGGTGCCGGCTCACGGGTGCTGAGTACGATGTTTACTTGCGGGAAGCAGATGCGGAAGGCGAAGATGAGCTGGGCGAGTGCCTTGTCATTGAGAAATAGGTCTGGATTTGGGGTGTACTGGTAATTTCCTGCGTAGGGGCGCATGCGTGGGAAGGCTACGGAGAATGAGGCTTTCCAGCAGTGCTTGTAGAGATACTCAAGGTGGGCTGCTAGGGCGAGTGCTTCTTGCCTCCAGGGTGCGAGTCCGAAGAGTGCTCCTATGCCGATACGGCGGAAGCCTCCTGCGTAGGCGCGCTCCGGGCATTCTAAGCGCCAGTCGAAGTTCTTTTTAGGTCCAGCGGTGTGGAGCTTGGAGTAGGCATCACGGACGTAGGTTTCTTGGTAAACGATGAGACCTTCTGCACCGTGATTTACGAGCTCGCCGTATTGGTGGTCTTTCATGGGGCCTACTTCGATGGCGATGGTAGGGATGAAGGATTTAATGGCGTCTATACATTCTTGGAGGTATCCTTCAGAGACAAATTTAGGGTGCTCGCCAGCGACGAGGAGGATGTTTCTGAATCCAAGGCTGTGAAGGTGCTGAGCCTCTGTGACGACTTGCTGGATGGTGAGTGTGGTGCGTAGGATGGGGTTGTCCCGTGAGAATCCGCAGTAGGAGCAGTTGTTTACGCATTCGTTTGAAACGTAGAGGGGGGCGAAGAGTCGCATGGTTTTACCAAAGTTCTGAAGTGTTAGAGTTTGGCTTTGTTGAGCCATTGCTTCTAGTTGCTCGGTATTAGCGGGTGCGATGAGGTTTTCAAATTTCCTCAGGAGAGCAGATTTTTTTTCAGGTAGTTGGTTGAATGTGTTTACGAATGACATGTCGATCTTTGAGTTACCAATGGAGCATGAGGGGGAGATTGTCAATGGAGATGACAGGTGAAAGGAGGCTGTGTGCTGAGCAAAAAAAATAACCCAGCTACTGTGTCAGCGGCTGGGTTATTGGTGGTTTTAAATTTACTATTTAAACTAGCTGATGATGGCTAGTGGTTTGGTATTTTTCCAGTTGCCTCTGGTGAAGTCTGGGAAGGCGAGTGATGCACCGTCTTGAGCTACTGATTGCTCAGAGAGTGGTCCTACTGCTGACCAGAAGAGTCCTTCGTAGAGGTTCTGGTCGAGTGGTTGTCCTAGGCGGAGAGCTTCGATGACTCTTGCGTTCATGATGTAGTCCATGCCTCCGTGTCCGCCCATTTTCTTGGCCTCTGCTTCCATGCGTTTGTAGAGTGGGTGGTCATATTCTGCATAGACTGCGGCGAGCTTTTCTCCTTGAGTCCATGCGTGGTAGTTGGTGTGATCTTTTTTGCCAGCGAGTGCTGTGAAGACTGCTTCTGGGAGTTCACCTTTTTTGTAGTCCAGGGCGATACGCGTAGGGAATCCGGCCCCTGCTCCCTTAGTGCCTTGGATGATGTTGTGGCGGGAGTATGGGCGTGGTGATGTTTCATCCCACTGAACCATGATGGTTTTGCCCATGGTGGTTTTGATGATGGAGGTGTTGAGGTCTCCGCCTTTGAATTCTAGTTTATTCCACTTGTGATCTGCTGGGAAATGCTCTTTAGCATAGAGTGCGCGTCCTCTCGATGGGGTGGAGAATGAGGTGATGCGGCCGAAGTTGTCATCGGTGCGGCAGAGGTTCATGTATTGCGCTACTGGCCCGAGTCCGTGAGTAGGGTAGAGGTTGCCATCGCGGTTTGCGTAGTGGTAAGTTCTCCAGGAGCCTGTGGTGCTGTTGTCATTCATCTGGTTACGTAACTCGTGAATGTAGGCAGCTTCTGCGTGGAGTAGCTCACCGAATACGCCTTTGCGGCACATGTTGAGGAAGAGGAGTTCGTCACGTCCGTAGTTTACGTTTTCTAGCATCATGCAGTGCTTTTTGGTGCGCTCAGATACGTTTGCGAGTTGCCAGCATTCTTCGATAGTGAGGCAGAGTGGGACTTCGACACAGGTGTGTGCTCCGCCTTCCATGGCATCAATAGCCATTGGTGCGTGCCATTCCCATGGGGTGACTACGTAAACGAGGTCAGGCTTGAGCTCGGCGATCATTTTCTTATACGCATGTTTATCACCAGTATAGAGTTTCACATTGGCGTGGCGCTTGGCATCTTGTTTGAGAACATTTTTCTTAGCGCGCTCAGCACGGTCTTGGTGGAGATCACAGAGACCGACGATTTCAGTGTTCTGGATAAATGCAAGGTGGTTGTGGTGAGTGCCTGATCTAGAACCACAGCCGATAATAGCAATTCTGACTTTATCTAACTTAGGTGCGATGAAATCTCCCATGTAGGTGGAGCCAGCTGGGCGTTCGCTGTTGGCTGATGCGCTGTTGCTGATAGCAGCGATGCCAGCACCTGCTGCTGTGATAGTCTTTAGAAAACTTCTTCTGTCGTTGTTTTGCATAATCTTTAGTTTAGTGTGTGGTTGGTCTTTACTTACGTTAGTTTAAGTTTAGTTCTTTCTGGAAGCAAATAATTTATTTTATCTGATTATATTAGTTTAGAGAAATGGAAGTGGAAGAGTGGAATTTCGAGTATCCGGATTTGCCCGTGAGTGGGGCGAGGGATGAGGTGTTGGCGGCACTCAGCGAGCATCAAGTGGTGGTGGTGGTGGGTGATACGGGGAGTGGTAAGACGACTCAGCTGCCTAAGATGGCGTTGGAATATCTGGCGGGAGTACCAGGTGAAGGGAAGAAGCTGGTAGGGTGTACGCAGCCGAGGCGAATAGCAGCCGCTAGTGTGGCGAAGCGGGTGGCGGATGAAATGGATGTGACTCTGGGTGATGAGGTGGGGTATCAGGTTAGATTTGACGATAGGTGTGGTAAGAATACGGTGCTGAAATTTATGACCGATGGGATTCTGCTGGCGGAGACTCAGGGGGATGTTCAGCTGGGGGATTATGGGGTAATTATTATTGATGAGGCTCATGAGCGTAGTTTGAATATTGATTTTCTGTTAGGTTATTTGAAGCGATTGCTAACTGAACGAGATAATCTGCGAGTGATTATTTCATCAGCGACGATGGATGCGGGTGGTTTTTCTGAGTTTTTTGGAAAAGAGACTCCGGTGATTGATGTGGAGGGGCGGACGTTTCCGGTGGAGACGCGGTATATGGAGGCCAGAGAGGATGAGGGGATGGCTAGGCATGTGGCGCGGTGTGTTGAAGGGCTTGCACTCCCTGATGACCTTAGAGATGTGCTGGTATTTCTGCCTGGTGAGCGTGAGATACGTGAGTGCGCGGAGGTGCTGGAGGGGCGCTTGCTAGCAAATACTGAGGTGCTGCCGCTGTATGCGCGGATGGGGATGGCGGAGCAGCAGCGGGTCTTTAATACTATCCCTGGTGTTAGGCGAGTGGTGATGGCTACGAATGTGGCTGAGACTTCGTTGACAATTCCGGGGATTGTTTATGTGATCGATACTGGGGTGGCGCGTGTGAGTAGGTGGAATCCTAGTAGGCAGGTGCAGAGGTTGCAGGTGGAAAAGATTAGTCAGGCTAGCGCAAGGCAGAGGAAGGGGCGGTGTGGTAGAATTTCTGAAGGGGTGTGTTATAGGTTGTATGCGGAAGAGGATTTTGAGGGGCGTGATGAGTTTACGGATCCGGAGATTAAGCGGAGTTCATTGGCGGGTGTGATTCTACGGATGAAGTATCTGGGGCTGCCAGAGATAGATGAGTTTCCATTTCTGGATCCGCCATCATCTAAGCATGTGGCTGAGGGCTATAGAACGCTGAGAGAAATCGATGCGCTTGATGATGCAAATGATCTAACTAGGATAGGGAGAAAGGTGGCGAAAATTCCAGTTGAGCCGCGATTGGCTCGGATGTTGTTAGAGTCTGTTAGAGAAGGATGCTATGAGGAAATGCTAGTGATAGTGAGTGGTCTCAGTGTGATGGATCCTAAGGAGCGACCTGCAGATAGGCAGAAGGAGGCGGATGATGCTCATAAACGCTGGGATGATGAGGAGTCAGATTTTACTTCGCTGTTGCACTTGTGGAGTGATTTGGATCAGTTCAGGGAGAAGAGGGGCTGGAAGAGAAATCAGCTGAGGAAGTTTTGTAAGCGAAATTATCTTAATTTTCGCAGGGTGATGGAGTGGGGGAATTTGCATCATGAGCTGAGGCAAGTGAGAATTTCACGTCAGGTGATGAAGGGTGAACTGGGGGCTCTGAAGGGGTGGGCGAGTCATGAGGTGCTACATAAGGTATTGTTAGTGGGGATGCCGAGGCAGGTGGGGAAATATGATAAGGAGGCGAGAGCTTACAAAGGGGTGAGCACGAAAGAATTTGCGATTTTCCCTGGGAGTGGGATGTTTGGTCAGAAGAAGCCAGCATGGGTGCTGGCGTATGATATGGTGGATACCTCGCGGCTGTGGGCGAGGCGAGTAGCGTTGTTAGACCCTGTGTGGCTGGAGCAGGTGGTGCCGCATCTGTGTAGGTATAGATACCATAGTGCGAAGTGGGATAGAAAGCAGGGTGCAGTTTATGCTAAGGAGATTGTGATGTTTGGTCCGCTGGCTATCGTTGATGAGCGGAGTGTGCACTATGGCAGGATAGACCCTAGGGCTTCTTGGATGATTTTTATCAGAGAGGGGTTATTAGGGAATGGTCTGCATAGAAAACCGAAGTGTTTGAGGCGTTTGGATTCACTCAGAGATAGGGTGAAGGAGATGGAGCAGAGGTTACGCAGAGTGGGGGGGATTTGGAGCGATGAGAAGGTGCTAGAGTTTTTCGAGGCGAAAATTCCTAAGGTAATATATACAGCAAAAGCATTTAATAAATGGGAGACAGAGCATGGTGATGAACTTTTGTTAGAAATGAGCGATGTCATGTACGATGATGTTTCTGAGCTAGAGTGGGAGCTAAAAAAATACCCAAGTGTGGTGAGGGACGGGGAGCATGAGTATCCAGTGTATTATAGAGTGGCGCATGGTGAAGTGGATGATGGGGTGACGCTGGGAGTGCATGTGGATCAGTTGTTAGAGATGAGTGATGCTGTGACGAGCTGGGGTGTGGAGGGGATGTTAGAGGAGCGTGTTTTCTTGTTAATTAGAAGTTTGCCTAAGGGGCAAAGAGTGGCTTGTAATCCTGCGGGTGTGACCGCAAAAGGTTTTGTTGATTATGTGATCCATTCTAGGTGTTTTGGTGAGAGTGATTTGTTGGTGGTGTTGGCGGAGTATTTATCTGAGCAGGCTGGGCTGAGGATAGATGCACGGATGTTTGATGTGGAGAAGCTGCCTGAGGAAATGCATACTAAGATATGGGTGTGTGATGATGAGGGTAATGAGTTAGCGATTGGTAAATCAGTTGATGAGCTGCGAAAGAAGCTATCGGTATTGTTAGATGAAAGATTTGAAAGAGAGAGTGGTGCCGAGTGGGAGGTGAGTGGAATGGTGGAATGGAGTTGTGAGGACTTACCAGAGTGGATTGAGGTGCGAGGCAAGCGTGCTTTCCCTGGTCTAGTGGATGAAGGGAATTCCGTGGGGGTGAAAGTTTATCTAACAGAATGGGAGGCGGAGTGGGGTCATCGGGTAGGTTGTGTTAGGTTGTTTTTGTTAGAATACTCAGATCACGCTAAGTATGTGATGAAAAATATGCCGGTCTCTACTGACGTTCGGTTGTATCTCCCTCATCTAGGTGCGGGAGTGAATCAAGCGGAGTTGTTGCGCTGTGCAGTGGAGGGAGTTTTTGGTGGAGATTTTCCTAGGGAAGCAGATAGTTTTAGTAAGGTTGTCGCTACCGGTAGAGGTGAACTTTATGAGTGTTTTGGGCAGGTGGGCGAAGCTCTTGCAGAGGTGATAGAGATATCGCGTGAAGTGGAGCTCTATCTGGAGAAGAATAGAAATGATAAACATTTGGAGGAAATTATCTTTGATATCAGAGGCCAGATGGATTGGTTATTAAGAGAGGGCTTCTTGAAGCAAGTAGGATGGACTGGGCTGAAGCAGTATCCTAAGTATTTTAGTGGAATTTTAGAACGGATAAAGAGGATCGCATCTTTGCCTTTGATTAAGGATTTAGAGAAAATGGATATGGTGCATGAGTATCTTATACCGTGGGAAAAGCGATGGAAATTAAAGACAGAAGATGGTGCGTTGATAGAGGTTGGTTACCTTTTGGAGGGTTATCGATTAGTCTGTTTGGCACCTAGTATTATTGGCAAAGGTGTTGTTGTTAGTGAGAAAAAATTGGCAACGGCTTTAGACGCTTGTGGAATAGTTAAGCGTTCTTCGAGAGAGTGAAGCCAATCACATTCTTGAGTGGTGAAATGTTTTCCTCAGTGAAGTTCTTAATATGGTGAGAGAGGGTGGATTCCTCAGTAATTTCTTCAATGAATTCAGACACTTCATCGTCTTCACCTTCGAGTACTAGTTCAACGGTTCCGTCAGTTAGATTCTTTACCCAGCCGATTACTTCAAACCCCAATGCGAGCTGTCGGGTGGCGTAGCGGAATCCTACTCTTTGGACTTTGCCTTCAAAAATGATGCGTTTGGTAACCATGGGGATTAGATATGATGAATAAAAAAAGAAGGCAACCTTTATCAGGTTGCCTTCTTATTTGTTCAAAAGGGAATGGGGATGCGGGGTAGCTACTAGCTATTGCGATTAATCTAAACTAGGTTCAGATTAAAAAATTCTTGTTACACCGAGTTGCACTCTATTACGAGAGAAGTCATTTGCACTAAAGCCAGATGATGAACTGTCAGTGTAGTTGTATGAACCATTGATTGAGGTTCTGTCATTAACTCTGTAAGTAAATCCTACGTATGGGTTGATAAGGTCACGATCGGCATCACTTATTGCAGTGTTTGCAACTACATTACGACCGTCTGAGTAGTCGTAGCGAATGTAGTTTACTCCAGCATTAAGACTTAGCTTAGGAGAAACAGTATAGTTAGCGCTGAGTCCGATTCTTAGAGCCTGGTTAGTATCATAGGTGTTGATGCCTTGGCTTGTGCCGTAGTTTTCAACTCCGTATCTAACGAAAGTCCTGAGGCTGAGCTGGCTGTTAACATTAGTGTTGAGTGCTGCTGAAACATACGGATTATAATAGCTACCACGACCTCCGTCAACGTCACGTCGAGTGACACCAACCTTTGCGTTCATGTAGCTACGGCTTGATAGTCGGCGCTCGAGGCCAAGTGAACCTGTAATGTCTGTTGCGTCGCCAGCTGATCCTGATGCATCTGTCTCATTATATGACAGGTTTGCAGTTAGAACAGTAGTAGTATTTAGAGAATAGCGGAAGTTGTTGTAGATTCCGTAGGTCAAGCGATCATCGTCACGGTTACCACCATGATAGTCAACGCCTCTTACTCGCACACCTGTGTAGGTGGCAAGACGGGATGTCCATCTGTGGCCAATGGCATTATCTAATGAATAGAAAAGGTGTTCGACAGGAGCTCTGTCAGGGGTAAACGAGAATGAGTAGTCAGGCTCAATACCGTAACTGATGTAGTTCTGACTAACGAATCTAGTTCTATCGTTAATGCGATGATTAACATCTAGGTTAAGGCGAGCATTATAGTAAACTCCAGATCCACTGCGCTCGTCCTCGAAATATTTATTTGCCGAAAGGTAAGCTCCTACTTTCCATGTTGTTTGTGGCTTGGCATTAACATAATTAGCACCTAGAGCTGCATTTGCGTATATAGAAGTAGTGCCTTCAGAGTTTTCTGATGATGTGAAGTAGTCATCATAACCAAGGCCTGCTGTTAGAGAATACTGAATAGGGAGTGATTCGCCTTGGCCTTCATTTGGATCCTCTACAAAGAGGCTTTGTGCATTAGCAATAGTTGCTAGTGCGATAGATCCTGCTGCGATGTATGTTTTAGTCATATGCTTGTGTGTTAGTTATTTTGTAATTTATTAGATGCTCAAATCTTATGAATTGTCACAACTAGTTATTAACCATAAATTGGATAATGAGAGAAAATGATAAAATGTCAACTTTTTTTTATTTTAATTTTTAGTTTAATTTAAAGTCAGAATTTACGTATTAATTTAATTCTCTTAAGATTGAACTGTTTGATTGATTGATTTAAAGTAAGTTGTAGGTTTAATTTTAGTGTATTGTTAATAGTTCTTATTTTTTCTGAATACATTATAATGAGTATTTATGTTATATTTATAAAAAAAATAGAGAGTGATAAACTGTTTTTATTTATTTAATTTATATTGATAATAAAATAATATTAATATTTTTTAGTAAAATAAACTATCTTATGGTTGTAGGTGACCATAGAGTAATAAGGTTGTCTTAAGATATTTCTCATGAGAAATGTCACAATTTACGGCTCAGGTAACAATAGATGGTGAATGATGACAAAAGTTGTGCAAAATCAAGAAATGATAGAACGTGAAGAATTTTCCAAACTAGCGCGAGTGTATCACGGTGAGTTACTGGTGTATGCTAGGTCGCTTACTCGTGAAGAAAATACCTCAAGGGATATCGTGCAGGATAGTTTCGTTGCGGCATGGAAGAATAAGGGTAAATTCGATATCACTAGAGACTTCGGTTCATGGATGCGGGGAATAATACGAAACAAATGGCGAGAGAATCTTCGTAAAAATAAACGACAGGTGTCACTAGATGACGAGGTGTTGGAAAGTGTCGAAGCCGAGATGCGGGACTGGCAGTCTATGCGGACCGATGGCGGACCAACGGTATTTATGAAGCTAGAGCTATGCTTAACTAAGTTGCCCCATACATTATTAGAGGCTGTAAAAAGTTTTTATTACGATGGTGATAGCACAGACGAAGCCGCTGAGAAGCTATCTATAGGTGGAGCTACACTGCGCAAGCGACTACAGCGAGCTAGAGTGGTATTGAGGGGATGTGTGAGTGAGGGTAAAAACTAAAATTTAACAAGATAAGAAAAATGAGCGAAGAAAACGATTTGATGGACAGCTTGCTTAGGGAGCATGCTAAGAGCCAGGGAGTGGATGAGAAATTTCTCAGCGAGCTGGAAGCTAAATTAGATGCCGAAGATGATGTAAATGTGATTCCGATAAGTGGGTCAGCTAGGAAGGCGTCTGTGAGTAAAAGTAAAACGATCCGAGGCCTGGGAGTGGGCATTGCTGCATGTGCTGCGCTTTGTGTGGGTGGATCTATGCTATGGAAAAAAAATAATCTCTCATCGGAAACTATCGCAATAAATAGTGAGGCTGCCGACATGCAAATAGAAAGAGCCAACGAAGAGGTGCAGAATTATATTAGCCCTGCTCCTGCTAGCATTCCATTAGAAGCTGAAGCTCCTCCACAAGATGGGGTGGCAATACGGAGTATAGATCATTTTTCAGGAGATTCTAAAGGGGGGGGTATTGAGGATAGCTTACCTAGGTCCGAGTCGAAAATGAAATATGCACCTAAAAAGGCATATAGTGGTAAAGGTCGAGATGTCTTGAATGATGTTTATCAGGAAAAAAGGGGGCCAATTTCAGGTAGGGCGGGTAGCGATAATGAATCTGCTGCGGGGTTATCTGTGCCTGAATCTATTACTAAGGCTAATGAGTTGCCTCGCTTGAATAAGCATCTTGAGTTAGACGAGGACAGATCAATTGTTGATTCAAACTCTGAAAAATATGGGAAGCTTATCGAGAATGATTTCACAGCTCCCATTGATAAAGAGAGTAAAAGATCTACCTTTTCTATCGATGTGGATACCGCATCATACGCTAATGTTAGAAGGATGATTACATCGGGCAGTCATGTGCCTGTTGACTCTGTGAGGATAGAAGAAATGATCAATTATTTCGACTACCAATACAAGAGGCCTGCTCAGAATGGAAAGCATCCTTTCGCTGTTCATGTAGATGCTGCTGAGTGTCCCTGGAATGAGAACAACAAACTCGTTAGGATTGCTCTCCAGGGGAAAGAGGTCATACGTGCGGAGCGTCCAGCGTCGAATGTAGTATTTTTGTTAGATGTTTCAGGTTCTATGAATCGTGCTAATAAATTACCGTTGCTGAAAGAAAGTCTTAAGTATCTGTTAGAAGAAATGAATGAGAAAGATACAATTAGTATCGTGGTTTATGCTGGAGCTTCTGGTTTGGTTCTTCCTGCTACGAAGGTAGATGATGTTGGTAGGAGTAAAATTCTCAAATCTATGGAGAAGCTCGGTGCTGGTGGATCTACTGCTGGCGGTGCAGGCATCAAGCTCGCTTATAAATTAGCAAAAGAAAATTTGATTATAGGCGGCGTAAATAGAGTGATACTGGCTACCGATGGTGATTTCAATGTTGGTGTCACAGATCCAGAGATGCTGAAGAAAATAGTTAAAAAAGAAGCGATGAGCGGAGTTGATATTTCAGTTCTAGGGTTCGGCACAGGAAATCTTAACGACAAGATGTTAGAACTCATCACGAATAATGGTAATGGAAATTATAGTTATATCGATACGATCAAGGAAGGGAGAAAGGTTCTTCTAGAAGATATGATGGGGACTCTAGTGACGATTGCTAAGGATGTGAAAATTCAGGTAGAATTTAATCCAGAAAAGGTAAAAGAATATCGTCTCATCGGATACTCTAACAGAGTGCTTCCTAACGCAGCATTTCTCGATAAAACAGCAGATGCAGGAGAGGTCGGAGCGGGGCATCGAGTTACTGCATTCTATGAGATAGTATCAGGTAGGGCTGCGGATAAAAGTAAGATGGATGATCTGCGCTACGCAAAGAAAAAGAAACCTGAAGAAGAGGCTGATGTAGAGTCAGAGTATGCGGATGAGCTCCTCAATGTTAAGCTAGCTTATAAGCGACCTGAGCAAAAGATGCATGATGAGAGCACTTATCTGTTTGTTCCACTGAAAGATGAAGTGATGGCTTGGGAACAGGCAGATGAGGATTTTAAGTTTGGTTCATCGGTAGCTCTGTTTGGAATGATTCTCAGAGAAAGTGATCATAAAGGAGATGGAGATTTGAATCTAGCTCTTAAGCTTGCAGAATCTGGAAAAGGAGCTGATGGGAAAGGTCTCAGAAGTGAATTTATAAATTTAATCAAAAAGCTGAAAGACGAAAAAGATGAGTAGCGTATAAAGATGTAGCATTAAGTTTTTATATAATATGTGTTTGGGAGGTCAGCATAAGTGAGGTAAGACTTACTATGCTGACCTTTTTTTGTGTGTAGATCTTATGAGGTTTCTGAAGCAGTAAGCTTTCCACTTAAGTGCTCAGCTGCTAGGTCTTGGACCTCAGAAAGTGAAGTTACTTGGCAGAGTCTTGAGCGTAGAGGTTTGGCTCCGGGGAAGCCTTTGCAGTATGCCATTAGTCTAGCGCGCATGGCCATGATGGTGTGTTTTTCTTCACCACCGTAGCGCGTACTTTGGATAGCCAGAGCGCAATGTCTAACAATGAGTTTCCAACGTTCTTCCATAGGAATAGGTGGTAGTTGCTCGCCAGTTTTAAGATAGTGTTTAGCCTCGCGAAATACCCATGGGTTTTGCATGGCGGCACGTCCTATCATAATTCCATTTACGTCAGTTGTTTCACGTCTGAGTTTTACGTCTGCACCAGTGGAAATGTCGCCATTGCCTACGATGGGGAGGCTGGTGACTTGGGTGCATTGTTGGATCACATCCCAGTCCGCTTCTCCGCGGTAGCCTTGCGAGCGGGTTCTCCCGTGGATAGATATGGCTTGCATGCCGGATTCTTCTAGAGTCTTACAGACCTCTGGAGCATTAATGGATTCTTGATCCCAGCCGATGCGGATCTTGGCTGTGACGGGAACTTGATCACCCACAGCTTTGTGGATGCCGCTGGCTACACTTGCTAGTAGTGGGCAGTCTTTGAGTAGTGATGATCCGCCGTTTTTAGAAACAACTTTATTTACTGGGCAGCCGAAGTTGATGTCGATGAAGTCTGGCTGTTTCCAATCGATAATTTTCTTGGCTGCTTCACCCATTCTCTCGCCATCTGCTCCGAAGATTTGGATGCCTAGTGGGCGTTGTTCTTCGGTGAAGTCTGTGTATTTGCGAGTGTAGGCATCGCGCTGCATGATGCCTTCAGCGGATACGAATTCTGTGACTACAACATCTGCACCTAGTTCCTTGCAGATGGTGCGAAACACCACATCTGTAACCCCTGCCATAGGAGCTAGGTAGAGGGGGAATTTTCCGTCTTCAAACCAGGGTAGCATGGTGCTTGTTATTGGTTATTTGGTAATGATTAAAGGGGCTAATTAAACTGAGTATAGGAAGCAGCCGCAGTTCTCGCATTGGCTGAGTTCTTTCTCTTGGATGGTTCTGCTGACGGTATCTGAAATGACTTTCATGTGACAACCTCCGCATTGATTCTCATGCAGCGGGCAAACTGCCGCATTTCCCTTCTTCTTAAAAACGCGATCATACATGACTAGTGTGGCTTCATCTATGTCCTTCACTAGGATGGACCGTTCTTGTGAAAGTTCTGCGATGCGTGCGGAGTGATTATTTTTCTTTTCAGTGAGTGCTTTCACCTCATCTGCCATACCTTCCTTGATAGAGGTAAGTTTTTTTTCTGCGGTGCTTAATGCAGTGGTTAAATCATCAGACTTTTCCATGTATTCGAGTTCTTGGGTCTCTAGTGCATCGACCATGTCCTGGTAGCGTATTATTTCGGCACCTAGAGCAGTATATTCATCATTTTTCTTGGTCTCAAATTGCTGCACCGTTAGTTTTTCAATCGTGTCTTTACGGGTTTTTCTATCGAGATCTATTTTTTTGACTGCGAGCTCATTTTGCTGAATGTGCTCTTTCGCGAGATCGTAGTCAGCTTGAGCTTCACTGAGTCTGTTCTTGATGTTGGCTGCGTCACGGGGGATTTTCTCCAGTTCATTTTGTAATGTCTGGATCTGGTGGTCTCTGTCTTGTATGACGAGAAGGGATTCTATTTGCGGTAGCATGTGAGTTTTCTAGCTGTAATAAATGAAATGAGCAAGGCGAATTAGATGTCTCGTTCGAGTAATGTTCGAGGTTGCCGAGTTAGTGATGTTTTAAATTATAAATATCTTGACCATGTGGTTGCTAAATATAGTTTTGCTAATGTTATGAAATTAAAAAATATAATATCGATGGTGTTTATAGGGGCGTTCAGTACAAGCTTTCTAGTGAGCTGTGATGGCAGTAGTGATGGCGGGTCTGATAATAAAACTGAAATTGAAATACCAGATGACACTGATCAAGTGAATGGCGAGAACCAAGGTTCGGATGCTAATAACTCTGGAGCTAATAGTAATTTGGAAGCTTCTTATGCTCGTCAGATATTTACTGGAATAAATGGGGAGAGGTCTCAGAGGAGTCTTTCTGCATTGACGCGGGATTCGCAGATGGATTCATTGGCGGCTGCGCATAATGCTGACATGATTAGCCGTGCTACTCCTTATGGAGATATCGATACGGATCATAATAACGCACAAGCAAGGGCGAATGCATTAGCTTCTGGTGGTATTACTGCATATGGTGAAAATACCGCTGGTATCAGAGGTTATAGTAGCGCGGTTGTTTCTTCAACGTTTGTCGATGGATGGGTAAATTCTCCTGGGCATTTCAAAAATATCACCGGTAATTATAAGCGAACAGGTGTAGCAGTTACAGTAGATGATAGAGACGGAACGATCTATGCTACTCAAATATTTGCGAGATAATTTTCTAAGATTTTATAAACTTACCTCTGGTTCTTTTCGGCTTCTCATTATTGAGAAGCCGTTTCTCGTTATAGATTAGGTGCTGAGGAGGAGCTAAATGGGTAGATCAGATTTAATTTACGATGTTTTGTCCCTATTTAAGATCTTTTGCCAATATCATAGTAGAGTTCGTTTTTCTTCTGAAGGCGAACAAGGTAACAACAAACTAAAATGATAAAAGATATGAAATTAAATATAATGAAAAAAATCGCTCGTTCATCAGGGATAATCACATGTGGATCAATGCTAGCTTTAGTGTCTCTGCTCGTTAGCTGCGATGGTAGTAGTGATGGAGGGTCAGATGATAATACCAAGATCGAAATACCTGATGATACTGATCAGGTAAATGGTGAGAATGAAGGTTCGAATGCAGATAACTCTGGAGCGAATAGTAATTTAGAAAATTCTTATGCATTACAGATTTTTAATGGAATCAATGGGGAGAGATCCCAGAGGAGTCTTTCTGCATTGACGCGGGATTCGCAGATGGATTCATTGGCTGCTTCGCACAATGCCGATATGATTAGCCGTGCAAATCCTGGTGGAGATATTGAAACAGATCATAATAATGCACAATCAAGAGCGAGTACCATTGCTCCACGTGGGTTTAAATCTTATGGTGAAAATACTGCTGGCATAAGAGGTTATAGTAGTTCGATAGTTTCTTCTACATTTGTTGACGGCTGGGTTGCCTCTCCTGGTCACTTTAGAAATATTATCGGAAACTATACGCATACAGGTGTTGCTGTTACAGTAGATAGTAGAGATGGAACTATCTATGCAACGCAGGTTTTCGCGAAATAATCTGTGATAAAATATTAAATTTTCTACTTGTTGAGCGACCTCTCTGAAATGTGAGGTCGCTTTTTATTTTTGTGGCATAGAAAGTCGTAGCTTGATTCGTGAAGGTCACTGCAGTAGTATATATTGAATGGCAATTAGTACAAATACATCTGCTCTTGAGCCTCCGAGATTACTCGCAGGTGTGACGCTAATGTATTGGGGAGGGATGACAGGAGAGGCGTTAGTTGCTCTCATCATTGCCGTTCTTCTAGAAGGTAAAAACTGGGTGAAGTGGAGTTGGGACTTTGATAGCGCGGCCTATGTAAAAGCCTTCCAAGTTTCCCTTGGTTTATTGGGTCTAGTGCTACTTATGGTGTGGTTAGATGAGATAAATCATAATAGCTTGTATCAGGTGATGAAGTGGTTTCCTCTGTGCTTTTTGCCAGTAGAGCTAGCCCAGAGGTATGGGAAAAGTGATCGGATGAACTTGAATACATTTTTCTATTTTTCAAGACAGCGCATGCGGCAAGATATAAAAGAGGGGAGAACTGTGAATCCTATGAAGATCAATACTGGGTATCCCTATTTGTTTGGTGTGATTGTGGTGGCGTCTTGCTCTAGTAGAATGGATATTTATGTTCATATCGCAATGTTGGTGTTGATTGCGGCGGTGATTTCGGCGGTTTCTGTGAAGCGAGGGCTGAGCTGGAAACGTTTGACTTGGGCTTTGCCAATGATGCTTCTCGTAGCGGTTTGGATTCAGTCAGAGGTCTCAGCTATTTATAAATCTTATGTCGCCAGCGGCAGAGCTTTTCAGGATCAGGGGCAAGCTGAGTCTAGTCCGCACCGATCCACACTGGGGCAGCTGGGGGATATGAAGCAGAGTCAAGAGATTCAATGGCGGATGTGGGGTGATGATGTGCCAGAGTATCTAAGGTTGAATTGCTACAATAAGCATCACGGTGTGATGTGGAGCTATGATTATAAATCTGACGATGAGGAGTTCGAGACCATGGAGGATGCTTTCGAGAATGGTCCCGGAATAGAGCTAGGAGGTGAGGGAGCTGGACTGTTTGTATTCGATGCAGCGCATGAGGCTATTATTGAGAATGTTGAGATACCTCGTAAAATTTTCACACTAAGAGGTAAAGGTCAGTCAGATACTGTAGAGAGTATTGTTCCCGCAGCGCAGGGGACGGTAGCGATAAATAAAATGGCAGGTGATAATGTGTTTCCTACAGTGCATCCACTGGGGGTTTTGAAATTGATTAATAGAAGGGCAATTATTAATTATGAGCTCTGGACTACTGATCAGAATTTACTGGATAGTAAGCCAGACAAAAAAATAGATTTAAATATACATAAAAGCTGTATTGACGCGGTGAAGAGTCTCAGTAGTGAAATGCAACTGAGTAGCATTCCTTTTCCTCAGGATAAAGTGGAGGCAATTAGAGATTTTTTCATGATGGAGTTTACCTATGCATTGCATTTTGAGGTGCCTAAGACTGATCATTTTAGCTCAGATATCACGCGCTTCATGGCAAAAGGAAACCGACGCGGGCATTGTGAGTATTTCGCTACTACCGCAGCCTTGTTGTTGAGAAATGAAGGGATACCTACACGCTATTGTATTGGGTATGTTGCCCGTGAGAAAGACGGAGATACCTGGCTGATGAGAGGCTCGCATGCTCATGCTTGGTGTAGTGCTTGGATAGATGGTAAATGGCAGATTGTAGATCTAACACCGCCAGATTGGTTGTCTCAGGAGAATGAGAAAAACCAAGCAGCTTGGAGTCAGGGGTTCAAGGATTGGTTTCAGAGTGTGAAGCAGGATTTTATGATTTGGAGGACTAATGAAGATAATAAATCGCTCATGGATACCGTGATGTGGATACTCGGAGGCTTGTTGCTCGCTTGGTTTGGGTATCGCTTATTTAAAGCAAAAGCTAAGCAGGGTGATGAAGATGAATGCAACGGATCTACATTAGATTATGAACTCCCAAAAGAAATGGAACTTCTCGAAACGCAGTTGTCGTTGGTAATAGGTAAGAGACCGTTGTCTCAGACGTTTCTCCGTTGGGTTTATGAGGCGGAAACTAAGCTAGACCATGATTTGTTTTCTAAATTAAAAAGACTCGTGAATCTTCATGAGGAATCTAGGTTTGGAGGTAAGAATAAATCATTGGAGATATCCGAATCTAGTAGCAATATTCAATCATTACTAAAAAAATAGTAATTATAAGTCGTTTTGTTTTAGATTTCTGTGACAAAAGCATCGAAAGCATTAGTTTTTTAGTTGTAAATAAAGGTTTAGCAGCTAGTGTGCCGTCGTAATCAACTAAACGATATGGCTAGAAAGAAAACAACATTGGCACTCAGAGTAAACGGCGATAACCCGAATCATCACCTATGGAACAACAGGGGAGTTTGGTGGTGTCATCTAACAGTTCATAAAGCAGACGCTACTGCTGAGCGTCTTAGGTTTTCACTCAAGACTAGAGATGTCGATCAGGCGAGACACCGTAGAGATAAGATCTTCGGTGATATAGCGAGACATTACGACATTGCCGCTTAATTAGCAATCATCGCTAGAACAGCTTTTTGTGCGTGCAGTCTGTTTTCTGCCTGTTGGAAAATAGTATTTGCATGGAGTTCCAGTATCTCTTCAGTGATTTCTTTGTCTCTGTAGGCAGGTAAACAATGCAATACAATATGCCCGTCATTGGCGTGGCTGAGCAGTTCGCTATTCACCTGGTAGGCACCAAATAGTGCTTCTTTTTCTGCCTGACCTTCTTGTCCCATAGAGAGCCAAACGTCTGTATTGATGATGTCTGCATTCTTGCACGCGGCGACGGGATCATCTGTGAGAGTGACATTGTCCGCATTGACTTTATTCATGAACTCAGCGGGTGGCTGGCAGTTTTTAGGGGCTGCGATGACTAGCTCAAAACCTAGATATTTAGCAGCCCAAATCCAAGAGCGTGACATGTTGTTATCACCGTCTCCGATAAATACTATTTTCTTATCATCCCAAGTGCCTAGTTTTTCTTTCACGGTGAGGAGATCTGCTAGTATCTGACACGGGTGCTCTTCGTCGGTGAGAGCATTGATGGTCGGGATGTTTCCAAACTCGGAGAAATCTACTACGTCCTGCTGGGCGAATGTTCTGATGATGCATCCATGTACCATTCTTCCAAGGACTCTTGCTGTGTCCTTGATCGGTTCGCCACGTCCGAGTTGGATGTCATTTGATGAGAGGAACATGATGGAGCCACCTAGCTCGCGGACTCCTACTTCAAATGATACGCGGGTACGTGTGGATGACTTTGTGAAAATCATCGCCCAAGTCTGACCAGCTAATGGGAGTGAGCTGGGGTTTCCTCGTTCAGCTTTTAATTTCACTGCAGAGGAAACGAGTTCATTGAGCAGTTCTGCGTTTAGCTCTTCGATGGAAAGTAGGTGATTCATAATAGTTGGTAGGTTAAATAATGGAAGCTGAGAAATAAACACGTTTTACAAGTGGATGTCTAGCGTTTTCTGGTTGTGTAACGCTGGCGTACAGCTAGAACTACCACAGATGAGATTAGACAAATACCTAGCCACGCACTCAGATGCGACTCGAACATTAGCCAAGATGGCGATTAAGACTGGAAGAGTTGAAGTGAATGGAGTTGTGGTCAAAGATCAGGGAAAAAAAGTGAAGCCGGAGGATGTGGTCACGATCAATGGCAGGGAGCTCAAGGAGTCAGGTGAAGTTTATCTCGTGATGAATAAACAGGCTGGGATCATCTGTGCCACGCAGGACGAGGAGCAGGATACCGTTTTGGACTTCCTGGATGGATACACGCACAAGGTGCTTCACATCGCTGGGCGTCTGGATAAAGATACGACTGGATTAGTCCTCATCACCAGCGATGGGAAGTGGTCTCACAGGGTGACTTCGCCTAACTATGTGTGTGAAAAAGTCTATCTGTTAGAAACTATCTTGCCTATCCAGGAATCCTATATTGAAGAATTCTCTGCTGGTATTCTCCTACGCGATGAGACGAAGCCTACGAAGCCCGCTAATCTTGAAATACTCTCACCAACTTCTGCTAGACTTACCCTGACAGAGGGGAAGTATCACCAAGTGAAAAGGATGTTTGGCGCGATGGGAAACCGGGTCACGAAACTCCATAGAGAATCTGTAGGTGGTGTGATGTTGGATGGGCTAGGTGAGGGGGAATTCCGAGAGCTAACAGAATCAGAGATAAATTCTTTTTAGCGGGTCACTCCGCGTTCGCTTTTCTCAAGAAATTCTACGAGGCTCTGGACGTTCTCGTTAGTGTAGCAGTCAGCTTGTTTGGTTTCCTCAATGGCTTCTGTTAGATTTTTCTCCTTCTTGAAAAAGAGACGCTTATAAGCGCGGCGGAGACAGGCAATGTCATCCGCTTCAAATCCTCTTCGCTGGAGTCCTATTTGATTGATCGCTCTGATCACAGCCGGATTTCCATCTGCAATGGTGAATGGTGGGATGTCTTGCACTACCTTAGTGAATCCACCGATGATGGCGTGTGCGCCCACGCGGCAGAACTGATGCACGCCGGAGAGACCAGAAATAATGACGTGATCTTCAACAACTACGTGACCTGCTATCGAGCCGTTGTTAGAGAAAATACAGTGGTTTCCTATCACGCAATCATGAGCGACGTGTGAGTAGCAGAGGAAGAGGTTGTCATCACCGATCGTAGTGGGCGTGTCTGGTGAGGTAGAGCGGTGAATGGTGCAGTTTTCGCGGAAGGTATTCCTATCGCCAATGATAAGGTAAGTGGGTTCTTCTTTGTATTTTAGGTCTTGCGTGAGCTGCCCGATGGCTGCAAATGGGAAGAAAAGATTATGTTGCCCAATGGTGGTGTGTCCATCAATGACGACATGAGATTTTAAAGTAGAATGGTCTCCAACGGTGACGTTTTCGCCAATCACGCAGAAGGGACCGATGCTGACGTTGTCGCCTATGACGGCAGAATCTGAGATGATGGCAGTTGGATGGATCATGAAAATGGAGAATAGAAGATTGAAAATTGATGACTTAGTTAGCTTAGCATCATTTTCGCCTTCTTGATAGCATTAATGAGGGCGGTGACGTCTTCTTCAGTGTTGTAAACTGCGAATGATGCGCGGACGGTGCCTTGGATACCAAATCTTGCCATGAGTGGTTGGCAGCAATGGTGTCCGGTGCGAACTGCAACTCCCATTTGATCCATGAGTGTCCCTAGATCATAGTGATGAATTCCAGCTATGTTGAACGAGAGGACTGCTGCTTTATTCTCGGATGTTCCGTAGATTTTCACTCCTTCAATCTCTTGGATGGCTGACGTAGCTAACTCTAGCAAATGATGCTCATGAGCGGCTATGTTCGCTAGACCGATTCCGTTGATCCAGTCAAATGCTGCAGCCAGAGCAATGGCTCCTTCGATGTTGGGTGTGCCTGCCTCATACTTGAATGGAAGTTCGTTATAGGTAGTTTTTTCAAAGGTGACTTGTTTGATCATCTCGCCGCCACCTTTATAGGGTGGTAACTCATTGAGTATCTTTTCACAGCCCCAGAGGATTCCTATGCCTGTGGGAGCATAGCATTTATGTCCCGAGAAAACGTAGAAATCACATCCTAGTGACTGCACATCTACATTCATATGAGCAGCTGACTGTGCACCATCGATGAGGGTGAGCGCACCATGATGTTTTGCTTTTGAAATGAGTTTTTCTATCGGATTAATTGTGCCTAGAGCATTAGAAACGTGGTTGACGGCTACTAATTTTGTGCGTTCTGTTAGAAGTGTATCTAGGTTTGTTAGATCCCATTCTCCTGCATCAGTGATGGGGATGATGTCCAGTGTCGCACCTGTTTGTTCGCACAGCATTTGCCAGGGGACGATGTTAGAGTGGTGCTCAAGTGCTGAGATGAGGACACGGTCTCCAGACTTGATTTTCCCTGATAAACCGAGGGTGGTGGCGACTAAATTGATGCTTTCCGTAGTGCCAGAGGTGAAAATGACTTCGTGGCTGTGGGGTGCATTTAGCTGCTTGGCAATGGTCTCACGTGCCGCCTCATGAGCCGCAGTAGATTCTCTGGAAAGGTAGTGCGCTCCTCGGTGGATGTTAGAGTTAAGCTCAGAGTAGTATCTAACAGAAGCATCGATCACTGCTTGCGGATTATGCGTTGTGGCGGCATTGTCTAGATAGATGAGCTGGCTCTCGTTGATCTTCTGTGAGAGGATAGGGAACTGTGCTCGGATTTCCTGGATGGCTGTGTTGTCGAGTGACATGGATGATTTAGAAAAAATTATTCTTCGCTAAAGAGATCAGTAGTGAGGAGTCTGTAAGTGGCTGGCGTGATGGTAAAGTAGTCCGGATCGTTACTGCTCTTCGCATAGTAAAAGGCGATACGCGTGGCTGTTTCGCTTGGTTTAGCAATTTTCAGCGTGTGGGTCTGAGTCGAACTAGGCATCGCTTCATCATCATATAATTGACTAGTAATACTTGCCGTGAAGATGGGGTTTTCTAGAGCTTGCTGAGCCTGAAAATCCTCTGGCCCTAGCCTGCGTCTGGCATTGAGCTGGCTACAAGTGTTGATGAAGTATTTTGCTTTGAGTGGATTGAGTATGTTAGTGATGTTTTTGTCTCCAGACTTGGCGGATACGGTGTCGGCTAAGTAATCATAATCAACAGTGATTTGTTTATGCCCCCGATGTTTAACAGAGAATTGAATGATGTCATTTTTTAGCAGATCCCAAACGATGTTACTTTTCCATTCCCATTCATTTTTGGCAATGCGAAGATAGGCAGCTGAATCTACTTCCCAGACTGCATTGTTTCCATGGAGATAGGCGTATATTTTGCCCTCTTTGCGTGAAAAGATGAGACGCTGAGTGAGGCCAGCCAACGGACGAATATCTACGGTGAGTATGGGGTTCTGGAAGTCATAGACGCTCAGATCAGTGGCAGCATCAGAGACGAATGCTTTTACTGGCTCCTTGGAAATGACTGCGATCAGGTTTGCGATGGCGATTTCATTTGGAGCGGCTTGCTTTCCATTCAGTGCGAGTAGTTCATAGTTAGATCCAGCCGCAGGACGTGCGATGATGATGGGCTGAGCGTAGGGTTGCCTGAGGATGAAGCCACGGATGTTTTCTCTGATGAGTGGGAGCATATTGCGAGCTCGCAGAGTATTTACGCTAGTAGGGAGTGAGGCGATAGTGCTTTTGTAGCCTTCTGTAGCTTGCGTGGGTAGTTCGAACACTACATCTCTGTTGCTTATGGTGGCGTAGGTTGTCTTGGCATTTTCATCTGCTGGTGGATAGACAGTGAGTTTCACTGCGTCATCAGAGTTGAAATTCTTGATGATGATTTGGGTTAGAGCTTT
>CAKZMG010000321.1 GCA_937128235.1 uncultured Verrucomicrobiales bacterium
GAGCTGGGTCTGGTGGATGGTTTTTGTGATACGCTGGAGGATTTTGTGGGGATAGTTAATTTACAGATGGAGGATGCTGGTTTTTAGGTTGGTGGATTTTTGAACCACGGAAAGCACGGAAAGCACGGAACCGGGTGGATGAAGCGGAACTGGGATGATGAAACTTTTTTTAGCCTAACAAAGCGATCTGCGATCTGCGTGCTTTTTGCAGATTCGTAGTATCTGGCTGTTAGGTGGTTTTGACATGGTGGAAAAGTTAATATGAAGCTTAAAATTTTTTCATTTCTAAGAAAGCCTGCAGCTGATGCAGGAGGTGGTGAGTCTGCTGTGACTGCTGGTGCGTCTGATTCTTCTGATGTAGGAGGTGAGTCTGTTGAGACTGATACTGATTCTGAGGAGGATGCTGAAGGTGGTGATGCTGCTGAGGATGTTGATTCTTCTGATTCTGATGCTGCAGAGTCTGCTAGTATTGTGGAGCTGACTGGGGCTTTTAATTCTCTGGGTGATCATGTGGAGGCGCAGAATGCGCAGATTGCTAGGCTAGAGGCGCAGGTGGCTGCTCTGGGGGTTGATAGATCTGCTGAGGTGGCAAGTGCTGCTAGTGCTGAGGCTGCTACAATTACTGCTAGTCAGGGTGTTCCTGCGCAGGATGTGGGCGGTGTGGCTGCTGAGGTGGCTGGGGATGCTCCTAAGACGAGTGCTGAGTTTCATGAGGCTTATGGAAAGATAGATGATCCGGTGAAGGCTGGTGCGTTTTTCGCAAAGTATTACGGGAAGCTTTAGTCTAACAATTTTAACTAACAATAAATTCTAACAATTAAAAAATAAAATATTATGGGGAATAATTTCGGAACTAAAAACGGTAGGTTGCTAGCACAGATGGTGCTTTCAAATCTAATGGTGCACCCAATGTTTAGCGCAATTTCTACGAATTTTAGCGGGGCTCATAATGGGCAGCGGCTGAAGTTTGGGCAGGATGTGGATGTGCGTTTAATTACTGCGGGGACTGTGGATGATTGGACTGAGGCTGCTGGCTACGAGGCGTCTGATTCTGCTGATACGAATGCTACGGTAAACATTAATCAACATAAGCATATTTCTCGTAACCTTACGGTGGAGGAGGCTTTCGGTAGAGATGGCACTGTGCTGGCAGATTATGCAGCAGTGGATGCTAACGCCCTGGCTAATGAGGTGATGACTGATCTGATCGGAGTTGTGAAGGCTCCGGGGATTGCTATTGGTGATCAGAAATCTATTATCGCTCTAGGAGCATTCGGCCATGATGCAGCTGTAGATGTGAATGGTGAGCTAGATGACCGTGATGTTACTGATGTAGGCCGCTTCGGTGTGGTGACTGGTAAGTATCATGGAGCACTGCGTAAGGATGCTACTGTGATCGATGGTGATAAGAATACTGGCACGGATGCGATTCGTTCTGGGAAGATTACTACTGTGGACGGTGTGCCGTTTATTAAGTATCCTAAGTTTCCTGATAATGGTGAGAATCTTGAGGGTATCGTGGGAACTAAAGATTCTCTAGCGATTGCTACTATCCTGCCTGATCTAGCGAATCTGCCTGATGGGATTGATATTCCAGTGGATGGTAAGCTAAGTGTGGCTACTGATCCTTCTGGTCTTTCTATCCTGGTGGTGGAGCAGATAGATCTGAAGAAGGGTAATATCTATGTCTCTATGAGAATCATGTATGGTGTGGCTCTGGGTAAGAAGGAGAACATTCAGAAGATTGCTTCTGCTTAGTCGGTCTAACAATTTCTAACAATAAACTTTTTTCATAATGAATATACATAGTGT
>CAKZMG010000322.1 GCA_937128235.1 uncultured Verrucomicrobiales bacterium
GAGATGAGTGATGGGGAGTTTCTGGCTAAGTTGAGCGGGATTTATTCTGTGGCTTATGTGAAGGAGGTGCGGAAGCAAATGCAGTTACTCAATAAGAATCAGGCGACTAAGGCGATGCGGGAACTGAAGGAAAAATACACTTATCGGATGGGGAATATGTCTGAGTTTATGAAGTCTCTGAAACAGAGATTTAGCCGCTGGTATAATAAACTGCACGGCAGGCGTGGGACGCTGTGGGAGGAACGGTATAGTGCTACTGCAGTGAGTGCTGGGAGTGCGGCTAGGATGGTGGCGGCTTATATTGATTTGAATCCCCTGCGTGCAGGTTTAACGGCTTGCACTTCCTCACGGTCGTCCGCAGGTTTGGCTTGCACTTCCTCACGGTCGTCCGCAGGTGACAGTAAGGATTATCGATGGTGTAGTTATGCAGAGGCGGTGGCTGGTGATGTGCGGGCGGTGGAGGGTTATGTTAGATTATATGAGGGATCTGATAGGGCTGGCGCGGAGGCAGAAAAACTTACCTCTGATCCTGTGAAAGTGCTGGAGAGGTATCGGATGTTGATGGCTGAGGAGGGTGCTGAGGCGGAGCAGGATGCGCTACCGATGGTGCAGGGGCAGAGAGCTAGTAAGAGGCACAAGCGGCGGAGAGGTTATAGCCGAGAGGAAATTGATGCCATTTTAGAGAAGAATGGTGCGCTGAGCCGGGCAGAAATGTTGCGCTGTAAGACACGGTATTTTACGGATGGTGCGGTGATCGGGAGTAAGGCGTTTGTGAATGGTTTCTTTGAGCGCGTGAAGGATAGGATTCCTGGTAAATCTGTGCGGAAGAGTGGTGGTAAGAAGATGCGAGGATTCACCAATGTGCAAAATACGCGAGGTGTGGAGAAAATAGATAGCGGTGTGATGTATTCTTATCGGGACTTGCAGAAGAATGTGCTAGGGTGAGATTGCTTCATGCTCAGCTGGCTTTTCGCTATTGGTCATAAATCATGGTCAGTTTTGATGGTCTTTGAATGATCGGCAAAATCGATGTTTTTAGACTTGCATATGAGACACCTTTCGAGTTGTCTCCCACATGGCAGATATTTCTCTAGGACTTTCATTTGACGACGTTCTCCTCGTCCCTCAGCACAGTGCTGTTATCCCGAACGAAACGAAGATTTCATCGTGGCTCACGCAGAACATTGGACTCAATATTCCAGTCGTTTCAGCGGCTATGGACTCGGTTTCTGAATCTGAATTAGCAATGGCACTCGCACGTGAAGGCGGCATTGGTGTCATTCACCGCAACAACACTATCGAGCAACAAGCCGCGATGGTCTCTAAGGTGAAGCGTTCAGAAAACGCAGTCATTTATGATCCCTACACAGTGACTAAGGAAATGAATGTGGCTCAAATCCGCCAGATCATGAACGATGAAGGCTTCGCTGGATTCCCCGTCATAGGTGAAGGACGCAAACTAGAAGGAATGGTCACCGAGCGTGATGTGAGACACAGTGCAAATGAAACCCGCAAGGTCTCAGAAGTAATGACCCCTCTTGATAGACTAGTCACAGCCCCTGCCAACACCACGATTGAAGAAGCTCGCCGCGTGCTCTATGTAAACCGCATCGAAAAGCTCCCACTCATCAATGAAGATGGCACACTCGCAGGGCTCATCACCGGAGCTGACATCGAGAAACGCCTCCTCTTCACCAATGCCGCTAAAGATCAGAATGGTCGCCTCCGCTGTGGAGCTGCCGTTGGACCTGGTCCAGAATGTGTTGAGCGTGCTCAGGCACTCATTGAAGCAGGAGCAGACGCCTTATTTATCGATGCCGCCACTGGTCACACTAGCCGAGTCATGGATGTCATCACCACCCTCCGTGGTCTTGGAGACACTCCCATCGTAGCAGGTAACGTCGTCACCAGTAAAGGCGCAGAAGACCTCGTGAGTGCAGGAGCATCTGCGGTAAAAGTAGGCGTAGGTCCTGGCTCTATCTGCACCACTCGCGTGGTCGCAGGCGTTGGAATGCCGCAGTTCACCGCCATTCAAAATGTCGCTGGTTACTGCCGTGATAAAGGCGTAGCAGTCATCGCTGACGGAGGTATCCGCTACTCAGGTGATGTGGTAAAGGCCATCGCTGCAGGAGCAGACCTAGTCATGCTCGGCTCTATCCTAGCAGGCACCCGCGAATCACCAGGAAATATGGTTCACTTCCAAGGCAGAAGATTTAAATCCTACCGTGGCATGGGCTCCTTAGGTGCCATGAGAAAAGGCTCAAAAGACCGCTACAGCCAGAACGCTTCAGGTAAAATGGTCGCAGAAGGAGTAGAAGGACGCGTGCCATACAAAGGACCACTCTCTGACGTCATTTTCCAGCTCATGGGCGGACTCAGATCTGGTCTCGGATATGTAGGAGCAGACACATTAGACGAGCTCCGCGAGCGCGCCACCTTCACCCAGATCACCGCTGGTGGCCTCCGCGAATCCCACGCTCACGACATCACCATCACTGAAGAGCCTACTAACTACCAACCACTAGGCTAACTACATTTTCAATATTCAATCTTAAATATTCAATCCACCACCATGGAAGAAATCAATCACGTAGCCGTCCTCGACTTCGGCTCCCAATACACTCAACTCATCGTCCGCCGCGTCCGCGAGCTGGGTTGCTTCGCTAAACTCTACCAACCAGAAAATTTAGCTGAAATCGGCAAACCAGGAGCCATCATTCTCTCTGGAGGCCCATCATCCACGAGCGATGAAGACGCTCCCGACATCGACTTCGACCTCCTAAAATCCTACGACGTTCCCGTTCTAGGAGTCTGCTACGGAATGCAACTCCTCAACATCAAGTTCGGCGGATCAGTCAAATCCAGCAAGCATCGCGAATACGGACAAGCGGGACTCTTTCCAGTAGTATCCGAGGGACTCTACGCAGGCATTTCAGCAGAAAGCCAAGTCTGGATGAGCCACTCAGACACCGTAGATCACCTAGCTGACAACTGTAAAATTATCGCCAAGAACCAACACGGCACACCTGTCTCCCTCCAGTGGGGAGAGACTTTCTATGGCATCCAATTTCACCCAGAAGTCACTCACTCACATGAAGGGACTCAGATTCTTAAGAACTTTCTCAATACCTGCGGTGAACTCGCTGAATTTAAGATCGAGGATTTCAAGCAAGAACTCATCGAAGGCATCCAAGCAAAATGTGGTAACAAACAAGTAGTCTGCGGAGTTTCAGGAGGAGTCGATTCCACCGTTCTCGCAGTGCTCTTAAATGAATCTGGCGTCAACGTCCAAGCCATCTACGTTGATCAAGGACTGATGCGCAAAAACGAAACGGCAGAAGTAGAAGCCAATTTCAAACGCATGGGAGTCCCTATCACCGTAGTTGATGCTTCAGAGAGATTCCTAACAGCACTCGCAGGAGAAGCTGACCCCGAGAAGAAGCGCAAGATCATTGGCAACATGTTCATCGACGTTTTCTGGGATGCAGTGGGCAATGCAGAAATGCTCGCTCAAGGCACACTCTACCCAGACGTCATTGAGTCTGCATCTAATGAAAATTCAAAAGCCTCCACCATCAAGACGCATCACAACCGTGTCGATCGAATTCTCGAAATGCAAAAAGAAGGAAAAGTGTTAGAGCCTCTCGCTGAACTCTTCAAAGACGAAGTCCGTGAACTAGGCGCCACCATGGGCATCGCTCAGGACATCCTAAACCGTCACCCATTCCCTGGACCAGGGCTAGCTGTTAGATGCCCTGGAGATCTAACCAAAGAGAAACTCGACATCATCCGCGACTGCGATGCCATCTTCATAGAAGAGCTAAAAGCCAGCGGCTGGTATGAGAAAACCTGGCAAGCCTACGCCGGACTCATCCCGGTAAAGACAGTAGGAGTCAAAGGAGACGAGCGCAGCTACGAGTTCGCCACCAACCTCAGAGCCGTCATCTCAGAAGACGCCATGACAGCAGACTGGGTAGATCTCCCCACCCCACTCCTCAGAAAAGTCTCCAGCAGAATCCTAAACGAAGTCGACGGCATCAACCGCGTCCTCTACGACATTTCCAGCAAACCACCCGCGAGCATCGAGTGGGAGTAATTTATTATTTTGTTAATCTAACTACTTCTTACCAAACTCCACAGCATCAGCAGGTGGAGTGACTTTATTCGCGTCCGCACCTTCTTTCGCAGGTTGCTGAATCACAGACCAGAGTTTGGTTACGTTCTTAGTGTCGCCCCCAGTCTGGAGGAAGAAACCATTGGTGTGTTTGCCTGAGACACCAGCATTGATAAAGTTTGATGGAGTTGGATCTCCCGTAAATTTTGCTTTGGTTAGGGAATGCCAGGTACCCTTATTCGTGCGTAGCCAGGCGTTTCCGTAATGTGCTTTTCGGATGAATTTAGTAGACTCGTAGTTGCGGCGAAAATCCTCTACGAATGTATGAGCATGCCTTACCTGCTTCACCGGAATTTTAGTATGGAACGTAGCCATCAGCCTCCAGACTTTATCTTCTTTCTTTTTGATGTATCCAGAAAAGATAGTCCCTTCAGGTTTAGCTCCTGGTTTAGCAGTGACGATAAACTGATAGGTTTCACCGTTCTTCCAATCGAGATCAATCATAGACTGAGCTCCAGTCCCCTCACCACCAAATCTTCTAGTGCGAACATTTTCACCTTTATCTAGTATGAGAACTCTATTTTCAGCCGCTACCTCACCTTCTCTAGCAGAGAGGTTGTGAGGATTACCTGGATCCCAAACCGAGAACAATGCCACTTTTTTCCCGTTGTAGAGCTCCTGAATACCGAAGTAGCCGCCACTAAATCCAGCAGCCATAAAATACGATCCAGGCGCACTCTTCTCCACCTGCATCTCACTATAGAAAAGATCAACAGGATCAGTGATCTTAGTCTCAGACTGAAATCCCAAATGAACAGAACGGCACTGACGCTTTGCCAGATCAGGATCAGGATTAGGCTTAGCAAATACACTCACGGTAAAGCACATGAGAAGACTGACGGTAGTGAAGAATTTTTTTAGTTTCATAGTAATCATACGCTTAGAGCATCTATATTTATCAGTTTAACTAATCTGATTTCGCAATTTTCTTCCCAAATCTCAATGAGAGAAAACACACTAAAGAAAGTAAAATGGCTATTTCAATACTTTCTTAACGTTAAGTCCTGCAGGGGATGAATTAACGTTAGATTTTGCTAAAGCTGTTGTTAATAATGAAATGTTAGGACAAGATGACATCACGGATTATTTATCGGTAAGTTTTTCTTCTACTGATTATGTAGGCCATATCTTTGGGCCATCAAGTTTAGAAGCAGAAGATAATATGCTTCGTCTTGATAGAACGATTGCTAATCTATTGAAATTCATTGATATAAAAGTTGGCTTAGACAATACGCTTATCGTGTTATCTGCCGATCATGGTGCGGCAGAAGTACCTGATTACCTCAGTTCCTTAGGGATGAAAACACAGGTGGTAGCCCCTAAAGAGTGGGATCAATCAGCTGGGATGAAAGTGCTTAAAAAGCAATTTGGTTTTGATAAACAATTAATAAAGTCTTATTTTCATCCTTATATTTATTTAGACAGAGATTTGATACTTCGCCGTAAATTATCGTTAGCTCAAGTACAGCAAGCTGTAGCAAAAGAAGTAGGTAAACTTGATGGTGTGGCTATTGCTATAACCAGTACTGATCTTGAATCGGGCAAGTTTCCAGCTGATTATTTGCATACTTTAGTGGCCAATAATCACAGTAAAAATCGCTCAGGAGATATTTATGTTGTACTTGAACCACATCGCTTTGTTGCTGACATGGAAGGCTTGTCTGTAGCCGCCACACATGGTTCACCTTGGGGATATGATACTTTTGTACCACTCATTTTTGCGGGTTATAATTTGGAAGAAGAAACTATTTATCAAAGGGTTAGTACCACAGATATCGCTGTAACCTTATCAGCAATTATGGGAATAAAAGCGCCATCTGGGGCACAAGGTAATGTGTTAACCGAAACACTAGATAACGATTGAATAGTTAAATGATTGCAGGTTGTTTATATTCTAGGATGAATTTTTTCCGTATACTATAAACAACCTTAACCATCTCATAAATTCTGCAAGGCAAATATGCGCCGCTCAAGCTATCCTGAAAACGAAGTAACCACGATAAACTGGCAAGCTTTTAAATTAATTTTACCTTACTTATTTGAATTCAAAAAACGTATTGGTATTGCATTTTTATGTTTAATTCTAACTAAAATTGCCAGCGTTTATTTGCCTTTCATTTTAAAAGATATTGTTGATACCTTAGATGCAAAAGTGCCTGAAAGTGCGCAAGGTTTAGTTGTACCACTAGGTTTGGTGCTAGCATATGGTTTAGTACGTTTATCTATTGTGGTATTTGCTGAAATTCGAGATACCTTATTTGGCCGTGTAACTGAGCGAGCAATTCGTCGTATTGGGTTAAAGGTATTTCGTCACTTACACCAACTCGATTTAGATTTTCATTTGAATCGTCAAACAGGCGGTTTATCGAGAGATATTGACCGAGGAACATCTGGCATTAGTTTCTTAATGCGTTTTATGGTGTTTAATATTGTTCCTACATTACTAGAAATAGTGATGGTTGTGACTATTTTATTTGTTAATTATGGACTTTGGTTTGCTTTGATCACGCTCGG
>CAKZMG010000323.1 GCA_937128235.1 uncultured Verrucomicrobiales bacterium
AGTTAGGTAATGTGAGTGGGTGGCGAAAGATAGCGATGACTGGGGCGCTGGGTGGAGTGGTTGTGCTAGGTGGAATGAGTGTGAGCTGTGGGCGTAAGAGTCAGGCAGAGGAGGGTAAGAAGAAGCTGGAGCTAGTGGGCTATGAGCTGAACCAAGCAGGATTTTTTAAGGCTGCAGGGCAGGATGACTTGGCAGCGTTGAAGTTATTTAAGGAACAGAATTTTGATTTTAGAGTGACGGATAGTGCGGGGCGTAGTGCTGTGCATGTGGCGGCTGAGGCAGATGCGACTAGGTCACTAGCGTATCTGAAGAAGAATGATCTGAACCTCAATGCCCTCAATGGTGATCAACAAACAGCGCTAATGTTGGCGGCTGGGAAGGGGAATCTAGAAACGCTGGAATTTCTGCTTAAGTCAGGTGTTGAGACTAGAATTCGTGATGGTGTGGGGAAGTTCGCTCTTCTCTATGCGGTGGATGCTGAGTCTGATGAAGCGATTAGAATTTTAGCGCCACACTCGCGTGAGCTGTTAGATACGGCGCTGCTGTATGCGGCGGATCAGAATAAGCATGGAGCGGTGGAGCCTCTAGTGCAGTATGGAGCGTCAGTTTATGCTAGAAACGATGGGCTCACGAGCCTAATGATAGCGTCTGAAAAGGGGAATGCTAATGTTGTAAAAGTTCTGTTAGAGCATGGTGCTAATGTATATGCGGTGTCCGATGATGGCAAGTTGGCTAGAGATTTCGCTAAGGAAGATGAAGCTGTGCTAGGTGCTCTACAGATGTCTGCTGGTGCTGATGCAGGAGTGGCGGCAAACGGTGAAAATCAACCAGCTCAGAGCGATGATGAAGATCAGGAGCTAGTGCTGGAATGGAATGAAGCGGAACTGGAAGATGTGGTGAAGCAGGCTATGGAGCGTTTCCATGAGAATGATTTAGAAGAATTTGCTGCTCAGCAAGAAGAGAGTGAGGCTGCTAAGGCTGTGGCTCAGAATGTAGAGAATGATCCGAGTGCAGCGAAGGTAGCGAAGGCTGAGAATACTGGTGACATTGCTAAAGTGGCATTACCAGTAGTGCCTGTGGCGCCTGCAAATGTGGATGTGAAACGTCTACAAGGTAGAGAGCTAGCTGTGGAGATTGATAATGTGAGCGACCTTAATGATGAGTTGATGATGTCTGCTTATGCTGAGAAGCCATTGCCTCTGATTATGCAGGCTGATGAGTCTGGGAAAGTGGCAGTGAGAGATTTAAGAAAACCAAACTCCGAGGCGAAGGCTGTGCAGGAGGGTAGCGTTATCGGGATGACTGGTCTGAAAGTGAAGCAGATCAAGAAGAAGATCGTGAATTCTAAAATGACTGGCGGAGTGGATAAGGAGCTAGTGACGATGGTGGTGGAAGATGAGCGCACGGGTAAATCTAGAGAGCTTTATGCGGGATTCGCATCAGCTTCTTCTGAGTCAGTTGCTGTGGTGAGACTGAAAGGAACGGATGAATATTTGATCGTTACTAGAGGAGATACATTTACAGACGCTAAGGGCACGATGTATCGAGTGATGGATGTGAGCGAATCTGATATACGAGTGGAAAATAGTGAGACTGGAGCAGAGACTATGTTACCATTGCTTGGTATTAAGCGAGTGGTGGAGTAGTATCTGGGTAGGATAAATTTAACGATAAAGAAGATGAGCCAAGTAATGATTAAAAAGGGAGGAGAGCCTGTGAAGCAGATCTCGGTGATGTTGCAGAACCGTATTGGCTCATTGGAATCCTTGTTGAAGATGGTGCAGTCTACTGGTGAAGAGGTGATTGGCCTTAGTATGCAGGATGCGAAGGATGCTACGATTGTGCGTCTCATCGTGACTGATCCGTGTCTGGTAACACAGACATTTCTAGAAAAGGGAATGCCACATACAACTTGTAGAATGGTGGTGATTTCAATGCGTGATCCGAGCACTGAGATTGTTAAGTGTCTCGATATTTTGAGAGCGGGAGAGACCAATGTGGATTTTGCCTATAGCCTCATTTCCCAGCCGGAAGGTCGTAGCCTGATAGCGCTTCACCTAGATGATCATGAGTTCGGCGCAGAGATGCTCCGCTGTGCAGGCGTCAAGGTGCTGTTCCAGTG
>CAKZMG010000324.1 GCA_937128235.1 uncultured Verrucomicrobiales bacterium
AATCTCATTAGTTTCATGAGAAATAGCATAATTCATTAAGATAATCAAATAATATATCGATAAAATTCCAAAAAAAATGGCATTTTTACGAAAATCATGAATAAATAACCTCTTTTTGTGTGAGATTACTAAAAATAAACGACTAAATAGTGCCGAAAATGCGGTCTCCGGCATCACCGAGACCAGGGCAGATGTATCCCTGGTCATTAAGTTCCCGGTCTTGGGTAGCGATGATGATGTCTATATCTGGGTGCGCATTGCTCAGTGCACGGCTGCCTTCTGGTGCTGAGAGAAGTCCAACGAAAGTGATTTTTTTAGCGTTCTTCTTTTTTAGTTCATCAACAGTAGCAATGGCAGAACCACCAGTGGCTAGCATGGGATCTAGGACGAGAACTTCTGCTTTGGATAATTCTTGAGGTGCATTGAGGTAGTAGGTCTCTGGTTTCAGGGTCTCCTCATTTCTTGCCATGCCGATGTGAGCTACGGAGGCTTCCGGCAGTGCCGCATGGAAGCCTTCTACTAAACCTAGACCTGCTCTTAAAATAGGAACGATGACGATGGGCATAGCGAGGATAGGGAAAAATGATTTCTCCACTGGCGTCTGAACCTCTATGTCCACGGTGGAAAATTTCTCAGTCACAGAGGGAACCATCATCATGGAGATTTCCTGAGTGAGTCTGCGGAACTCTGCTGGCTTGGTCTCAGAGTCCCTGAGCTGAGTGATTTTCGAGTTAATGACTGGGTGATTTAGAATTCTGATCATGCTCCACTTATAATGATGCTTCAGAATGATTCAAGGGAGAACTTGCCAGACTAAAATTCAAATGGTAGTAAACTAGATGATATGAATTGGTTAGAAAATTTCGCACGCGGTATTCCAGGTATTATTGTTTTTATTTTGATTGCTTGGGCACTCAGCAGGCACAAGAAATCAATCAACTGGCGTGTGATAGCTACAGGGATAGGCTTGCAGTTTCTTATAGCTATTGTGGTGCTGAATTTTGAGCCAGTGGAAGATGTCTTCACGAATATAGGAAATTTTTTCGTGCAAGTCTCGGAGTTTACCAAGCAGGGTTCATCGTTTGTTTTTGGACCTTTAGCAGATCGCAGTGAGATAGGCTTTATCTTTGCTTTTCAAATCTTACCCACCATCATTTTCTTTTCAGCACTTACTTCGCTACTCTATTACTTAGGTATTTTACAAATAATAGTGAAAGGCCTGGCATGGGTGATGAGCCGAGCCATGAAGCTCTCAGGAGCTGAAAGTCTGGCAACAGCTGCTAACGTATTTTTAGGGCAGACTGAAGCACCACTGATGATCAAGCCATACATTAGCAAGATGTCTCGCTCAGAATTGATGGCATTGATGACTGGAGGGATGGCAACTATTGCTGGAGCAGTGATGGTGGCTTATATTTCTCTTCTTGGGGGAGATAGTGATGCAAGCAAGGGAGAGTTTGCTACGTTTTTGCTCTGTGCATCTCTGATGAATGCACCTGCTGCTTTAGCCTTAGCAAAAATCATGGAACCTGAAACTGAGCAGGTGAACAAAAATCTAAGTGTGAGCAAGGAGCAAGTGGGAAGTAATGCTCTGGAAAGTATCGCGAATGGAACCAGTGAGGGACTGAAGCTAGCATTAAATGTAGGAGCTATGCTGGTGGTCTTTATTGCTCTCATTGCCATGGTTGATTACGGTCTAGGAAATTGGATTGGTGTGTTAGGTTTTGGGGATTGGAATTTGAACTCGGCGGTAGCATCCTCTAGTGGTGGGCAGTTTAGCTCACTTAGTCTGGGTGCTATTTTGGGTTACATTTTCGCACCAATAGCCTGGCTAGTAGGCGCTTCTGGAGACCTTTTGAGCATGGGGAAACTGTTAGGAATGAAGATGGTCTCAAATGAATTTGTAGCTTTCTTGGAGTTATCTCAGATGAAAGAAGCTGGAATGTCTGCGAGAAATGTATTCCTTTCAACTTTTGCACTCTGCGGGTTCGCCAATTTCTCTTCAATAGGTATCCAGCTAGGTGGGATAGGAGTACTAGCGCCAGAGCGGAAAGCACTCATTGCAAAACTGGGTCTGAAATCAATGATAGCAGGTACTTTAGCCAGTCTAATGTCTGCCACAGTAGCAGGAATGGTCTGGATGGGCTAAAAAACTTACCTCTAACTAAATAACTAAGTCGAAATTTAAACCATCCCTAGCTTCATTCTGCCTTCTTCAGTGATCATGTCTTGGTTCCATACTGGATCCCAGACTAGATCTACGCTGGCGTCTTCAATGCCGTCGATGGTCATGATGCGTGACTGAGCATCTGCTGCGATGACTGGTCCCATTCCGCACCCTGGAGCGGTGAGGGTCATTTTCACATTCACCTTAGTCTTGCCGCTGTCAGCTTCTTCTAGAATACAATCATAGACGAGTCCGAGGTTCACGATATCTACTGGAATTTCAGGATCATAGACTTCTTTGAGAGCAGCCCAGACTTGGTCTTCGAGCGGTGCGTCTTTGAGAGCTTCAGACTGTGCAGTTTTCTCTGCTTGTTCATTAGGATCTATGCCGAGAGCATCTACATCCTTAGAAGAAATTCTAGCTAAACCAGCCTGCGTAGCCACGGTGTAGGTGCCACCGAGGGTCTGCGTGATCATTACTGGTGTGCCTTGTGGTAGGGTGATGGAGTCTCCGCTTGGTATCTGTACGGCTTCTACTTCGCGTTCGAGTATGATTTCTTGATGCATGTAGGTAGTCATGCCCTAGCAAATAGAAAATGCAAGTGCGAAGTGGTGCCACTATATCGGTGAGAAGGAGAGATTGAAAATTTAAAATTACCGTTTATTTGATTAGGTGTTGTCACTTAACTTTTAAAAATTATTGACTGATGGGAGATCGAGACGTAAGTAAAACAAGTTAATTACAAAAAACTAATCGACTATTAAACTAATATTATAACATTATGTATTCAAAAACGATTTTATCACTCCTCCTAGCAACAAGCTCAATCGCTTTTTCCAACACCTTTGGGGTAACTGGGGAACATGGATATGGAACGCTTGATGCAAATTCCATCTATCACATCACATCTGCTGGAGCCACTCAGAAGATAGCAAACGCAGCAGTGGTGCCAAATTCATTGGCATATAATACTGCAGCAGACGTTTACTACTACGGTGATCATTACGGGACAAATCTCTATGCTTACGATACTTCGAGCGCTAGTAATGTGCTGATTGCAGATTTAACGAATCATGGAATGCCGGATGGTTTTGCTCTCAGTGGTGGTGCAGATTTCTATAATGGAACCTACTATTATTCTCCAGAGAAACCCGAAAATACCCCAGGTGCTATTCCTCAGCAAGCTACAGACATCTACGCAGTGAATTTCTCAGCAGATGGTCTCAATATCGTCTCTCACTCTGAGCTAAATGTTCAGCTCCCGGCTGGCTGGGTATCCTTTGGGGATTTTGGGGATATAGCAGTGGATAGTTCTACTGGGATTCTCTATGGTAGTAGCACATCTGTGAATGGTAATTTCGGAGATGGAGCTTACTTCTGGAGTATTGATCTCAATGAGGCGAATAAACAAGTCACGGTGATAGATCAGAATAATACCGCAAATGCACGCGCGTATCAGATCGCATACAATGCGATTGAAAATGCAATTTTTGCGAATCAATTTGAATCAAACGAATACGTGGTGATAGACAAGCAGACAGGAACTCCTGGAGCAACAGTAGCAGTGGCTGGAGATTTTTATGATCTAGCTTCAACGGTTCTTCCAGATAAAATTCCAGAGCCTTCATCCACACTGTTACTTGGGCTTGCAGCATCAGTAGGAATTTTCAGACGCAAGCGCGGATAAGGGAACTTCTGGCAACCTCATTTATACCATCTACTTGTTAAAATTTTCTTTTTCCGCCTTTAAAATGAAAATTTTTCCTGCGTATCTGTCATAAAGCAGGTTGCCAGAAGCTCCCATATGTTTTTCGTGTTTAATAGAGGGTATATTTAGTATAGCCTAAAATAAGCATGTCAGAAAAACTTCAGAAAGCAGCAAAAAGACTTATCAAAGAACTCAGTGGCTTGAGTTTCTCCCCTCCCGTTACACACACCTATAATCCCTTGGTGTATGCTTGGGAGCCTCATCAGATTTATCTAGAAAAGTTTGCTACTGGTAAGAAGCGCGTGCTGTTCTTAGGCATGAACCCTGGACCTTGGGGCATGGCTCAGACTGGGGTTCCCTTTGGTGAAATTTCTGCCGTGGCTGACTGGATGGGGATAAGCACACTCGTTGCGGCTCCAGAGAATGAGCATCCCAAGCGCCCGATCCAGGGTTTTGGCTGTCCGAGATCTGAGGTGAGTGGGAAACGATTATGGGGACTGTTTTCTGACCTTTATCCAGACCCCAATGATTTCTTTACAGAGCACTATGTGACTAATTTTTGTCCACTAGTGTGGATGGGAGAGACGGGGAGAAACATCACTCCAGATAAATTACCCCGAGCGGAGTCTGAGCCAGTGGATGTGGCGTGCCGTTGGCATCTTGCGCAGATCATTAAGGAAATGAGTCCAGAATTTTTGATTGGCGTGGGAGCATTTGCGGAGAAGCAGCTCAAGGCGACCATCGAGGAGCATATGCCAGCATATAAGGGCAAAATAGGCAAAATTCTCCACCCCTCACCGGCGTCACCAGCAGCTAATAGAGGCTGGGCTGAGGCTGCTACGAAGCAGCTGAAGGAGCAGGGGGTCTGGTAGGTTTATGAAAGTAAGGTAAGCCGCGGAGATGAAACCACGGCTTACCCTTCCTTGGGAGAGACAGGGAACAACTCCTGTGTCGCCTATCCTGAGGAAACGTAGCCTTACGGCACACACACAAATCCCCAAATAACATATGAAAAAAACTGGAATTTCTATGCAATGACCTATCTTTTATAAAATGAATTATAATTAATGAGTTATTTTGATTAGAATTCCTGATTCTTGTAGTAACAGACACGCATAGTTAGTATTCGTTCAATAATATTTTTTCTATACAAATGAATGAATATAGCTAATAGTTACGTTTATAAGATAACGATATGGAGAATTTAACTATTATCAACTTGTGTGTGTGTGGAATATTGTTTTGCGGAGTTACGGAAGTAGCTGATGCACAGCGGAGATTTCAGAAGAAAGAAGCTAAACCAGTAGAAATAAGCACCTTTGTTTTTGCGGATAATTTATGGGAAATCAAGATTGCGGACTTTGAAAAAAATCCTGCAAACAAGAAATTTAACTTCGCGTGGCAGTCATCTGCTAAAAAGGGACTTCGCTCAGAGGGTGCTGGATTTAAGATGTTAGGGATCAAAGCGGGAGAGGCTGTTATTATTTCCAATGACGGCAAGGAGCTGAAAGGAATGTCGATTTCTTTCTATAATAAGGGAGATGATGGAGCAATGTCTGCTGTTCATTTTGAGAAACTTGTGAGTAATCTAAAGAATAAAATTTCTGAAAAACTTTCAAGTAAGCCTAGAACGGAAGAAAACAAAGGGACTGTGAATTTAACCCGCATTAGTTGGAAATCTGAGGGGACTTCTTATCGGTTAGAAAAATCTGCTTCAGCTAAAGGAATGCCTGAGTTTTTAAGATTTAGAGTAATGTCAACTAGCACAGCTAATCGGCGAGAGACTACCGCTAGTCGGACATCGCTAAGGGCAAATGTAGTGAAAGATAAAAAGACAGGGGATGTGTATATCGATAACATTCCCATGGTAGATCAAGGCAAAAAGGGATACTGTGCCTGTGCATCAGCGGCTAGAATTTATCAATATTACGGTAGAACCACTGATCAGCATGAGATAGCTCAGCTGGCTGGCTCCAGTGCCCGTGGCGGCACAACGCTTCCTGAAATGGTGGGTTCTCTGAAGAAGGTGACAAGTAGCTTGAACTCACGTGTAAACATTCTCTATGAGTATCCAAAGGGGATGAGTGATGGCGATCCTTATAGCAAAAAATATGAGAGCGGAGTGAAGGAAATGATGCGAGATATTAATTCTTATCAACAGCTCGCGAAGAAGAAGGGGACGAAAGGGATTCCGATTAAAGGAGAAAAGGAATACGCGCGTATTCCACATGGTTATGTGCTGAGTTTTGACTACTTTATTTACAAGTGTGATCCTAAGGCGTTTCGTGAAGTGATGATGAAGAAGAGTTCTTATTCAAGATTTAGGAATAAGATTAAGGAATATATCGACCAAGGGATTCCAGTGGGTTGGTGTTTGCAGTTAGGGCTCTTTGCAGAAAAAGGGCTGCCTCAAGCTAGAGGTGGACACATGCGATTGATTATAGGTTATAACGATAAGAAGAAAGAGTTGATTTACACTGACTCTTGGGGTGAGGGACATGCTAAGAAGAGCATGGATGCAGGTGAGGCATTCTGCATGACGAATGCTCTGCTCGTGCTTCCGCCTACTAAGTAAAAATTTTTCGTTTCGGCTTCACAAGTGGTCATGAATTGGCTTTATTGAGGTCATGTATCCATCAGAATTTCAAGACCACTTAGACAGCACCATTTCAGAGATCAAAGACGCTGGGCTCTTCAAGAGTGAGCGCTATATTTCCTCCACCCAGAACTCGACTGTTACCCTACAGGATGGTTCTGAAGTGATTAATATGTGTGCGAATAACTACCTAGGGCTAGCAGATCATCCGCGTGTGGTAGAGGCGGCTTCTGCCGCTGCTAAAAAGTGGGGATTTGGTATGGCTTCTGTTAGATTTATCTGTGGCACTCAGACGCTGCACCGCGAGCTTGAGGAAAAAATTTCACACTACCTAGGAACTGAAGACACCATCCTCTACCCGTCTTGCTTTGATGCGAATGGTGGATTGTTTGAAGTTCTTCTTACTGCTGAGGATGCCGTTATTTCTGATAGCCTAAATCACGCTTCAATCATCGATGGAGTGCGTCTCTGTAAAGCAAAACGCTTCCGTTATGCGAATAATGACATGGCGGATCTGGAGGCTAAATTAAAAGAGGCTGATGAAGCGGGAGCGAGGTTCAAGCTGATCACCACTGATGGAGTTTTCTCAATGGACGGCATTATCTGCCAACTCGATAAAGTGCATGAGCTGGCTGAAAAGTACAATGCGATTGTTCATTTCGATGATTGTCACTCCACAGGATTCCTCGGAGAGCGGGGTAGGGGAACACATGAGCACTGTGGGCTGTTTGGTAAAATAGACATCACTACAGGAACGCTTGGTAAGGCGCTCGGAGGTGCATCTGGTGGTTATACTTCTGGAAAGAAAGAAGTGGTTGATCTACTACGTCAGCGTTCAAGGCCCTATTTGTTTTCAAATTCCGTAGCTCCAGTGATTGCGGCAGCCTCTATGGAGGTCTTCGATATGCTAGAAGAGTCCACAGAATATGCGGATAAGGTGAAGGAAAATACCCGCTATTTCCGCGATAATATGGCGTCAACTGGCTTCACGATCGCTGGGGATGATCACCCTATTTCACCGGTGATGTTAGAAGATGCAGCTCTCTCGCAGAAGTTTTCACAAAAGCTGTTAGACTATGGTGTATTTGCCATCGGTTTCTTCTACCCAGTAGTGCCGCATAATACGGCGAGAATCCGGACTCAGATCAGTGCGGCTCACACGAAGGAACAGCTAGATAAAGGAATAGAAGCCTTCATTAAGGCGGGCAAAGACTTAGGTGTCATTTAAGATGATCCTTCATAAAGACGCTGAACGAGCGATCAAGCGCATGCAAGATAGCTCGCATGTGCTCGATTTTCTAAAAAAGCTACAACGCTACCCGGCGACTCCAGGCGATCATTACGAGTTAGATAACAAAGGTAAACCGATCCAGCTTAAAATACTGAAGCGGCATGTTCTTATCTATTTTCATGATCCATTCGCTAATGAAACCAGAGTGCTGGACTTACGGCATACTGAGGTGGGTTGAGTATTACCATTCAGGGACTGAGACCTGAGGTGCGGCATATTCTATTGAGTTTGCAGTTTTGTAGATGCCGAAGTCGTAATTTATAAAATAGGCTTCTATTTCGCTATTGCAGCAGATTTGAAACAAACATTTCTTTTGATTGATAATGATTTCATCAATGTGAAGGAATGGGTAGATGCCATCAGTTGCTACAATATCCAATAGTTGCTGTTTGGTCTTGTTGAAACGTTTTTCTAGCTCAAATTCTGCGATGCTCTCTAAGATTCGGCTATCGAAGTCATCTAATTCATTATTAAAAGAATTATCTGCTATGCTTTTCTTGTATTCCTTTAGGCACAGGTTAGTCCATTTGATCAGTTCTGCTGGGCTTTTAGGTCCTGTAGATTTAAGCCATTCGAGGTCGATGTTACCTTTTCTCTCTGGGATGTAATAGACTGTAGTTTCTGTTCCCTCTGTGTAAGAATAGTTATCATTGCTTTCCTCGTTAAAGGTAGAGTCCAAGAGGTATCCAAAGGGACGAAATATTTTCTGATTGATGGAGAATGATAAGATCTGCTCTCCATCTTCAAAAGGATGGTTGGTTAGTACGAGTTTATGATAGGGCAACATATTACACAAAAAAGACGTATCCGTAGATACGTCTTTTGAAATTTTAGGTTGTAGTTAATTCAGAGAATTAGAGACCTTCGACAGTGATGCCCATTTGGCGGCATGTTCCTGCTAGGATTCTGCAAGCTGCATCTTCGTCGTTAGCATTGAGGTCAGGCATCTTGATGGCTGCTACTTCTAGGAGCTGTGCTTTGGTGAGCTTAGCTACCTTTACCTTGTTTGGCTCACCAGAACCAGATTTGATTTTAGCTGCTTTCTTGAGAAGAACTGCTGCTGGTGGCTGCTTGGTGATGAAGGTGAATGAGCTGTCCTTGAATACTGTGATTTCAACTGGGAGAAGATCTCCTGCTTTTGCTTGTGTTTGCGCGTTGAAGTCCTTACAGAATGCCATGATGTTCACACCTGCCTGACCGAGTGCTGGTCCTACTGGTGGTGATGGATTAGCTTGTCCAGCTTGGATCTGGAGTTTTAGAATTTGTTTTACTTCTTTAGCCATAATGTTGCTAATAGTTAGATGTTATTGTTTGTTGTGGTTAATGATTCCGCTATTCAGCGGCGACATGGGTGAGTGGGTGAGGTTTGTGGGCAATTAAATGTGGGTGGTTATTCACTAGCTTCAACTTGCCAAAATTCGAGTTCTACTGGTGTGGCGCGTCCAAAGATAGTTACTGATACGCGTAGTTTTCCTTTCTCTTCATCAATCTCTTCCACGATGCCTGTCTGGCTCTGGAATGGACCGTCAGAAACGATAACTTCGTCTCCTACTTCGAATGCGATGGCTGGGCGGATATTTTCTTCACGCTCCTTGATCTGGGCGAGCATGGCATCCACTTCGCGTTGGCGCATGGGGATGGGCTCATTCTTGGTTCCAGCGAATCCGATGATTCCGTCTGTTTCCTTGATGAAGTACCATGTGTTTTCGACGAGTTGATTGTCCTCAGTGTAGAGGTTCATGTTTACGATGATGTAACCAGGGTAGAATTTCTTCTTTCTTTCAGTTTTCTGGCCACCTTTACCTACTGCTGATACGAGTTCTTGAGGGACGAGTACTTCATAGATGAAGTCGCCCATTTCTTCTGCTTCTACCATGCGCAAGATACGGTCACGCACGCGCTGCTCTTGACCTGAGAGAACGTGGACTACATACCATTGCTTGTTTGGTGGTGGAATTTTTGGCATCTGAGTGTGTTAGATTATCGTTAGATGAAATTAGAGATGAAATTTGTGGGGCAGTAAATCTCGCAAGTGACTAGAAGCTTGTTGAGATGAACTTGATTGCCTCAGAGAGAAGAAGATCAGAGACTGCAACAAAGCCGGCGAGAAGCACAATAGCGATCATGACTACCACAGTGGAGTCCACGAGCTCTTTGTATTTCTTGAGACCTTTGGCTTTCGGATCTGGATCCCATGGCCATGAAGCCTTACGGAGTTCGCCTCTTACTTCACCTATGAATGTTGAAATCTTCTGAAACATGTTCTGTTGTTAATTTTTAGTGAAATGTAAGGAGTGGCAGGGCCGGAGAGACTCGAACTCTCAACCAATGGTTTTGGAGACCACTACTCTACCAATTGAGCTACAACCCTGTTTGTTACTATATTTTACTACTCCTTGTTGTTTCTTTTTTGCCGCTTAGTGGGTGGAATACCTACTGAGTGGGGCAGTTCTTTTAATGCGATTTAAGGGTACTTCAAGCTTTAAAACTTGAAGCACCCTCGAAATCCAGTTTTCAACAGCGTAATGTGCTGAAACCTAGCGCATTAAAAAAGTGTATTGCTTTTTGAATTTTAGATTAATTTAGGAATTAATCGTGGATATCAGCTACGCGTCCAGCACCTACTGTGCGGCCACCTTCACGGATAGCAAAGCGCATGCGCTTCTCCATCGCGATCTTAGTGATGAGCTCAACTTCCATTTGAACGTT